>DILW01000095.1 GCA_002425245.1 Betaproteobacteria bacterium UBA5582 | reverse complement strand
TGGCGGGCGAGCTGGCGCTGGGCGAGCTGTTCGCCGCTCAACTGGCCGGCGTGGCGCTCCAGGTAAGCGGTGGTGATGCCGATGGCGGTCAGCGTCTGCCCCATCTCATCGTGCAATTCCCTTGCCAGGGTCTTGCGCTCGGCTTCCTGCACCTCGATCAACTGGCGGGCGAGCTGGCGCTGGGCGGCGCGCGCGCTGCCCAGGGCGGAGGCAAGAATGTCGATGGCACCGGCGACGCGGCTGAATTCGCGCAGCGCGAAGGCCGGCAGGCGTGCCGCTTCCTCGCCGCGCGCCAGCCGCTGCAGACCGGCCTCCAGTTCGCGCACCGGGCTCAGCGCGCGGTGCGCCGCCCACCAGGCGACGAGCAGGGTTGCTCCAGAATAGAGCAACAGGGTGATGCAAAGTCGAACAGTGTCGTCCAGCCGCTCGTCGATCTCCGAATCCGGGTTGGCGACGACGTACAGCGTCTGCCCGCCGATGTGCACGGTGCGCGGCGTCGGCCGCGCCGCCTCGGGGGCGAGCAGGGCGGCCAGCCAGCTGCGTTCAGCCGGCGCTTGTGCCGTCGCTTCGATGCTGATGTGGCGCAGCGGCGCATCGCGCAGCAGCGCCTGCACTTGCTCGGGCGTGGTTCCCGGCTGGCTGGCGGCGACCAGGATGTCCACCAGGTGGGTCGAGGCGGCGACTTCGGCGTCGAGATCGCCGCGCAGCGAATGCAGGTGGATGGCCACGGCCACCACCAGCAAGCCGCCGAGCAGGGCGCCGAGATAGCCCACCAATCGTCGTCTGAGATCCATTGCGCCCCCTTCTTATTGTCATGGGCGAGGCTGAGCAGGTTTCGTACCGAGCGCGCGGAAGGTCGGGAATTTTTCCCGGTTTGCCAGGGAGCTTCTCCCGGGACGGAGGGCAAAAGCGCTTCCTATACTCGGCTCGCCTGTCGGAATGGACAGGCCGCCCCCGATCCATCGGGAAGCAGACGACACCTTTCAGGAGACAATAAAGATGGCAACAACCCGGTTCAATCCCCGTCCGACCCTCATCGCCGCCCTTGTCGCCGCCACCCTTTGCGCCCCGGCGATGGCCGGCAGCAAGGTGAGCTGGGAAGACATCCTCAACGACGACAAGACCACCCAGGACGTGCTGTCCTACGGCCTCGGCCTGAAGGCGCAGCGCTTCAGCCCGCTGGCCAAGGTCAATACCAAGAACGTCGAGCACCTGGTGCCGGCGTGGAGTTTCTCCTTCGGCGGCGAAAAGCAGCGCGGCCAGGAAGCGCAGGCGCTGGTCCATGATGGCGTTATCTACGTCACCGCCTCCTACTCGCGCATCTTCGCCATCGATGCCCGTACCGGCAAGCGCCTGTGGGAATACGAGGCGCGCCTGCCCGACGACATCCGCCCCTGCTGCGACGTGATCAACCGCGGCGCCGCCATCTACGGCGACAAGATCTACTTCGGCACGCTCGACGCTGCCATCGTCGCCCTCAACAAGGACACCGGCAAGGTCGTCTGGCGCAAGAAGTTCGGCGACCACAAGGTCGGCTACACGATGACCGGTGCCCCCTTCGTGGTCAAGGACCAGAAGAGCGGCAAGGTGCTGCTGGTGCATGGCTCGTCGGGTGACGAGTTCGGCGTCGTCGGCTGGCTGTTCGCGCGCGATCCGGATACCGGCGAGGAAGTCTGGGCGCGGCCGATGGTCGAAGGCCACATGGGCCGCCTGAACGGCAAGGAAAGCACGCCGACCGGCGACAAGAACGCGCCCTCGTGGCCGCGCGACAAGGACGGCAAGCTGGTCGAAGCCTGGCATCAGGGCGGCGGCGCGCCGTGGCAAACGGCCAGCTACGACGTGGACAAGAACATGGTGGTGATCGGAACCGGCAACCCGGCGCCGTGGAACACCTGGCATCGGACCAAGGAAGGCGACGATCCGCGCAACTGGGACAGCCTGTTCACCTCCGGCCAGGCCTATGTCGACGCCAGCACCGGCGAACTCAAGGGCTTCTATCAGCACACCCCGAACGACGCCTGGGACTTCTCCGGCAACAACTCGGTGGTGCTCTTCGAGTACAAGGACCCGAAGACCGGCAAGCAGGTCAAGGCCTCGGCGCACGCCGACCGCAACGGCTTCTTCTTCGTCACCGACCGCGAGAAGCTGGCGACCGGCGCTGGCTACCCGAACAAGCCGACCTCGCTGATCGGCGCCTGGCCCTTCGTGGATGGCATCACCTGGGCTTCCGGCTTCGACCTGAAGACCGGCAAGCCGATCGAAAAGGATAACCGGCCGCCCAAGGTCAAGGACGGCGCCGAGAAGGGCGATTCGATCTTCGTTTCGCCACCTTTCCTGGGCGGTACCAACTGGATGCCGATGAGCTACAGCCCGCAGACCGAGCTCTTCTACATCCCGGCCAACCACTGGGCGATGGACTACTGGACCGAGAAGCTGACCTACAAGGCCGGCTCCGCCTACCTCGGCCAGGGCTTCCGCATCAAGCGCCTGTTCGATGACCACGTCGGCATCCTGCGCGCCATCGATCCGAAGACCGGCAAGATCGCCTGGGAGCACAAGGAGAAATTCCCGCTCTGGGCCGGCACCCTGACCACCGCCGGCGGCCTGTTGTTCACCGGTACCTCGGATGGCTACGTCAAGGCCTTCGACAAGAAGACCGGCAAGGAGCTGTGGAAATTCCAGACCGGCTCGGGCATCGTTTCCGTGCCAGTGACCTGGGAAATGGACGGCGAGCAATACCTCGGCATCCAGTCCGGCTACGGCGGCGCGGTGCCGCTGTGGGGCGGCGACATGGCCGACCTGACCAAGCAGGTGACGCAGGGCGGCTCGGTGTGGGTGTTCAAGCTGCCGAAGGCGCTGACTCAGGCCCAGCGCTGACGGCGGGCGGCCAGCGGCCGCCTGCATTTATCCCCTGGTCGGCGAGCGCCGGCCAGGGCTGCCAACGCCAGGAAAGCAGACCATGTTGCGATATTTGTTCGTTGCCATGTTGTCCGTGGCTGGAGTGAGCGGCGCCACGGCCGCCGAAGAAGGGGAGGATCCGCCGGTGATCAACGGTTGTCCGATCTGGTCGCACACCCGCTGCCCGGGGGGCGACCTGCGTCATGCCAACCTGGCCGGCAAGAACCTGGCCGGGGCCGATTTCCGCGGCGCCAGGATGGCCCGGGTCGACCTGCGCGGCGCCATGCTGGCCGGGGCCAACTTTGACGGAGCCGACCTGACCGGCGCCCGCCTGGGCAAGGTGGCGGCGCCGACCGCCAGTTTCCGCGGCGCCCGCCTTGTCGGCGCGGACCTTGAGCATGCCCGCCTGTTCCGGGCCGATTTCACCGATGCCGACCTGACCGGCGCCACCCTGGAAGCGGCCAAGGCCAACTTTGCCTGGTTCGAGCGCGCCCGCCTGGTCGACGCCAATCTGGAGGAGGCCAAGTTGTTCACCGTCAATCTGCGCGGCGCCGACCTCAGCGGCAGTTTCCGCCGTTTCGCGGTATTCCAGGATGCCGATTTCACGGGCTGCACCGGCTGCCCGACCGACTGGTGATGGCCATGAAGAGACGACTGCATCTACTGTTTCTCGGCGCCTGGGCCCTGTTGTTTGCCGGCGCCGTGCTCGCGGCCGAGATCGCCCAGCCGCCGGTGGTCGACGATTCGGCCCTGCCCGCGCTGGGCAATGACTGGCGCGAGAACAATCCCTACCGCGGGTTGCCTGCCGCCTACGATATCGGCCGCAGCGCCTACAACCAGTCCTGCGCCCGCTGCCATGGCGCCGATGCCGCCACCAATGCCGCACCGGCACCGGATCTGCGCAACCTCAACCGGGCCTGCCGGCGCATTGTCAGTGCCGAACTGAAAGCCCGCTGCCAGGCGGATAAGGACGCCTACTTCGCCAAGACCGTGCGCCAGGGCAAGATCATCGTTGGCGTCACCCACATGCCGCCCTGGGACGGCGTGCTCAAGCAGGAGCTGGCCTGGGCGATCCAGGTCTTCATCGAAGCGCAGGCGCGCGGGGGGCGCGAATGAGGCGCTGGTCGTCGGCGCAAGAAAAACGGCGCCCGGGCCGAAGCCGGGGCGCCGCTGTTGCCGGGCCTTGTGCCCGGTCGGGATGGTGGCGTTCAGCCCTTGTGCAGCTTGAACACCCACACGGAACCGCCCTGTTCGAGGAAGTTCACGCGCTTGGCGACATCGCCGCCCCAGAGCGGCACGGCGCCGCCCCAGCCGGTGGTGACGGCGATCATCTGCTCGCCGTCCTGTTCCCAGGTGACCGGCGGTGCGACGATGCCGGTGCCGACCTGGAAGGACCAGATTTCCTTGCCCGTCTTTGCATCGACGCCCTTCAGGTAGCCCTCCGGCGTGCCATAGAAGACCAGACCGCCGGCAGTGGCCAGCGCGCCACCCCAGAGCGGGGCGTAGTTCTTGTTCTCCCAGACGATCTTGCCGGTGGCCGGATCGACCGCGCGCATGACGCCGATGTAGTCGTCGTGGATGGCCTTGATGGTGAAGCCGGCACCCAGGTAGGCGGCGCCCTTCTTGTAGGAGACCGGTTCGTTCCAGATGTCCATCGACCACTCGTTGGCCGGCACGTAGAAGAGGCCGGTCTGCGGGCTGTAGGCCATCTGCTGCTGGTTCTTGCCGCCGAGGAAGGACGGCGCCGAGAAGACGACCTTGCCCTTCTTGCCATCGACGCCAGCCGCCGGATCGCCCGGACGCCCTTCTTCGATGTAGTTCGGCCGGCCGGTTTCCAGGTTGATGCCGCTCGCCCAGGTGATCTTCTTGACGAAGGGGAAGGCGTTCAGCAGCTTGCCGTTGGTCCGGTCATTGACGTAGAAGAAACCGTTACGGTCGGCCTTGCCGCCGGCCTTGAGGAGCTTGCCGGTCTTCGGGTCCTTGTAGTCGAAGGAGACGAACTCGTTGACGCCGTCGAAGTCCCAGCCGTCGTGCGGGGTGTTCTGGTAGTGCCAGACGATCTTGCCGGTGTCGACGTCGATGGCGACGGTGGACGAGGAGAACAGGTTGTCGCCCGGGCGCAGGTGGCTGTTCCACGGGGCCGGGTTGCCGGTGCCGGCGAAGATCAGGTTGGTTTCCGGATCGTAGGTGGCGCCGTTCCAGGTGGCGGCGCCGCCGGTCTTCCACAGGTCGCCGGTCCAGGTGGCGTTGAGGGTGCCGGAGATGCCGTTCTCGATTTCCTTGCCGTCCTTGTCGAAGGTGTAGCCCATGTGGCCTTCGACGGTCGGGCGTGTCCACAGCAGCTTGCCGGTCAGCGGGTCGCGGGCGTCGATGCGGCCGACGGCGCCGAATTCACCGCCGGAAATGCCGGTGATCAGCTTGCCCTTGGCGATGATCGGGGCGGCGGTGGCCGAGTAGCCGGCGGCGTAGTCGCCGAGCTTCTGCTTCCAGACGACCTTGCCGGTCTCCTGGTTCATGGCGACCAGTTGCGCGTCGAGCGTGGCGAAGATGACCAGATCGCCGTACAGCGCGGCACCGCGGTTGATCACGTCGCAGCAGGGCATGATGCCGTCGGGCAGGCGGTGCTCGTACTTCCACAGCTTCTTGCCGGTCTTCGCGTCGAAGGCGAACAGGCGGCTGTAGGAAGCGGTGACGAACATCCGGCCGTTGTGGATCACCGGCTGCGATTCCTGGCCGCGCTGCTTCTCGCCGCCGAAGGACATCGACCAGGCGGGAACCAGGTTCTTGACCGACTTGGTGTTGATCTGCGTCATCGGGCTGTAGCGCTGGCCCTGGGTGCCGAGGCCGAAGCTGACCACATCGCCGACGGTTTTCGCGTCGTTGAGGATGTCGGCATCGCTGACCGTGGCGCTGGCCGGGCTGCCGGCGACGGTGAGCGCCGCCGCGAGGGCGAGCCCGAGCAGGTGCCGGGGGAACTTGTGACTGTGCATGGAACGTCTCCTTGTTTGTGCGTTGATTCAGTCGCGGCCGTGTGTGCTGCCGTGGAACGGTCCCCGACGAAACTGCCAGACTGCAAGCCTTGTGCCATCACCCCGACGGCCTCCCGCAAGCGCCCATGGACAAGGCGCTCGGGGCGTCGTGCCGGCGCCGCCGGATGCGCTGCCGGTTGCTGAAATTGCTCACAACTGTTCAAAACTTGCACAGCGTCACTGCTGAGTCCGCGGGCTGAACCTTCCCCGCCCTGGTCTGCCGGGTTTTCCTGAAAGCCAATCGAAAGCCAGTCTCCTTATCTTCCGTTGCCATGCAGGGCCTGTGCATCAGCCCCTGCACTGATCAACAAACAAAGGAGACGATCATGATGCTGAAGAAAACCCTGTATGCCGTTGCCACTGCCCTGGCATTGAGCGCCGGCCTGGCCCAGGCCGAACCGGCCAAGCCCGAGTGCATTGCCCCGGCCAAGCCGGGCGGTGGTTTCGACCTGACCTGCAAGCTCGCCCAGAGCGCCCTGCAGAACAGCAAGCTGCTCGAAGCGCCGATGCGCGTGACCTACATGCCCGGCGGCATCGGTGCAGTGGCCTACAACACCGTGATTGCCAACCGGCCGGCCGAAGGCGGCACCATCGTCGCCTATTCGGGCGGTTCCTTCCTCAACCTGGCGCTCGGCAAGTTCGGCAAATACACCGAAGACGACGTCAAATGGCTGGCCGCCGTCGGTGCCGATTACGGCGCGGTGATCGTCAAGGCCGATTCGCCGTACAAGAACCTCAAGGAACTGATCGAGGCAACGCGCAAGGAGCCGGGCAAGGTGGTGTTCGGTGCCGGCGGCTCGGTGGGCAGCCAGGACTGGATGAAGTCGGCGCTGATCGCCCGCGAGGCTGGCGTCGATCCGAAGTCGATGCGCTACGTCGCCTTCGAAGGCGGTGGCGAGGCCATCACCGCGCTGATGGGCGGCCACGTGCAAGCTTACTCGGGCGATGCCTCGGAAGTGCTCGGCCATCTCAAGGGCGGTCGCGTCAAGGTCCTCGCCATCCTCGCCCCGGAGCGCCTGAAGGGCGAACTGGCTCACATCCCGACGGCGATCGAGCAGGGCTACAACGTCGACTGGACGATCACCCGCGGCTTCTACATGGGGCCCAAGGTCTCGGACGCCGACTACAAATGGTGGCTCGCCGCCTTCGAAAAGCTGCAGGGCAGCCCGGAGTTCGACAAGCTGCGCGCCGAGCGCGGGCTGTTCCCGTTCAACCTGACCGGCGACAAGCTGACCGCCAGCGTCAAGCGTGAAGTCGCTCGCTACAAGGTCCTGGCCAAGGAACTCGGCCTGGCCGCCCAGTAATTTCGCTCAACGGCCCCGCCGCGGCGGGGCCTTTTCCGGAGATTGCCATGAGTGAAAGAATCCTCGGCGGCATCCTGCTGTTCGTCAGCGTCATCGGCATCTGGCTGGCGCGCAGCTTTGAAGTGACCATTTCCTACGAACCGGTTGGCCCGCGTGCCTTCCCGATCACCGTCCTGATTCTGCTCGGTATCAGCGCCGTCGCCCTGATGTTCGAGAAGAAGAGCGACACGGTCTGGGCGCCGCCCGCCGTGCTGCTGCGCATCGGTTCGCTGTTCGTCGTCGTGCTCACCTACGCCTGGCTGTTCGACAAGCTCGGTTTCATCCTCGCCACCAGCCTGATGGTTATCCCGGTCGCGCGCTTCTTCGGCGCCAGCTGGAAACAGGGGATCGTCGGCGGCGTCGGACTCGGCGCCGGCCTGTTCATCCTCTTCGACCGCCTGCTCGACGTCGCCCTGCCGACCGGGCTGTGGCTCAATTCCTTCCTGGGGTAAATCATGGACAGCACATTTGCATTGCTGATGCAGGGCTTCGCCGTCGCCGGCACGCCCGAAAACCTGATGATCGCGCTGGTCGGCTGCTTCCTCGGCACCATCGTCGGTCTGCTGCCCGGCCTCGGACCGATCAACGGCGTCGCCATCCTACTGCCGATCGCCTTCGCCATGAAACTGCCGCCTGAATCGGCGCTGATCCTGCTGTGCGCGGTCTATGCCGGCTGCGAGTACGGCGGGCGGATTTCCGCCATCCTGATCAACGTGCCCGGCGACGCCGGCGCGGTGATGACCACCATGGACGGCTACCCGATGGCGAAGAAGGGCATGGCCGGTCCGGCCCTGTCGATTTCGGCGCTGGCCTCGTTCTGCGGCGCCCTGCTGGCCACCATCGGCATCGTCCTGTTCGCGCCGCTGCTCGCCGAGTGGGCGATCGCTTTCGGGCCGGCCGAGTACTTCGTGCTGATGGTGCTGGCGCTGTGCTGCCTCGGCGGTCTGGTCGGCGACTCGTTGCCGAAGGCGGCCATCGCCTGTCTGGTCGGCCTGCTGCTGTCGACGGTCGGCATCGATTCGAACAGCGGCGTCTATCGCTACACCTTCGACGCGCTCCACCTGCAGGACGGCATTCCCTTCATCGTCATCGTCATCGGCCTGTTCGCGGTCAGCGAAGTCATGCTCATGCTGCAGCAGGCGCATGCCGGCAGCGAGCCGATCTCGATCACCGGTCGCCTGATGTTCAACCTGAAGGAGTTCCTGGCCGTAAAATGGACGCTGCTGCGCTGTTCGCTGGCCGGCTTCTTCATCGGCGTGCTGCCCGGCGCCGGCGCCACCATCGCCTCCGCCATGTGCTACGCCAGCGAACGCCGCATGGCCGGCAAGGACAGCGATTTCGGCAAGGGCGACGTGCGCGGCGTGGCGGCGCCGGAAGCGGCCAACAACGCCTCGGCCAACGGCTCGCTGGTGCCGATGCTGACCCTGGGCGTGCCCGGTTCCGGCACCACGGCGGTGATGATGGGGGCGCTGACGCTCTACAACATCACGCCCGGCCCGACCCTGTTCCAGGATCAACCGGTGATCGTCTGGGGCCTGATCGCCTCGCTGTTCATCGCCAACATCATGCTGCTGGTCCTCAACATTCCCTTGATCCGCGTCTTCGTCAAATTCCTGTCGATTCCGAACTGGCTGCTCGTGCCGGGTGTTGCGGCGATCTCGATGGTCGGCGTGTACGCGGTGCATGGCAACACCTTCGACCTGGTCCTGGGGACCGTCATCGGCGGCATCGGCTACCTGCTGCGCGTGATGAACTTCCCGATTGCGCCCTTCATCCTCGGCTTCGTGCTCGGCGACATGATGGAGCAGAACCTGCGCCGCGCGCTGTCGATCAGCAACGGCGAAGTCGGCGTGCTGTTCGGCAGCCCGATCGCCATCGGCCTTTGGATTGTCGCCATCGCCATGCTGGCCGGTCCGCGCCTGATGAAGATGCGCGAAAAGCGCGCCGAAACGGCGTTCAGCTGAGCACCTTCCATCTCCTTGCTGCGCCGTAGTCCCTGCGCGCGGCGATTTTGCGGGGCACCTTCGGGTGCCCTTTTTTTGCGCTGGCGCTCAGCCGCCGGCAAGCGGCAGTTCGACCTCGACGCACAAGCCGCGGCCGTCTTCGCCGTCGCGCAGGGTGATGTTACCGCCGTGGGCGAGGCAGATTTCACGGACGATGGCGAGGCCGAGGCCGCTGCCGTCGACGTCGCCGTGGCCGAGGATGCGGTAGAAGCGGTGGAAGACATTCTCGCGCTCGGCCTCGGGGATGCCGGGCCCCTGGTCGCTGACGCTGATCACGGTTTTCCCCTGCCAGCTTGCCACTGCCGCCGTGACCTGGGAGTCGGCCGGGCTGTAGCGGATGGCGTTGTCGATCAGGTTGGCGACCATCTCGCGCAGCATCGGCGCGTTGCCCTGTTCGAGCACGGTAGCTTGCGGCCATTCCTCGAAAGCCAGATCGATGCCCTTGTTCAGCGCCAGCGGCACCAGCTCCATGGCGACCTCCCTGACCAGGGCATTGAGGTCGACCGGCGCGCGCTCGTCCATCAAGCCGTTGACCGCTTCCGCGTGCGACATCGCCAGCATCTGGTTAGCCAGCCGGCGGGCGCCGCGGATGCTGTGCAGCAGGCTGGCGAAGGTGCGTTGCATTTCCTCCGGGTCGCTCTGGCGCAGGCCGTATTCGGCCTGGGTGGTGAGCACCGCCAGCGGCGTCCGGATCTGGTGGGCGGCGTCGGCGAGGAAGCGTTTGCGGGCGGCGAGCATGGCCGACAGGCGTTCGGTGTGGTGGTTGATGGCGTCGATCAGCGGGCCGACTTCGCTCGGCACGTTGTCGGCAGGCACCGGGGTGAGGTCCTCGTCGCCACGCCGGCGGATGGCGTCGCGCAGTTCGAGCAGTGGCCGGAAGGCGCTGCTCAGGGCAATGACGATGAGCAGGGCGCCGACGGCGAGCAGCAGCAGTTGCCGACGCAGGCTGTCGATGAACAGGTCGCGCGCCAGCCGGGTGCGCGAGCCGGTGGTTTCGGCAAAGACGATGGTCGCCGCGTCGCCGCCCTGCAGGGCGGGGTCGTAGAGGCGCTTGCGCATGGCGCCGAGGCGGATGTCCTCGTTGCGGTAGTTGCCGTTGACGATCAGCACTTCGCCGCTTTCGCTCAGCCCTGCCGGCGGTACCAGCTCCGGGTAGCCGGTGAGCAGGGCGCCGGAGGGCGCGATCACCGCGTAATAGATCCTTTCCTGGGCTTTGTCCTCGAACATCTCGAAAGCCGAGTAGGGGATGTTGACGTGGATTTCGCCAGCCGCCGAATGGGTCTGCTCGGCGACTGCCTTGATCGACGCCGTCAGCGAACGGTCGTAGGCGCGGTTGACCGCTTCCAGCGCGCCGCGATACGACAGCCAGGCATTGACCGCGAGCATGACGAAAAGCGGCGGCAGCAGCCACCAGACGATCCGGCGGCGCAGGCTGTAACGCGGTCCGGTCCGGGCTTCAATAGACATCGGGGAGTGACCGCAGCTGGCAGAACAAGCTCAGGCCTCGGCGAGCAGGTAGCCGAGGCCGCGCAGGGTGTTGATCACCACCCCCGAACCTTCGAGTTTCTTGCGCAGGCGCGAGACGTAGATTTCGATCGCCTCGACACGGGCGTCGGTGTCGAAATCGAAGACCTTCTCGAACAGCGCTTCGCGCGCCACCGGGCGGCCGCTGCGCGAGAGCAGCACTTCGAGTACCGCCAGTTCGCGCGGGGTGAGTGCCAGGGGCTGGTCGCCGATGCTGGCCAGGCGCGTGGTGGTGTCGAATTCGAGCTGGCCGATGCGGACCTTGGGCACCAGGTTGCCGCTGCGCCGCAGCAAGGCCTTGATCCGCGCTTCCAGTTCGCTCAGGTCGAAGGGCTTGGTCAGGTAATCGTCGGCGCCGGTGTTGAGTCCGCGCACCCGCTCCTCGGTGGCGCCGCGCGCGGTCAGCACCAGCACCGGGGTGGGCACACCCTTTTCGCGCTGGCGCAGGCGGCGCAGGACTTCCAGCCCATCGAGGCCGGGCAGCGACAGGTCGAGGATGACCAGATCGTAATGTTCGGTGTGCAGCGCGTGATCGGCGTGGTCGCCGCGGTCGAGCACGTCGAGCACATAACCGGCCTGGCGCAAGGCCTTGCTGACCCACTGGGAGAGTTCGGCGTGATCTTCGACCAGGAGCAGGCGCATGGGTGAAAGTAAATCGAAAGCTTGGGCGAGGATTATCATCTCGAACAACAAAAAACACCATGGCACCGGCCAGGTGTGATCGGAGGAGAACGGATGATTCGGAGAACTTGCCTGCTGGCCATCGCACTCGGCGTCTGCGTCGCCGCGGTGCAGGCCGAGGTTCTCCCGGAAAACCTGGAAACCGGTCTGCCTGAAGACCGGGTGGTGATCTACGCGGCGACCGACCAGAACATCGTGCAGCCGTTGATCGACGATTTCGAGCAGCGCCACCCTGGGGTCAAGGTCGAGTACCACGACATGCATTCCAACCTGCTCTACCAGCGCGTGATCGAAGAGGCCCGCCAGGGCAGCAAGGCCGACGTGGTCTGGAGTTCGGCCATGGACCTGCAGGTCAAGCTGG
>DILW01000135.1 GCA_002425245.1 Betaproteobacteria bacterium UBA5582 | reverse complement strand
GCCCAGATCATCGACATCAACATGGGCTGCCCGGCCAAGAAGGTGTGCAACGTGATGGCCGGTTCGGCGCTGATGCAGGACGAAGCGCTGGTCGGCCGCATTCTCGACGCCGTCGTCGGCGCCGTCCCGGACACCCCGGTGACGCTGAAATTCCGCACCGGCTGGAACCTCGCCAACCGCAACGCGCCGACCATCGCCCGCATCGCTGAAAGCGCCGGCGTACGCGCCGTCGCCATCCACGGCCGGACGCGCTGCCAGCAATACACCGGCGAGGCCGAGTACGACACCATCGCCATGGTCAAGACGCTGATCAATATCCCGGTGATCGCCAACGGCGACATCACCACCCCGGAAAAGGCGAAGTTCGTCCTCGACCATACCGGCGCCGACGGCGTCATGATCGGTCGCGCCGCCCAGGGCCGCCCCTGGCTTTTCCGCGAGATCGAGCATTACCTGAAGACCGGCGAGCATCTGCCGCCGGCCAGCGTCGCCGAGATCCACACCATCCTGCTTGGCCATCTCGACGACCTTTACGACTTCTACGGGCTGGAAACAGGCGTCAAGGTCGCCCGCAAACACATCTCCTGGTACACCAAGGGACTGGTCGGTTCGGCCGCCTTCCGCCGGGTGATGAACACCTTGCCGACCATCGAACAACAGAGGCAGGCGGTCGATGAGTTCTTCCACCACCAGGCCGAAGCAGGGGAACACCTGCAATACGAAACGCAGGACAACCAGACTGAGGAGGCGTTGGCAGCATGAGCCAACATGACTTGGGGCGGTGCGTGATCAACGCACTGGAGCAGTATTTCCGGGACCTCGACGGCGAGAAGCCGGCGGCGATCTACGACATGGTCCTGAAGAGCGTCGAGAAACCGATGCTTGAACTGGTGCTGGCCAAGGCCGGCACCAACCAGACGCTGGCAGCGGAGATGCTGGGCATCAACCGCAACACGCTGCGCAAGAAACTCACCGAACATCAACTTCTCTAAATCGCCATGACCATCAAGCAAGCGCTGATTTCCGTCTCCGACAAGACGGGTGTACTCGAATTCGCCCAGGGCCTCGCCGCGCAAGGCGTCAAGCTGCTGTCTACTGGCGGCACCGCCAAGATGCTGCGCGACGCCGGCCTCGCCGTCACCGAAATCGGCGACTACACCGGCTTCCCGGAAATGCTCGACGGCCGCGTCAAGACCCTGCACCCGAAGGTGCATGGCGGCATCCTCGCCCGTCGCGACCTGCCGGAACACCTGGCGACCATCGAAGAGCATGGCATTCCGACCATCGACCTGGTCTGCGTGAACCTCTACCCCTTCGCCGCCACCATCGCCAAGGCCGGCGTGACGCTGGCCGACGCCATCGAGAACATCGACATCGGCGGCCCGGCCATGGTCCGTTCCTCGGCCAAGAACTACGCCGGCGTGGCCATCGTCACCGATCCGGAAGACTACGCTCCGCTGCTTGAAGAAATGAAGGCCAACGGCGGCGCCCTGCAACTGGGCACCCGCTTCAACCTGGCCAAGAAGGCCTTCACGCACACCGCCCGCTACGACAGCATGATCGCCAACTGGCTGACCGGCCTCGACGAAGGCGCGGAAGCCCAACCGGAAGCCGCCGCGCCGATCCCGGCCGTGTTCCCGGCCAAGCTGCAGCTGGCCTTCGACCGCGTCGAAACCCTGCGCTACGGCGAGAACTCGCACCAGTCCGCTGCCTTCTACCGCGACACCAGCGCCCTGCCGGGCAGCATCGCCAATTACACCCAGCTGCAGGGCAAGGAACTGTCCTACAACAACATCGCCGACTCGGATGCCGCCTGGGAATGTGTCAAGGCCTTCGAAGCGCCGGCCTGCGTCATCATCAAGCACGCCAACCCCTGCGGCGTGGCGGTCGACAGCCAGTTGCTGCGCGCCTACGAAAAGGCCTTCCTGACCGATTCGACCTCGGCCTTCGGCGGCATCATCGCCTTCAACGGCGAAGTCGGCATCGACATCGTTGAAGCCATGAACCAGCGCAAGCACTTCGTCGAAGTGCTGATCGCCCCGTCCTTCACCGCCGAAGCCAAGGCCGCGCTGGCGTCCAAGCAGAACCTGCGCGTACTGGTCGTACCGCTCGGCCGCGACCTCAACAAGCTCGAACTGAAGCGCGTCGGCGGCGGCCTGCTGGTCCAGACCGCGGACGACTTCACCGCCCAGGTCAAGGATCTGAAGGTGGTCACCAAGGTCCAGCCGACCCTGCTGCAGATCGAAGACCTGCTCTTCGCCGAGCGCGTCGCCAAGTTCGTCAAGTCCAACGCCATCGTCTTCTGCGGTGGCGGCATGACCCTGGGCGTCGGCGCCGGCCAGATGAGCCGTGTCGATTCGACCAAGATCGCCTGCATCAAGGCGCAGAACGCCGGCCTCGAACTCAAGGGTTCGGTGGTCGCTTCCGACGCCTTCTTCCCGTTCCGCGACGGCCTCGACGTGCTCGCCGAAG
Organism: Betaproteobacteria bacterium UBA5582; assembly: GCA_002425245.1. Lineage (GTDB taxonomy): Bacteria > Pseudomonadota > Gammaproteobacteria > Burkholderiales > Rhodocyclaceae > Azonexus. The sequence continues at coordinate 5,654 of DILW01000135.1, read as the reverse complement.
CCGGCGCCAAGGCCGTCATCCAGCCGGGCGGCTCGATGCGCGACGAGGAAGTCATCGCGGCAGCCGACGAACACGGCATCGCCATGGTGTTCACCGGCGCCCGTCACTTCCGCCACTGATTTCATGCCCGACTGCGCCGTGATCTTGTCGACTTCGCCTCGCCGTGCAACAGCACTGTCTTCGGCTCGTCTTCGCGTCACGGCTTTGCCGGCCACGAAATTGCTTCGGTTATAACAAGGAAAAATCCCCATGAAACTCCTGGTAATCGGTTCCGGCGGCCGCGAGCACGCCATGGCCTGGAAGCTGGCGCAGACGCCAGGCCTGCAGAAGGTTTACGTCGCCCCCGGCAACGCCGGCACGGCGCGCGAGCATGAACTGGAGAACGTGAATCTCACGGATCCGGAAGCCCTCGCCGATTTCGCCGAGCAGAACAAGATCCACCTCACCCTAGTCGGCCCCGAGGCGCCGCTGGCGGCCGGCGTGGTCAATGTCTTCCGCGCCCGCGGCCTGAAGATATTCGGCCCAACCAAGGAAGCCGCGCAGCTCGAATCCTCCAAGGATTTCGCCAAGCGTTTCATGGCCCGCCACAACATCCCGACCGCCGGCTTCGAGACTTTCTCCGATGCCGCCGCCGCCCACGCCTACATCGACCGCCAGGGCGCGCCGATCGTCATCAAGGCGGACGGCCTGGCCGCCGGCAAGGGCGTCGTCGTCGCCATGAGCCTTGAGGAAGCGCATGCTGCGATCGACGACATGCTGTCCGGCAACAAGCTCGGCGATGCCGGCGCCCGTGTCGTCATCGAGGACTTCCTCGACGGCGAGGAAGCCAGCTTCATCGTCATGGTCGACGGCAAGAACGTCCTCGCCCTGGCCTCCAGCCAGGACCACAAGCGCATCTTCGATGGCGACCAGGGCCCGAACACTGGCGGCATGGGCGCCTATTCGCCCGCCCCCTGCGTCACGCCGGAAGTCCACGCCAAGGTCATGCGCGAGATCATCATGCCGACGGTACGCGGTATGGCGGCTGATGGCATTCCGTTCACCGGCTTCCTCTACGCCGGCCTGATGATCGGCAAGGACGGCGCGGTGCGGACACTGGAATTCAACTGCCGCATGGGCGACCCGGAAACGCAGCCGATCCTGATGCGGCTCAAGTCCGACTTCGTCAAGCTGCTTGAACACGGCATCAACGGCACGCTCGACCAAGTCGAGGCCGAATGGGACCGCCGCGTGGCGCTGGGTGTCGTGCTGGCTGCCGCCAACTACCCGGACACCCCGAAAAAGGGCGACCTCATCGTCGGCCTGCCCGCCGGCAACCGTTTTGCCGACGACTGCCATGTCTTCCACGCCGGCACCGCCGGGCAGGACGACAAGGTGGTGACGGCCGGCGGCCGGGTGCTGTGCGTCACCGCCCTCGGCGAGAACGTCAAGCTGGCCCAGAAGGCCGCCTACGAAGCCGCACTCAGGATTTCCTGGGACGGCATGCAGTACCGCAAGGACATCGGCCACCGCGCCATCGGCGTCCCGCCGCCCCATCTGCGTCGGGCTGGTGACAAGTCGGCCGGCGAAGCTTCGTGAGCGGCAGCGAGCGCAGTGCCCGGCTGGAATACTTCACCGGCCTGCAACGAAGCATCGTCGCCGAACTCGAAGCCTTTGACGGCCAGCCCTTCCGCACCGACGCCTGGCAGCGCCCCGAGGGCGGCGGCGGCATTTCCCGCCTGATCGAGGAAGGCAACTTCTTCGAGCGCGGCGGCGTCAATTTCTCGCATGTCACCGGCACCGCCCTGCCCGCCTCGGCCACCGCCGTGCGCCCACAGCTCGCCGGTCGCGCCTGGGAAGCCATGGGCGTATCGCTGGTCCTGCACCCGCGCAATCCCTACTGCCCGACGGCACACATGAACGTGCGCTGCTTCGTCGCCACCAAGGAAGGCGAAGAGGATGTCTGGTGGTTCGGCGGCGGCATGGACATGACGCCCTATTACGGCCAGCGCGAGGATGTTCAGCACTTTCACAGCACCTGCCGTGACGCCCTTGCCCCCTTCGGCGCCGAGGTCTATCCGAAGTACAAGCAGTGGTGCGACGAGTACTTCTTCCTCAAGCATCGCAAGGAGCCGCGCGGCGTTGGCGGCGTCTTCTTCGACGATCTCAACGAAGGCGGTTTCGAGCGCTGCTTCAAGCTCACCCAGGCGGTCGGCAACGCCTTTACGGCGGCTTACCTGCCGGTACTTGAGCGCCGCCGCGAAACGCCTTACGGCGAGCGCGAGCGCGACTTCCAGGCCTACCGCCGCGGTCGTTACGTCGAGTTCAACCTGGTCTGGGACCGGGGAACCCTGTTCGGATTGCAGTCAGGCGGTCGCACCGAGTCGATCCTGATGTCGCTGCCGCCAATCGTCAAATGGCGCTACGACTGGCAGCCGGAAGCCGGTACGCCGGAAGCTGAACTCTACGAAGTCTTCCTGCAGCCGCAGGAATGGGTCTGAGCCTTATTTCAGCTTGCCCTTGACCACCCGGACGCGGCCCGGGTCCCGGACTTCGAGCTTGCCGCCGGCGCCCTGCAGGTTGCCGCAGGCGCAGGCCGCCTTGATGTGCGGTACCGAATTGACGATCACCGAGCAATCGAGGCACTCGTAATAAACGTCGCCGCCGCTCGGCAGCTTGTCCGCGGATGGCGCCGGTTCGACCGGGTAAAAATTGTAGATCTTGCGCAGATCGATATTCAGCACAGCCCTTCCCTCCGCGTATTGCTCATTTATCGCTGTTGGCCGGCAGCACCGCGGCGCGGTAATGCCGGTTGGCCTCATCGACACGTTCGAGCTGATCGCCCAGACGCGCCAGTTCCAGATGTCCTGCTTGCGTTTCCTCAACCGCCAGCGAGGCTTCCAGATAACTTTGTGCCTTGCCCCACAGGCGTTGACGCGCACACATGCGACCCAGCGCCAGGAGCAGCCCGGCATGTGCCGGCCGCTCGCGCAGCCACTGCTCGGCCCGGCCGATACGCGACATCTGGTCGCCGCCGGCGAGCCGGCCGTAAATCGCCAGCAATTCACTTGACCAGGCTTCTTCGTCGCCCTGATCGAGCATGCCTTCGATCAGGCGCTGAGCTTCGCTATCGCCACCGGCGGCGGCCAGCCCGCGGGCGGCAGCAAGCACCACCTCGACGCCGCGTTCAGCGGCCGGCACCTGGCGCAGGTAGGCTTCCAGCGCGTCGCGGTCATCGTGGCGACGCGCCAGGTTGGCCAGATGCGCCTTGGTCGCCAACGGCCGCACCAGATGCGGTGGCAGGGCGTCGCGCTTGGCCAGCTGGCGCAGCAGTTTCAGGGCCCCGTCCCAGTCGCCGATTCCCTGACGGGCCCGCAACTCCAGGCGCAGGGCGGCGATATGCCGGCCTTCGCGCTGCTGCAGGCGCTGTAGCACCACCAGCGCCTCGTTGAAACGGCGCGCTTCATTGAGCATTTCCGCTTCCAGCATCAGGGTCGCCGATTCGTTGCGGGCATCCTGCTGCTTGGCCTTGTCCAGCCACTCCTGCTGACGCGCGGGTTCGCCCAGACGCTGGGCGGCGCGGGCCGCGATCAGGGCAGCCAGGGCCGGCGCCCGACCGGCCTCATAGGCTTGCCCGGCGCGCTTCAGTGCCTGACCGAAACGCCCTTCAAACAGGAAGCGCACGGCATCCTGGAAAATCTGCCCGGATTTCTCGCGCTGGCGCCGCCGCCGGTACTCGGCCACCTGCCTGGGCATGCCCAGGGTCAGCGATAGCGCCCGCAACAGCAGGTGAAAGACGATGAAGGCCAGGAGCAGGCCGAGCAAGAGGAAATTAAGCGACACTTCGACCCGCCAGGGCGGCATCACCAGCAGCACATAACCGTCGTTGACGCTGACCCCGACCGCCACGGCGACAGCCAGTGCAAACAGGGCAACAACCCAGAACAAGCCCCTCACTGTGCCCCCTTCGCTTCTTCACGCAGGGTCAGCAAGGCCTGCTGGCTGGCGCGCAGGTCGGGCAATTCGATGACGATTTCCGTCGCCGACAAGGCCTTGATCTGCTCGATGGCCGCCTGCACGGCGCGATCTTCGGTGAGGAAATAGCGCTCCAGCCAGGCGCTGGCAACCGCCAGTTCATTGCGGAAAGTCCATTGCTCGCGGGCGAACAGGGCAAGGCGCGCGCTCAACAGGCGCAGCCTGAGGTTTTCGCGCAGGAAGAAGCCCTGGCCTGGAGCCAGTAAGGCGGGTTCCTCGCGGTCGAAGCGCTGGATGCGGATCATGCCGCGCACTTCGTGCCACAAATCGGCGAGCGCCAGCTGCCACCAGGGCAAGGGTGCTGTTTCCTGTTCGCCGGCCACCGGCGCCGGCTCGTCGACCGGCCGGCCATGGACGGCAAAAGGCAGCTTGTCGATGCTGCCGACGATCTGCTCAAGTCGCAGGCTAATGCCGGGCACATCGACCATCGGCAGCTCGTTGAGACGGGCGATGTCGGCGGCCAAGGCCTTACGCAGGGGCAGATGCCGGGCCTTGTCGAGGCGCGCCAGCTGGGCATCGGCGGCGCGCAAGGCGAGCAGGGCAACGGGTACGTTGCCGGCCAGTTGTATCTGCTGGACGGCCAGGGTCACGGCCTGCTCGATCTCAAGCAGAGTCGCCTCCTCCCGACCGCGGGTCACGTCCTGGAGAATGGCCTGAAGTGCCGCCTCATGGTCGCGACTTTCGGCCAACTGTTGCTCGGCGGCTTTCAGCCGCTGGTCGAAGACCGTGGCCTGCTGACGCAATTGTTCGTCGACCTGGGCATCCTTGCGCGAAACCACAGCGGCATCCGCCAGCTGACGCGCTACACCGGCACGCAATTCGTTGATCTGCTGCCGACTGTCGTACCAGTGCCAGGCCAGCAGGCCGGCCAGAACAAGCGACGGTAACAACCAGATGGCACCGCTCCGGCTACGGCGCGGCGTCACGAGCGGCGGGGTGTCCGCCTCGGCAACGGGGGAAGAAGTAGATTCGTCGTTCATGCTGGCCAATTATAAGCAAGTAATCCTTCGATCAGGCCCTTGTCGGCAGCGGCGGTGGGCACAATGCGACGCAGCCCGAGCTCGCCCGCGACTTCGGCAATGCGCGCGTGCGGCACGAACAGCGGGGTTTCCTGCAGCCAGTCCCGCCCCTCGGCATCCAGCCCGGCCACCAGGTAGCGCAGGGCTTCGCTGCTGGACACGACCATCGCATCGAGCCGGCGGTCCCGCCAGGCATCGAGCAAGGGACTGAAACTGGCGGCCGGCCCGCTGCGCCGGTAGCAGCTGATGCATTCGACCCGGGCACCGCGCTCGCGCAGCGTGTCGGCGAGCAGCTCGCGGCCACCGTCGCCGCGAAAGATAAACACCCGCTGCCCGGCCATCCTGGCGCCGGACAGTTCGGGCAATTCGAGCAGGCCTTCCGAATCGTAGCGACCGGCAGGCAGCAGGCAACCGGAGACACCGGCGTCGGCCAGTGCCTTGACCGTTCCCGGACCGACCGCCGCCGGCACCACGCCGGCAGGCCAGGAGCGACCGGCGAGCAGGAAAGGCAAGGCATGGCGCACAGCATTGGGGCTGACGAAAACCGCCAGTGCGCAGCTGGAGAATTCCGCCGCTGCCCGGTTCAGCGCCGCCAGGTCGTCGGCCGGGGCAATTTCCAGC
>DILW01000033.1 GCA_002425245.1 Betaproteobacteria bacterium UBA5582 | reverse complement strand
CTCGCCGCGCTGCCCGACCTCCAGCTCACCGCCGCCTTCGGCCCGCAGCACGGTATCAAGGGCGACAAGCAGGACAACATGGTCGAATCGCCGGATTTAATCGATCCGCAGCACGGCATTCCGATCTTCAGCCTGTATGGCGAAGTGCGCCGGCCGACGGCGGCGATGCTGGAGACTTTCGACGTGTTGCTGGTCGACCTGCAGGACCTCGGCTGCCGCATCTACACCTTCATCACCACGCTGCGCTACGTGCTCGAAGCCGCCGCCGAATACGGCAAGGAAGTGTGGGTGCTCGACCGCCCCAACCCGGCCGGGCGGCCGGTCGAAGGCTTCACGCTGCGCGCGGGCTGGGAAAGCTTCGTTGGCGCCGGCCCGATGCCGATGCGACACGGTCTGACCATGGGCGAACTCGGTGCCTGGTTCATCGCCCAGTTGAAACTCGACGTCGCCTATCGCGTCGTCGAAATGCAGGGCTGGCAGCCCGAGGCGGCGCCCGGCCACGGCTGGCCGCTCGGCGAGCGGACCTGGATCAACCCCAGCCCGAATGCCCCCAACCTTTCCATGGCACGCGCCTACGCCGGCACCGTCATGCTCGAAGGCACGACGCTCTCCGAAGGGCGCGGCACGACGCGGCCGCTGGAATTCCTCTTCGGCGCGCCGGACATCGACGCCGCTGCGGTGCTTGCCGAAATGCAAGCGCTCGCTCCCGCCTGGCTGGCCGGCTGCAAGCTGCGCGCCTGCTGGTTCGAACCGACCTTCCACAAGTTCAAGGGCCAGCTCTGCCAGGCGCTGCAGATTCACAGCGATGGCCCGTACTACGAGCACGCCGCCCTTCGGCCCTGGCGCCTGCAGGCGCTGGCCTTCAAGGCGATCCGCCGCCTCTACCCGGACTACCCGATCTGGCGCGACTTCGGCTACGAGTACGAATTCGAGCGCCTGGCCATCGACCTGATCAACGGTTCGCCGCTGCTGCGCGAATGGGTGGACGATCCGGCGGCGACGCCAGCCGACCTTGACGCCGCCGCGCACGCCGACGAACTGGCCTGGCTGGCCGAACGCGAAGGCTTCCTGCTCTACCGATGAGCCCGGAACTCGCCGCGCCGCTGCTCGCCATCGAGACCCACCCGCTGCAGACGACTATCGTCGCCATCTTCGCCGTCGTCTACCTTGGCATGTTCCTCGGTGGCCTGCCGAAACTGAAGCTCGACCGCAGCGGCGTCGCCCTGCTCGGCGGCATCGCCGTCGTCGGCATCGGCGCGATGACGACCGAGGAAGCGGCACGCGCCGTGCATTTGCCAACCCTGCTGCTGCTTTTCGCCTTCATGGTGGTTTCGGCGCAGATGCGCCTGGGTGGCTTCTACACCGAAGTCACCCGCCGCGTCGCCGCGCTGCCGCTCGCCGAACCGTGGCTGCTCGGCGCCCTGATCTTCGTCGCTGGCGCGCTGTCGGCGGTGTTTTCCAACGACATCGTCTGCCTGGCGATGACGCCGGTGGTCGCCCGCCTGTGCATCGAGCGCCGGCTCGACCCGGTGATTTTCCTGGTCGGCCTCGCCTGCGCCGCCAACATCGGCTCGGCGGCGACCTTGATCGGCAACCCGCAGAACATGCTGATCGGCTCGGTGCTGCAACTGCATTTCGCCGACTACCTGTGGCGGGCGCTGCCACCGGTCGTACTCGGCCTGCTCGCGCTGTGGGCCTGGCTGGTGTTCGCACCGCGCCGCCCCACCCAGCCACCGCCCGCTGCCCCGGCCACCGAGGCGCTGCCCGAATTCGACCGCCTGCAGACCGCCAAGGGCCTCGCCGTCGCCGCCATGCTGCTGGTCGTCTTCCTGTTCACCGACTGGCCGCGCGAAGTCGCCGCCCTGGTCGGCGCCGGCGTGCTGCTGCTGTCGCGGCGCTTCCATTCCTCGCACGTGATGGGCTTCGTCGATTGGGAACTGCTGGTGCTCTTCGTCGGCCTGTTCGTCGTCAATCACGCTTTCGAGAGTACCGGCCTGGCCACCATCGCCGTCGCCTGGCTGGCCGACCACGGCATCCAGCTGGGCGATACCGGGCCGCTGTTCGCGGTCGGTGTCGGCCTCTCCAATCTGGTCTCGAACGTGCCGGCGACGATGCTGCTGCTGCCGCACCTGAAAACTGCGGACGCCGGCGTCACCCTGGCGCTGGTCAGCACGCTGGCCGGCAACCTGCTGCTGGTCGGCTCGATCGCCAATCTGATCGTCGTCGATCTCGCGCGCAAGCAGGGCATCGCCATCGATTGGCACCAGCACCTGCGCATCGGCCTGCCGGTAACGATGCTGACCCTGGCGATCACCTGGGGCTGGCTCAGCTGATCGGCGCTGGCCTATTCACTGGCCATCGTCGAGAAAGCGTTCCAGCAACACGTTGAGGAAGCGCCGGCCCTTGGCGGTCGGCGCGATCTTTTCCGGGCCGAGGTCGAGCAGGCCGTCGGCCTGGGCCGCCCTGAGTTGCGGCAGGATGGCGGTCAGCGGCCGCGAGGTGCGCAGTTCGAACAGGCTGGGAGCGAAGCCGTCGGCCAGGCGCAGCGCGTTCATCATGAATTCGAAGGGCAGTTCGGCGGCGGCGACGTCGTGTTCTTCCTGGATAGTCCGGCCGACGCGGACGTTTTCCAGATAGGCCTTGGGGTGCTTGTAGCGCATCTGGCGCAGCACGCGGTCGTGCTGCGTCAGCTTGGAATGGGCGCCGGCGCCGATGCCGAGGTAGTCGCCGAAATGCCAGTAGTTGAGGTTGTGCAGGCACTGTCGGCCGGGCTGAGCGAAGGCCGAGGTCTCGTAGTTGGCGTAGCCGGCGGCGGCCAGCCGGGCTTCGATGGCTTCCTGCATGTCGGCGCACAGGTCGCCTTCGGGCAGGTCGGGCGGGAAGGCGGCGAAGTGCGTGTTCGGCTCCAGCGTCAGCTGGTAGCAGGAGAGGTGCGGCGGCGCGAAGGACAGCGCGGTATCGATGTCGGCGAGCGCTTGCGCCTGCGTTTGATAAGGCAGGCCGTACATCAGGTCGAGGTTGAAGCGCTCGAAGTGCTCGCCGGCCAGTTGCGCCGCGCGCTTCGCTTCGGCGCTGCCGTGGATGCGGCCGAGCGCCTTGAGATGCTCGTCGTTGAAGCTCTGGATGCCGAGCGACAGCCGATTGACCCCGGCAGCGCGAAAGCCAGCGAACTTGCCAGCCTCGACCGTGCCGGGATTGGCTTCGAGCGTGATCTCGGCCTCCGGCGACAGCATCGCCAGCGCCCGGAAGGCGCCGATCAGCTCGTCGATGGCGCCCGCCGACAGCAGGCTGGGCGTGCCGCCGCCGAAAAACACCGTCTGCACCGGCCGCCCCCAGATCAGCGGCAGCGCCGACTGCAGGTCGGCGATCAGCGCATCGACGTACTCCCGCTCGGGAATCTCGCCGCCGTTCTCGTGCGAGTTGAAGTCGCAGTACGGACACTTGCGCACGCACCACGGGATATGGACGTAGAGCGAGAGGACCGGGGATTTGCGGAATTCGAGCGGGCGGTCGGGCGCACTTGCGGTCGACCGGGCGGTGTCCGCGAAAATCGGGATGGTTTTCGCCAAGGTCAGAGTTCCGGCAGCCGCTCGATCAGTTTCTGCATCGCCTGGCCGCGATGCGAGAGTTTGTTCTTGGCCGCCGGGTCGAGTTCGGCCGCGGTGCACGCGTAGGTGGGGACGTAGAACAGCGGGTCGTAGCCGAAGCCGTCGGCGCCTTGCGGGGCGGCCAGGATTTCGCCGTGCCATTCGCCTTCGGCGATGATCGGCTGCGGGTCGTCGGCGCTGCGCACGAGGACCAGGACGCAGACGAAGTGCGCCTTGCGTTCGGTCATCTGCGGGAAGCGGGCGAGTTCGGCGAGCAGCTTTTCGTTGTTGCGCGCATCGGATTTCGGTTCGCCAGCGTAGCGGGCAGAAATCACACCGGGCGCGCCACCAAGGGCCTTGACGCACAGGCCGGAATCGTCGGCGAGCGCCGGCAGGCCGCTGTGCTGCGCAGCGTGGCGGGCCTTGGCAAGCGCGTTCTCGACGAAGGTGCAGTGCGGTTCCTCGGCTTCCGGAATGCCGAGCTGGCCTTGCGGGATGACTTCGAAGCCGAGCGGCGCCAGCAGCGCGTTCAGCTCCTTCATCTTCTTGGCGTTGTTCGAGGCGAGGACCAGCTTCTTCATGCGGCGAGCGCCTTTTGCTGTTCGGCGACCAGCTGGCGGATGCCCATCTGGGCGAGGTCCATCAGCACGTTCATCTGCTCGCGGCTGAACGGTTCGCCTTCGGCCGTGCCCTGGACTTCGACGATGCCGCCGCTGCCGGTCATGATGACGTTCATGTCGGTGTCGCAGTTGGAGTCTTCCGGGTAGTCGAGGTCGAGTACCGCGCTGCCGTTATAGATGCCGACCGAGATGGCGGCGACGTGGTCCCTGACCGGGTTGGCCGCCAGCTTGCCGGCCTGCACCAGCTTCTCGCAGGCCTCGTAGAGGGCGATCCAGGCGCCGGTGATCGAGGCGCAACGAGTGCCGCCGTCGGCTTGCAGGACGTCGCAGTCGAGGGTGATCTGGCGTTCGCCGAGGGCCTTGAGGTCGGTCACGGCGCGCAGGCTGCGGCCGATCAGGCGCTGGATTTCCTGGGTGCGGCCGGTCTGCTTGCCCTTGGCCGCCTCGCGCGCGCTGCGCGTGTGCGTCGAGCGCGGCAGCATGCCGTATTCGGCGGTGACCCAGCCCTGGCCCTTGCCGCGCAGGAAGGGCGGCAGGCTCTCCTCGACCGAGGCGGTGCACAGCACGCGGGTGTCGCCCATTTCGATCAGCACCGAACCTTCGGCGTGGCGGGTGAAGTTGCGGGTGATGCGGACGGCACGGAGCTGATCCGGCTGGCGTTGGCTGGGACGCATGGGGATTCCTTTATTTTTGCGGGTTGTATTTGTCGATGGCGGCGCGGATTTCCTCGATCGCTGCTTCGATTTCGTCTTCGCTGAGGTCGCTCTTGTAACTCGGGTTGCGACCGAATTCGTCGAGTTTGGTAGTCACTTCGTCGAGCGGCATGGTCTGGGTCGAGATGACGCTGCTCGGGGCCTCGATGTAGTGGTCTTCCCAGCGGACGACGACTGCCGACAGGTTGTCGCCGTGGGCGCCGGCCCGGGCTTCGGCCTGGGCCATCAGGGCCGGGGTGCTTTGCAGCAGGTTGCTGCCGTGCAGGCTGGCAGCGAGTTTTTCCACTGGCACGCTGCCCCACAGGCCGTCGGTGCATAGCAGCACGACATCGCCGTGTTCGAGGGGTGTCTTGCGCGAGAACTCGATCTCCGGCGCGGTCGGGCCGCCAAGGCAGCTGTAGATCTTGTTGCGGTCGGGGTGGCGTGCCGCCTGGGCTTCGGTGATCACGCCCTGGTCGAGCAGCAGGCGGATGCGCGAATGGTCACGGGTCTGGGCAACGACCCTGCCGTCACGGATGAGCAGCAGCCGCGAGTCGCCGGCATGCGCCCAGTAGGCGATGCTGTCCTGGATCACGCAGGCGACGCAGGTGGTACGCGGTGAATCCGGCAGGCGGTGCCGGGCCGTGTAGTCGAGAATGGCGTGGTGGGCGTTGCTCATGCCCTTTTGCAGGAAGCGAAAAGGGTCGTCAAGGCGCGGCTTGGCCGCGCGCTGAAAAGCATCAGCCAATGTCTGCACGGCCAGTTGGGCAGCAATCTCGCCATGGTGGTGACCGCCCATGCCGTCGGCGATGACCATCAACAGGGCATCGCGGGAATAACAGTAGGTGGTGCGGTCTTCGTTGTTGGCGCGGCCACCCTGGCGGCTGTCCTGGTAAATGGTGAATCTCACTTGGACGGGCTCCTGAACTTGTCAACCACACGCCCCAGCCAGTTGCCGGCCGGGCGGGGAAGTGGCGGATGGGCGTCGGCGATCAGCGCCTTTTGCAGGGCGAACACGCTCTGTGGCCGGTACAGGTGGTTGAGGTTGAGACACCAGTCGATGATTTCCAGCAGACGGTCGGAAAACAGGCCTTCCCAGCGCACCATGGCCGGGGTCAGGACATCCTTGTTCAGGCGGTCGTCGGCAGCCTGGGGCGCAGTGGCGGCGAGGCAGGCGTACATCGAGGCGCCGACGCTGTAGATGTCGCTCCACGGCCCGAGGTTGTTGCGTTCGCCGTAATGCTCGGGCGAAGCGAAGCCCGGGGTGTACATCGGTTTGAGCATGGGCTGATCGGTGGTAAGTGTTTGCCGGGCAGCGCCGAAGTCGATCAGGACCGGCGAATTGTCGGCGCGCAGGTAGATGTTCGAGGGCTTGAGGTCGAGATGCAGCAGCTTGTGCGCATGCACTTCGCGCAAACCGTTGAGCATGCGGGTGAAGACACCGCGGATGAAGCGCTCGGAAACCCGGCCCTGGTGCTTGTGGATGAACTCCTGCAGGGTGCGCCCCTGCTCGTATTCCATGACCATGTATACGGTTTCGTTGGCGCGGAAGAAGTTGAGCACGCGGATCACGTTCGGGTGCGACAGCCGGGCCAGCGCCCGTCCTTCCTCGAAAAAGCACTTCATGCCGTAGCGGAAAGCACCCAGGTGGGCTTCGCTGATGATCGGCCGGATGTCGCCCTTGGCGCGCAGCGCCAGGCTGTTGGGCAGGTATTCCTTGATCGCCACCTGCTTGCCTTCAGGGTCGCGCGCCAGATACACGATGGAGAAACCGCCGAGCGAAAGCTGGCGGTCGATCGTGTACTCCTCCAGCTGGTGACCGCCGGGTAGCGGGTGGTTGGCTTGTTGCGCCATTGATCTCGCGGTTATGATGCAATCAACAGGCATTGTCGGGCGTGTTGTCCGACCTGTAAAGCTGGAGAGCAAGCCCCGATGATTTGCAGCATGACCGGATATGCGGTGCGCACCCGCGACCTTGAGCGCGGTACCTTGCAGTTGGAACTGAAGAGCGTCAATTCACGCTATCTCGATTTTCATTTTCGCGTCGCCGACGATCTGCGCGCAATCGAGATGCCGCTGCGCGAACTGCTGGCCAAGCGGCTGACGCGGGGCAAGATCGAATGCCGGCTGAGTTTCAACGCCGCCGCTGCCCGCGGCGAACAACTGCAGCTCAATCCGGAACTGTTGCAGACCCTGGCCGCGCTGTCGGCGCAGGTGCGCAAGCAGTTGCCGGAAGCGGCGCCGCTGTCGGTCAACGAGGCGCTGCGCTGGCCGGGCATGTTCGGCGAGCAGGGCATCGACTTCGCCGCCGTCGGTGCCGAGGTGCTGGCGCTGGCCAATGTCGTACTCGATGAATTCACCGCCAGCCGGGCGCGCGAAGGCGCCAAGCTGGCGCAAATGATCGGCGAACGGGTCGATGCCATGCGCCGGATCGTGCGCGAGGTGGCGCCGTGCATTCCGGAGGCCCAGGCCCTGTTCACCGACAAGCTGCGCCAGCGGCTGCAGGAAGCGCTCGGCAATGCCAGCGACGATCGCATCCTGCAGGAGGTGGCGGTGTTCGCCACGCGTATCGACGTGGCCGAGGAGCTGTCCCGCCTGAATACCCATCTCGATGAGGTCGAGCGCATCCTCAAGGCCGGCGGCGCCTGCGGCAAGCGCCTGGATTTCCTGATGCAGGAACTCAACCGCGAAGCCAATACGCTGGCCTCCAAGTCGGCGCTGACCGAGGTTTCCCAGGCCGCCATGGAACTCAAGCTGCTGATCGAGCAGATGCGCGAGCAGATCCAGAATCTCGAATGACCCGGCCGGAGAACTGAGCATGTCCGGAAATCTCTACGTTGTCGCCGCGCCTTCCGGCGCCGGCAAGACCACCCTGGTGCGCATGCTGCTGGCCGAGGAGCGTGCTGTGCACCTGTCGATCTCCTTCACCACCCGGGCGCCGCGTCCGGGCGAGCAGGACGGGCGCGAATACCATTTCGTCGGCGTCGACCGCTTCCGCGCCATGATCGCTCAGGACGAGTTCCTGGAATGGGCCGAGGTCCATGGCAATTTCTACGGCACCTCGAAGAAGTGGATCGGCGAGCAGCTCGCAGCCGGTCACGATGTCCTGCTTGAAATCGACTGGCAGGGCGCGCAACAGGTGCGCAAAATCTTTCCGGAGGCGATCGGCATCTTCATCCTGCCGCCGTCGATGGAGGAACTGAGCCGCCGGCTGACCGGCCGCGGCACCGACGCGGCGGACGTCATCGAACGCCGCCTGGCCGCTGCAGAGGCGGAAATGCGCCATGTCGGGGAGTTCGACTATGCTATCATTAACGACCAACTTGACCAGGCCTTGCAGGATTTGCGCGCCATCGTGCGCAGCTCGCGCCTGAGTCCGGGCAAGCAGCGGCTGCAACATCCGGCGCTGTTTTCCCGTTTGTTATGAAGATTGATTTGAGGTTAGACCATGGCCCGCGTTACCGTTGATGATTGCCTGAAAAGGATTCCGAACCGCTTCCAGATGACCCTGGCTGCCGCCCACCGTGCCCGCCAGATTGCCAATGGCGCGACGCCGCTGGTCGAGGTCGACAAGGACAAGCCGACCGTCGTCGCCCTGCGCGAAATGGCGCTCGGCAAGGTTGGTCTGGAAGTCCTGAACCGCGGCCAGGCCTGATCGCTCGGGGCGGTAAAGCCTGATGGAGCCTGCGCCCACGCTACCGCCAAATTACGAGGACGCCGCCTACCGCGTCTTCCTCGACAGTCTCGACTACCTGCCGCCGGCTGATGTAAACCGCATCAAGTCGGCCTACGCCTACGCCGCCAAGGCGCATGCGCACCAGAAGCGCATGTCGGGCGAGCCCTACATCACGCATCCACTGGCCGTCGCCGGCGCTGTCGTCGAATGGTGCATGGACGCCGACGCCGTCTGCGCGGCCCTGCTCCACGACACGATGGAGGATACCGGGGCCAGCAAGCAGGAACTGGCGGAAAAATTCGGCAAGGAAGTCGCCGAAATGGTCGACGGCCTGTCCAAGCTGGACAAGATGGAGTTCGCCTCGTACAAGGAGGCGCAGGCCGAGAACTTCCGCAAGATGCTGATGGCCATGGCGCGCGACCTGCGCGTGGTGCTGATCAAGCTGGCCGACCGCCATCACAACATCCAGACCATGTCGGCCATGCGCGCCGACAAGCGCATCCGCATCGCCCGCGAGACCCTCGAGATTTACGCGCCGATTGCCCTGCGTCTTGGCCTGAGCAAGCTCTACCGCGATTTGCAGGACACCTCCTTCCGCCTGATCTATCCGCACCGGGCCGAGGTCCTGGCCAAGGCGCTGCGGATCGCCAAAGGGAACCGCAGCGAACTGTTGACCCGCATCCGGGAAGGCATCTGCGACAAGCTCGCCCATGCCGGCCTGACCGCCGACGTGTTTGGCCGGGAGAAGAGTCTCTATTCGATCTTCCGCAAGATGAAGGACAAGCAACTGTCCTTCTCGCAGGTGCTCGACATCTACGGCTTCCGCGTCGTGGTCGATAACGTGGCCAGCTGCTATCTGGCACTGGGCGCGCTGCACGGCCTGTACAAACCGGTGCCCGGCAAGTTCAAGGACTACATCGCAATCCCCAAGGCCAATGGCTACCAGTCGCTGCACACCACCTTGATCGGTCCTTACGGGACGCCGGTCGAAGTCCAGATCCGCACCCGCGACATGCACAACGTCGCCCAGGATGGTGTCGCCTCGCACTGGCTGTACAAGGACGGCAACGAGAGCAGCGCCGAACTGCAGATCAAGACGCACAAGTGGCTGCAGTCGCTGCTCGAATCGCAGTCCAGCAACTCCGCCGAGTTCTTCGAAGACGTCAAGATCGACCTCTTCCCCGACGAGGTGTACGTATTCACGCCCAAGGGCAAGATCATGGCCCTGCCCTACGGCGCCACCGCGGTCGATTTCGCCTACGCCGTGCATACCGATGTCGGCAACCACTGTTCGGCCGCCCGCATCAATCACGAACTGGCCCCCCTGCGCACCGAACTGCGCAATGGCGACCTGGTCGAGATCATCACCTCGCCGGATGCCACGCCAAACCCGGTGTGGCTCAGTTACGTCAAGACCGGCCGGGCACGCGGCAAGATCCGCCACTTTCTGCGCACCACGCAGAACGAGGAGTCGGCACGGCTGGGCGAACGCCTGCTACGGCAGGAGCTGCTGTCGCTTGGCGTGGTGCCGATCTCGATTCCGGCCCCCGCTTGGGAAGCCCTGGTCAAGGCCAGTGGTCAGCACTCCATCGACGAAGTTTATGCCGATATCGGACTTGGCAAGCGCCTGCCTTCGGTAGTCGCCCGCCGACTGCTGGCCCGCGAGGACATGGCGGCAACCGTACCCGGCGGGTTGACCCTGGCCATCCACGGTAACGAAGGCATGGCCATACAACTGGCGCCGTGCTGCCAGCCAATTCCCGGCGACCCGATCATCGGTTCGATCCGCAAGGGTAGCGGCATGGTGATCCACACCCACGACTGCCCGACGATCCGCAAATCCCGCACCAGCGAACCGCAGAAGTGGATCGACGTCGAATGGGAGCCGGAAGAAGGCAAACTTTTCGACCTGCGCATCCGGGTTGAGGTGAAGAACAAGCGGGGCGTACTGGCCCAGGTGGCAGCAGCGATTTCCGAAGCTGGTTCGAACATCGAGCATGTTTCCATGGAAGCCGATCCCGAGCGCCTGTTCACCACCCTGCACTTCACCATCCAGGTTGCCAACCGCAATCATTTGGCCGCAGTCCTGCGCGGCATACGCCACCTGCCGGAGGTCAGCCGGATCACCCGTGAAAGGGGAGGCGAGGTTTGAAAGTCCTCGTGCTGGGAGCGGGCGTCGTTGGCACTTGCAGCGCCTGGTACCTGCAGGCAGCCGGCCATGAAGTGACGGTAGTCGACCGGCAGCCGGCCGCCGGAATGGAGACGAGCTTCGCCAACGGCGGCCAGATTTCAGTTTCCCATGCCGAACCCTGGGCCAATCCCCATGTCCTGCCGCGTCTGCTGAAATGGCTGGGGCGGCACGACGCGCCCCTGCTCTGGCACTGGCGACCGGATCTGGCGCAGTGGCTGTGGGGCCTGCGTTTCCTGCGCGAATGCTGGCCCGGGCGGGTGGAAGCGAACATCGCCGCGATCGTCGCCCTGGCCACCGACAGCCGTAGCCGCCTGCAGAGCCTGCGTAGCCAATTGGGCCTGGAATACGACCAGTTGCAGCGCGGCATCCTGCACATCTATACGGATCGCGACGAGCTGGCGGCAGCCATGTCGGCCGCCCGGCTGATGGCCCGCCACGGTCTGGAGCGCCAGATGCTGGACGCGCAAGCCTGCGTGGTCGTCGAACCGGCGCTGGCCGGTGCCGCCGACTTGCTGGTCGGCGGCGATTACACGGCCAGCGATGAGTCGGGCGATGCCCATCGTTTCACCCAGGCATTGGCAGAACGCGCACGGGCTGCCGGCGTGGTTTTCCGCTACGGCACCCAGGTCGAGCGGATTGCCAGCGGCGGCGGGCAGGTTGCCGCCGTCGTGGTCAAGGACGACAACGGTCCGTCGCTGCTGACTGCCGACGCCTACGTGCTGGCGCTGGGCAGCTATTCGCCGCTGCTCCTGCGGCGACTGGGGATTCGCCTGCCGATCTATCCGGCCAAGGGCTACTCGGCAACGCTGACCCTGGCCGAAGGCGCCAGCGCACCGACGGTGAGCATTACCGACGACGAACGCAAGCTGGTCTTTTCCCGCCTGGGCAATCGGCTGCGGGTCGCCGGCACGGCGGAGTTCGCCGGCTACGACACGGGGCTCGATCCGGTGCGCTGCCAGGCCTTGATGGACCGCACCCGGCAGCTTTTTCCCGGCTTGCGCATCAAGGGCGAGCCGCAGTTCTGGTCGGGACTGCGGCCGGCGACGCCGTCGAACGTGCCGTATATCGGCCGCTCGCGCTTGCCCAACCTGTGGCTCAACACCGGTCACGGCACCCTCGGCTGGACCATGGCCTGCGGTTCCGGGGCCGCGCTTGCCGAGTTGATGGACGGTCGACGACCCACTGCGGAGTTTCCCTTCCTGCGCGGATGATCGATACCCACTGCCATCTCGACGCTGCCGAGTTCGACGCCGACCGTGATGCGGTGTACGCCGGAGCACTGGCAGCCGGGGTCAGCCGCATCGTCGTCCCCGGCGTTGAAGTGGCGGCTTTTGCCAAACAGAAGGCGATCATCGAGGCCTGTCCGGCCTGCCTTCCCGCCTGGGGCATACATCCACTTTACGTGGACCGCTGCCAAGCCGACGATCTCGACCAGCTGCGTCAGTGGCTGATCCGGGAAAGGCCGGTGGCGATCGGCGAAATCGGTCTGGACTTCTATGCCGACGGGGTCGATATCGAACGTCAGACGCGGCTGTTCGTAGCCCAACTCAAACTGGCCCGGGAGTTCGACCTGCCGGTGATCCTGCATGTGCGACGCGCAGTAGACGCGGTGCTGCGCGAATTGCGGCGGGTCCGGGTACGCGGCGGCATCGCTCATGCCTTCAACGGCAGTGCGCAGCAAGCCGCAGAACTGATCAAGCTGGGGTTCAAGCTGGGTTACGGTGGCGCCACCACCTACCCTGGGTCGCGACGCATCCGCTCGCTGGCGGCAACGCTGCCGCTAGACGCGCTGGTCCTCGAAACTGATGCACCAGACATGTCTCCGGCCTGGCTGGCCGGACAGCGCAACTCGCCCGGACAATTGCCGGGAATTGCAGCCACAATCGCCGCCTTGCGCGGCATGCGTGCTGAAGAACTGACTACTTACACCAATGAAAATGCCCGGGCCATCCTCGGGCTTTCCCGCCACTCCATTACAGATTGACGGAAAAGCCCGGGAAGTCCCGGGCTGTGCTGCGCTTACAGATCGGTCTTCAGATTGGCCTTGAGCAACTCGCTGATGATTTGCGCGTCGCTGGCACCAGCGCCAGCCAGGCTATCCAGGCTGACGTTCTGGAGGACGATTTCCTGATCGGTCGCAGTATTGAAGTTGCTACCGTTGAACTTGCCTTCACTGCTGATCTGCACCAGGGTGTTGTTGCCATTCGCGGTGAAGTGGAGGTAGCTGGTGAGATTGCCAGCGTTCTCGCCTTGCAGCAGGTCACGCAGATCGAGAACATCGCCACCCGTACCCTTGGTGAAATCGACAACCTCATCGTGCGCCGGGCGTACCACCGTACCCTTGTCGGCAAGGCGCCAGACGAAGGTATCGCTGCCGGCACCGCCCTTGAGGAAGTCGTTGCCAACGCCACCGATCAGGGTGTCATTGCCAGCACCACCGTAAAGGAAGTCGTTACCGCTCGTGCCAGTCAGGGTGTCGTTACCATTGGTACCGATGATCGGCAGCGTGGCGGTCAGCGCCAGCGTGGACGATGCGGTATCGCCGTCGTTGTCGGTGATCGTGAAGCTGATGTTTTCCGTCGTCACCTGGTTCTTGACCGGCGGGGTGTAGCGGTAGTCGCCGCTATCCATGTCGATCGACAGTCGGCCACCATTGTTGGTATCGAGTGTCCAGCTCTTGGTGGAGGCGTCAAAAGTACCGCGGCTGGTTCCCGTGACCGTCCCATTGGCAAAGTAGGTCGTGCCGTCGATGGCGAACGAAGTCAGTTCGCCGCCGTCAGCGCCGGCGCCACTGGCGTTGCCCATGGTGCCATTGAGGAAGTTGCCTTGCAGAACGGCGTTCACCGTATCGCGGATGATCGGCGGCAAATCAGCTTCCCGGGTCACCACGACTGCATTGGTGTTGACCCTGGCTTCGCCGTTGTAGGCAATCGGATCCATGCTGCCCTGCTGAACCGATGTACCCATGCCGAAAGCAAAGGAGTTGATCTTGTTGGTTTCCAGGAAAGCCTTCCAGCGACCTTCTTCGGTGTTATTGCCATCGCCCGGTTGAATACCGACCTGATTCGGCAGAGGACCACTGCCGTCCCAGTCCTGGGCGGTGGTCGGCTCACCATCCGAGAGGAAATAAGAGACGTTGGTGCCGCCTGGAATCTTCCCGGCAGACTGGAAGGCACTGATGGCGGTGAGCAGAGCCGCGTCATAATTGGTACCACCCGTGGCGGAGATGCCGTTGACGTAGGCGATCGCGTCGGTCACCGAAACCCAGCCGTTGGTGTAGGCGCTGGCCGAGGCGTTGAAGACCACAATACGGACAGCAACGTCGCCCAGCAAGTCGTAGGTTTCCAGCAACTGCTTGACCGTGTCCCGCATGATCTGCAGGCGGGAGGCGGTCATACTGCCCGAACGGTCGATGATCAGCATGACGTTGGTGTCCTGATGACGCAGCGAGCCGGTTTCGGTTTCCGGAACTGCCCTCGGCGCATCATCCTCGACATTGACGGTGAGCTTGGCGTTGGCCGTGGTCTGCCCATCGGTAGCCGCAACATTGAAGGCCAGGCTCTTGATGTTTTCACCCTGAGCGCTCGGGTGATCGATCGGCGCCTTGAGGTCGACACGGTAGTCACCCTTGCTGTCAATCGACACACGGATTACTTCCTGACCAGAGGTTTCGGTGCGGCCGATCAGCGGATCGGCACTGGTACCCGTACCGGACCAGACAACCCGCTGACCACCCGAGAACAGCGCCTCGGTCGGTGCGGTGACGGTAGCCGTCAGTGGTGCTCCACCGGTGCCGAGAGCGCCGATGTTTCCTTGGACGACGGTTTGATTGGTCGTGTCCGTCGGGTTGCCCGTCGTATCGGGAATACCGCCAAGCAGCCCCTCTTCGGACAGGTTGACCACCAGGTCGCTCAGGGTAAGCAGGGAGAAGCGTGCTGAGTCCTCGCCGGTATTACTGCGGTTCAGCGCCGGGTCAATCATGTAGGCACTGACCGTGATCGTCTGGCCAGCCGGCAGCGGGTCATACTCGGTGGTGACGAAGCCGTTGGCCTTGTCGGTCGCGGTCACCACGATCCGCTTCTCGACACCACCGGAACTGACGACGACGGTATCGCCGACATCGACCTTGCTGCCGTCAAAGCTGATCCTGACATCGACCTTGCCGCTGAGTTCGGGAGCACTGATGATGCCATCGTTATTTGCATCCTCGGTGATCGTGACCGTGGGCGCGGCGCCACCGTTAGGCGGCGTGGTGTCGATCTTGGCCGAATCGGTGCCGACATTACCAAGGTTGCCGGCCGCATCACGGATCTGCGCGGTGACGGTCAGGGTATTCCCTTCGCCCGGGTTGGTGATGCCCGGCAGGGCGATGGAGCCCTTGAGGATGTCTGCCTGAGTGATGGTGATGGGAGCCTGGGCAACACCGTTGACCGTCGTCAGCAGGGTATTGCCAGCCAGGGCCGTCGCCGGGAGGGCAACGCTGACGTTGATCAGGCCTTGCAGTTCGGCCGCGTTGATGAAACCGTCGTTGTTGGCGTCCTCGTCGATATTGACGATCGGCTGGGCCGGTGCCGACAGCTGGATGCGCGCCGTGTCCTCGACCGGACCGGCGTTGTTGCCAGCCGCGTCGGTGATCGATGCGGTCACCTTGAAGTCGGTGTTGTTCGCCGTCGGGTTGAACTTGGTGTCGATGAAGCCGGCAGCAATCTGCGCCGCCGTCAGCGTGAACACCTTGTCCACGTTGCCGACCGCCGTCACCGTCAGCGTGTCGCCAACCGCAGCACCCTGCGGGATGGTGACGCGAACATCAATGTCGTTGTCCTTGAGCTCGGCGATGTTGAT
>DILW01000005.1 GCA_002425245.1 Betaproteobacteria bacterium UBA5582 | reverse complement strand
AAAAAAACGGAAAGCGTGTTGGGTCAATGCGTGGAGTTAAGTCGTGTTCACTTACTATCGCGCGGCCTGGGGGTGCTCGGCCTGCGCCGCCGCCGCGGGCTGACGCGCCCAGGCGTCGGCAAAGGCGCGGGCCAGGTTTTCGGCGTGGACCGGCGGGGCCAGGACCACGGAACAAAGTATCCACAAGGGAAAGCGCGGGAAAATGCGCATCAGGTTTCTCCGACTGATGAATAATCAGTCGGCGGCACACCGCGATAGCCCGGTCAGGACCGGATTACGGAAACGGAAGGTTCAGCCGCCGACGCTCAGGCGGAGAAATGTCTGGGTGGTCGTTCGAGCCCGGCGGGGACGCGCGAGGCGAATTCACGGTCGCCGCGTTCGAGCAGCGACGCGGTGCCGGGCGACAGCACCGGCATCGGAGCGATGTGCTGTACGGCAAGATGCCCGAGGATGTACCCGGGGCAGCAGTGGTGCAAGGTATCGGCGCAATCGTCGCCGGCCGCATGGGTGCCGCAATCGTCGCAGGGCATTTCGTGCATTGCGTGCGCATCGTGCCCGTCGGCCGCATGCTCGTGCTGCATGTCGACTGCCGCCACCTCGGCCGGCATGCCGCCAGCCGCCTGCCAGCCGAAACCGGGCGCGAGCACGGTCAGCAGCAGGATCAGGACAAGGAAGCGGGAAAGCAGCATGGGCATGGGGCGAAACTATAGGTGATTTTCAGACCAGGCGAAACCCAACAGGTTCAACTTCAGCTCAAACCGCCACCAGCGTCTGCCGTCCGTACCACTCGTCGCCGGCTGCCAGTTGTTGCGCCGTATCGGCCGCTGCGGCCTCGACGCAGAGCATGTGCCGCCAGCCGTCGGCCGGCATGTCGGCCAGCGCCGCGCATTTTTCCACCCACGGATTCCACACAACCACATCGGGGAAACCCTGCTGCTGGATGCCCAGGCTGAGATTGCCGGCACGCAGCAGTTGCGGACGTCTGACACGCCGATAGATGCGGTCGGTTTCCGCCTCGACCAGCAGTTCGGTACCGGTTTCGCGGACGACCTTGTCGCCGTTGGCGGCATCCCGGTAATCGTGACCGTGCAGGCCTTCAAGCGCGACATCCTCGACCTGGATCGTGCGCAGATAGGTATGCAGCGCGGCGGTGAATTCGAATTCGCTCGACCCGGTGTTGGCCACGCACAGTTCGAGGTCGATACGGTCGGATTCGATCATCACCGTCAGTTCCAGGCCAAAGGCGTGCGGCCACAGCGCGCGGGTGGCCTCGTCATCGCCAGTCGCCAGCGTGAGCAGCGCGTAGTCGTCGCCGCTGCGGCGGGCGCTGACCTGCCATTCGCGGGTGCGCACGAAGCCGTGCTTGGGCAGTTCGCCACGGTCGGAAAACTGCGGGAAACAGACCGGGACGCCACCGCGGATGGCGACGCTGCCATCAAACACCGCTTGCGGCGACAGGTAGAGGCGCTCGCGGCCGTCGGGCGTGATCCACGACAAAAGCTGGGCGCCAAAGCGGCTGACGACGGCGCTGCTGCCCTGCGGGCCGTGCAGGCGCAGCGCTGGGATGCCGTGGAATTCGATGTCTTCAATGCAGGGTTTCATTCGGCTTGGGGATCACGTAAAGGTTGGGACGCACATGCAGCAACTCGACCTGGTGGCCGAGCAGGACAACGCTGCCGCGGCGACGGTTGTCGCCGTTGTCGCTGTACTCGAACTCGAAACTGCGGCGCAGGCAGAGCTGGCCGGCGTCGTTGCGGGCCAGGCCGCGCAGGCGGCCGACCACGGTATCGTCGAGGAACTGCAGGCCCTCATCGGCACAGGCGCCCTGTGCGGCGCTTACGCCGATTTCGCGGGCCTTCAGCGAATCCAGCCAGAACCAGATCAGGGCCGCGACGAGGAAGATGAAAATGCTTTCGTATATGGGCATGGCGGCGAAGTATACTGCCTGCCATGCTCAGTTACCGCCACGCCTATCACGCCGGCAACCACGCCGACGTGCTCAAACACCTGATCCTGCTGCAGATCGCCCAGTACATGGGCGAAAAACCTGCCCCGTTCTGGATCATCGACACCCACGCCGGTGCCGGCCGCTACGCGCTCGATTCTGCCCACGCCAGCAAGCTCGCCGAATGGCGCGACGGCGTCGGCCGCCTGTGGGAGGCCCCGGGCCTGCCGCCGGCAGCGGCCGATTACCTCGACTTCGTGCGCATGCTCAACCCGGACGGCCAGTTGAAGCACTACCCGGGTTCGCCCTGGCTGGCCCGCCAGCTGCTGCGCGAATCGGACCGCCTGCGCCTGTACGAAATGCACAGCAGCGACAGCAAGCTGCTGCAGGAATGTTTCCGTGGCGCCGGTCGCCAGGTGAGCATCACCGAAGGCGACGGCTTCGCCGGACTGAAGGCCCTGCTGCCTCCGCCGCCGCGCCGCGCGCTGGTGCTGATCGACCCGTCGTACGAAACGCGCGACGATTACCTCAACGTGACCAAGGGGCTGCAGGAAGCGCTGAAGCGTTTTCCGACCGGCACTTACGCGCTGTGGTATCCGCTGCTGCTCAAGCCGGAGTCGCGCCAGTTGCCGGATCGACTGAAACGTCTGGGCGCTGCCAACTGGCTGAACGCCACGCTCGAAGTCAAGGCCGCGCCGCGCGACGGTTTCGGCATGTACGGCAGCGGCATGTTCATCATCAACCCGCCGTGGACGCTGGAAAAGACCTTGCACGAAACCCTGCCGCCGCTGGCCGCGTTGCTGGCCCAGGGGCCGGGCGCCAAGCATACGCTGGAAAGCCAGTCGAACTGAGCGTTCAGTCGCGCTCGGCCAGTTGTGCCTTGAGCTGACGCGCCGCCAGCGCGTAACCGCCGTCGCTGCCATCGACGAAATGCAGGTGCCGGCCTTCGTGCGCTTCGACCAGACAGGTGATCAGCGCCTCGCGCGATTTGTGCAGCCCCCAGGCCAGCCGCCCGGCCGCCCGCTCGGTGGCCAGCCAGCGCTCCAGTTCTTCCACCTGGGCTGCGCTGGCGTCGAGCACCATGCGCAACGCGCCGTCGAACTTGCGGAAATCGGTGTTGCGCACCATATCGTCACGGTAGCGGCTCCAGCGAACGGCCCGGGTGTCGATCTTGCGCGAAAACAACCACCAGCCGGCGAGGTTTTGCAGCAGCATGCGCAATCCGTAGCCCAGCTTTGCCAACCAGCCCCGGCCAAAGGAACGCACCAGTGTCTCGCCAGCCAGCGCCGCCGGCGAGAAGGCCAGCTGCATCCCGTCGACACGCAGCGGGTGGTGGGCGCCAGGGTCGCCGAATATCTTCCGGATGCCATCCAGCAGACGCTGGTAAGTTTGCTGGTTGAGCTGCGCGTCGGACGAAGTGGCAACCACGATCAGGGACAGCTTGACGTCGCGGAAGCTGGGCACGTTCTGCCAGCGGCATTCGAAGCCCTCAAAACTGGCCTCGGCCGGACCGCCGTCCGGATCGACGATGAGCGCGCCCTGCCCCAGCCTGACGCGCTGCTCGGCTGCTTCCCAGCCGCGCCCGGAAAACACCGGCAGCATCACCAGCGGCGATAGCGGGATCTTCGCCACCCGCGTCCATCGACCTTCAGCGCGCAGCTCGCCGACGCGCACCAGACCGGCGCGCAGGATCAACCCGAAGCTCTCGGCGGCCAGTCGCTGGGTTCCGCGCAAAGCGACGATGGCCTGCTCGCGCAGGCTGTCGGGAACAGCACAGGTTGCTCCGTCGCCGCCGAAAATGAAGGGCAGTTCAAGGCTGCGGTCGATATTGGCGATCGCCGCGATGCAGGCCACCCCCACCGTATTGACCTTCTTGTAGGCACCATCGGCGATTGCCTGGGTCGAATTGACGACGTCGGCGATCACCACCCACCAGTCGTCGGGCAACTCGACGTGAGCTTGCGTGTCCATCGCCGCCTCGAAGCTCGGTAGCGGCACCAGGTCGCGGTAAAAAACACTGTGCGGCATCGGGCGCTACTTCAACTGCGTGTATTTGGCCCGCGAACCGCGCGCCTTCTCCACCGGATATTTTTCTGCGTTCTTCCGCAATTTGGCACGGGCGGCGGCAAGCAAGTCGATCCCCGTCTTGTCGGCGATCAACAGCAGGTAGAGCAACACGTCGGCACACTCGTCGCGCAGCGCTTCAGCCGAATGCGGATCGGCCGCCAGGGCGTCGATTTCGGCGTCACTCTTCCACTGCGTCAGTTCGAGCAGTTCGCCGGCTTCCAGGTTGAGCGAAACGATCAACTGGCGCAGGGTGTGGAACTGGCGCCAGTCGCGGGCGTCGCGGAAAGCCAGCAATTCCGCGGTCAAGGCATCGAGGTCGGGCAAACTTCATTCTCCGGTCGGTTCAACCGGATGATGCCACAAGCTCAGCCGTGCAACGGCCAGAACAGGGGGATCAGCAGGCTGGCCAGAACCCAGGTGATGAGGTTCATCGGAATACCCATGCGCGCGAAATCGGCAAAGCGGTAATTGCCGGCGCTATAAACCAGTGTGTTGGTCTGGTAGCCGATCGGCGTGGCAAAGCTGCAACTGGCGGCGAACATCACCCCGACGACGAAGGGTCGCGGATCGACGCCGAGCTGCTCGGCAACGCCGATGACCACCGGCGTGAACAGCACGGCAATCGCGTTGTTGCTGATGAACTCGGTGGCAATCGAGGTCAGCAGGATGACCAGCGACAGCATCAGCCAGGGCGACAAACCATCGCCGAGCACCACCAGTTGCGCAGCCAGCAATCCGGCCAGACCTGAGTCCTTCATCGCGATGCTGATCGCCAGCATGCCGAAGATCAGGATCAGGATCGGCCATTCGATGGATTTGTAGGCTTCGTCGGCGCGGATGCAGCCGGTGGCGACGACAACGGCCGCACCGATGATCGCCAGCCCCTCGATCGGCATGACGTTGAAGGCGGCCAACACCATGACGCCGGCGATGGTCGCCATGGCAATCGGCGCCTTGGCTTGGCGGTTGGTCACCTGGCGCCCTTCGGTAATGGCGAACAGGTCGCCGTTGTCGCAGAAACGCTTGATCTGCGCCGGCGTGCCCTCGACCAGCAGCACGTCGCCGACCTGCAACTGGAAATCGTCGCCGATCTGCGAGAACGACGCATCACGCCGATGCACGGCAATCAGGTGGATACCGTAACGGGCGAGCAGGTCAAGGTCGCGGATCGGGCGCAGGACGTAGCGCGAGGTCTGGCCAACGATGGCTTCGACCATGACCACGTCGCGCCGGCGCAGCGTCTCCAGATCGTGCTGCCCGGCCTGCACCTGCAGGCCGACCAGGTCGGTGCTGCGCAGGGCCATCATGTCGCTGCTACGGCTGTGCACGACGATGCGGTCGCCGGCCTCGATGCGCGTCGCCGGGTCCGGGTTGGCAATCTCTTCTTCGCCGCGGCACAGGTTGAGCACCTGGATGACGCCGTTGGCCAGCTTGGTTTCCTTGAGCGTCTTGCCGATCAGGTGCGAATCGGCCGGCACGAACAGTTCGGTCATGAACAACCGGTCGCCGCTGCCGGTGAATTGCTGCGTCAGCGTCTCGCGCACCGGCAGCAGGCGCTGCGCGAACAGGGCCATGAAGGCGCAACCGGCGAGCGCCATGACGATGGCCGGCGCACTGATTTCGAACATGGTGAATGGCGCCAGCCCATGCGCCCGGGCGACGCCATCGACGAGGATGTTGGTCGAAGTGCCGACCATGGTGATCAGGCCGCCGAGAATGGTCGCGTAGGAGAGCGGTATCAGCAAACGCGACGGGGCAATGTTGTAGCGCCCGGCCATGGCGATCACCGCCGGAATCATCACCATCACCACCGGCGTATTGTTGATGAACGGCGAAATCAGCAGACCGACCGCCAGCAGGGCCAGCAACAGGCGGAACTCGCTCTGCCCGGCCAGATGGCCGAGCCAGTCACCGAGACGGTCGACACAACCGGTTTTCGACAGGGCACCGCTGATGATGAACAGACAGGCAATGGTGATCGGCGCGCTATTGCCGAACACGCCGGTCACATCCTTGGCCGACAGCAGTCCCAGCGCCAGGAGCACGGCCACCGCCAGCATGACGGCCACGTCCGGCTTCAGCCATTCGCGCACGAAGGCGGCGAACAGGCCGATCAAGACAAGGCCGACGACAGCGGCGTGCAGGTGTTCGGGCAAAGACATCGGGAGCGATCCAGGCAACAAGGCCGACAGATTAGCGCTCGCCGACTCGCACAGAAAGAATGAAAAATGTTTTTAATATATTAATTGGCTATATAACACCCGGACACACAACGAACACTTATCATCGGCAAACCCATCAAGGAGACAACATGCCGCTCTATCAACTCGACGACAAGATCCCGCAACTTGGCGACAACGCCTGGGTTGCCCCGAACGCCACCGTGATCGGCGACGTGCGCCTGGGCGCCAATGCCTCGGTGTGGTGGAACGCCACCCTGCGCGGCGACAACGACCCGATCCACATCGGCGCCAACACCAACATCCAGGACGGCTCCGTGCTGCATACCGACGAAGGTGTGCCGATGCACATCGGCGACAACGTCACCGTCGGCCATCTGGTCATGCTGCACGGTTGCACCGTTGGCGACGGCAGTCTGATCGGCATCGGCTCGGTGATTCTCAACCGGGCGGTGATCGGCAAGGGCTGCATCGTCGGCGCCAACACGCTGATCCCGGAAGGCAAGGTTTTTCCCGACCGCTGCCTGATCGTTGGCTCGCCCGGAAAAATCGTCCGCGAACTAAGTGATGACGATGTCGCAAAACTTATGGCATCGGCAATGCATTACGTCAGTAACGCGGAGCGCTACAAAAAATCCATCAAAGAAATCAATAAATCGTATTGATTTATATAGATAGCTTGCCTAGCAATCCATTAGTCATGCAGAATCCGGACAAGCGGCAGCAGACCGTCACATCAATTTCTGTTACTCAATGTTCTGGAGGCAGCAAGCATGAATCAGGGAGATTCGCGTAGCTACGTACCGCTGGCAGTGGTAGTCATCGGCGGCGCACTTTTGTCCATCGCATTATTCAGTCTGTACGGTGACTTAACCAACCCGCCACCGCCAGCAGTGGTAGCGGCGCCAGAGGCAGCCAAAGCCCTGCTCGACGCCGTACCCGAAACCTTGGTCGCCAATGAACCGCCTGCCGCGGTTCCGGCAGCGGCACCGCCGCCGGCAAAAATCAATCCGGAAACTGAAATCAAGGCCGAACTGCTGGCCTTCGTTTCCAGTTGGCGCAGTGCCTGGTCGAACAATGACGTGAATCGCTACCTCGAGTTTTATGACAAAAGCTTCCAAGGCACCGCCGACACCCCGGAACAGTGGCGTGCCAGCCGACGGCGGATCATCGGCCAGGCCGGCAAGATCGAAATCAACATTGATGAGCCCGATATCCAGCTAGACGGCACGAACGGTGCCATCATCAGCTTCCCGATGACTTATCGCACCAGCCGCCTAAACGACCGTGGCATCAAGCAGTTGCAACTCAGCCGGACGAACGATCGCTGGATGATCGTCCAGGAACAGTTCACACCGAACTGATAAAGCTGGCAATCGCCGCCAGCACGGCCGCTTCCTGGTCGCGCTGCGGCGAGTGGCCGCAGTCGGCGAGACCGAGCAAGCGAGTTCCCGGCACCTTTTCCGCAATCACCTCGATCTGACGCATCGTCGCGTACTCATCGTCCTCGCCCTGAATGGCCAGCACCGGACAGCGGATCGCCGGCAGGCAATCCTCGATGTTCCAGTCGCGGAATTCGGGCGACAGCCAGCAATCATTCCAGTCATGAAACACGCGCTGCGCGTCGCGGTGATAGCGCGCCAGCTTCTGCGGCCAGTCGCTACTCCCCCAATATTTGCGCGCGGTGCGGATACCGGCCAGGGTTTCTTCCTCGATGAACTCGTGCGGCGCCATCACCACGATGCCTGCCACCGCTTGCGGAAAACTGCCGGCATGAATCAGCGCGATGCTGCCGCCGTCGCTGTGGCCGAGCAGCACCGGCCGGACGATAGAGAGCGCAGCCAGGAAAGCCGGCAGCACCTCGCGTGCCTCGCGGTGCATGTAGTCGGGCTGGCGCGGCTGCGGATGCGGGTCCGAACTGCCATAGCCCGGCCGTGAATAGACGACCACGCGGCAACCGGTCGCCGCCGCCAGTTTGTCGGGAAAATCGCGCCACATGGCAACGCAGCCCAGACCTTCGTGCAACATCACCAGCGCCGGCCGGTCGACAGCGGTGGCGGGGATGTCGCGGTATTCCAGATTCAATCCGGTAACCAGAACGTGTTTCATGCACTCAATAGAAAATCGCGAACGATGGCAATCTGCGCATCGGACTGGAACATCGGCGCATGGCCGACCCCGGGAACTTCGGCCAGTTGCGCGCGCGGCCCGCATTCGCCCATGCGCTGCCAGGTTTCGCGGGTGAGCAGGTCGGATTCGGCGCCGCGGATGACCAGCGTCGGACAACTGATTGCCTGGTACATCGGCCACAGGTCGATGTCCCGGTCGGCGAAAGCCTGGCGGAAGGGTTCGGCGATCAGCGGATCGTAGCGGAAGGCCCAGCGGCCATCGGGTCGCTGGACGACGCTGGTTTCGGTCAGGTGGTACCACTGGGCGTCGGTCAGCGGTCCGAATGGTGCGCTGATCTGGCGAACGTAATCGACTGCCTCGTCGAGGCTGGCCCAATCGGGGTCGACACCAACGTAGGCAGCGATCCGGCGCAGCGACTCGACCGTGATCAGCGGCCCGACATCGTTGAGCACCAGGCGCTGGATCGGTGTTCCCGCCTGCGCCGCCAGCGCCATGCCGATCAAGCCCCCCATCGAGGTACCGAGCCAATGTACGGTATCGACATTGAGCCGTGCCAGCAGCGTCACCATGTCGGCGACGTATTGCGGGATCGCGTAATTCGCCGGGTCACGCAGCCGGCAGCTTTGCCCGCGACCGACCACATCCGGACAGATGACCCGGTAATGCCCACACATGGCCTCGGCCAGCGCGTCGAAATCGCGGGCGTTGCGGGTCAGGCCATGGACGCAGACGAGCACGCGCGGATTGTCGTGGGCGCCCCACTCGTAGTAAGACATCCGGTGCAATCCCGAAGGACTGAGGCACTGAACGGTATATTGTCTGCGGGTCATGGCGCACCTCCTGCCCTGAAATGTATCACCGACCGTGCCAGTAGCGGGCCTTTTGCGCCCGCTCCGCGCTCACCGCGATACCCGTGGGCGCAAGTGCCACGTGGATCGCGCCGTCGCGGTCGGTACGCCACTGGCGGGCGCCACTGCTGGCATAGCGGGCCTCGACCTCGGGTCGCGGATGCCCGAAACGGTTGCGGTAGCCGACCGAATAAATCACTTCGCGAGCGCCCACGGCCTGCACGAATTCGGCCGTCGACGACCGTCTGGCACCATGATGCGGCACCAGCAGGATCGAGGCCGGCAAGGCCGCGCCGTTACGGGCGATCAAGGCCCCTTCCTCCGCTGCCTCGATGTCGGCGGTCAGCAGCATGCGCTGCCCATGGGCCTCGACCGACAGCACGCAGGACAGCGAATTCCCCTGCCCGCCCGTCCCGTAGGCCTCGGCCGGCGGATGAAGGACGCTGAAATCGACCCCGTCCCACTGCCAGTGCTGGCCGGCGAAACACAACTCGTCGCCGATGCCGGCCACGGACGAGGAAAGCGTGGCGATCGGCACCGCCGCACGCAAGGAAGCCAGGCCCCCGGCGTGGTCGGTGTCGCCGTGCGTCACCATGACCCGGTCGAGACGCCCCACC
>DILW01000004.1 GCA_002425245.1 Betaproteobacteria bacterium UBA5582 | reverse complement strand
AGCGCCTGCGTATAGGGATGACGCGGCGTCGAGAAGAATTCCTCGCGACTCGCCACCTCGACCAGTTCGCCGGCGTACATGACGCCGATCCGGTGCGCCATGCGCGCGACCACGCCAAGGTCGTGGGTGATCAGCAGCATGCCCATCCCGCGTTCGGCCTGCAGTTGCGCCAGCAGGTCGAGGATCTGCGCCTGGACGGTGACGTCGAGGGCGGTGGTCGGCTCGTCGGCGATCAGCAGTTCCGGCTCGCCGGCCAGGGCGATGGCGATCATCACCCGCTGCTTCATGCCGCCCGAGAGCTGGAAGGGGTATTCGTCGAGCCGGCGCTCGGGGTCGGCGATGCCGACCTGGCGCAGCAGATCGAGCATGCGCACGCGCGCCGCCTCGCCGTGCAGACCGCGATGGCGTTCGAGCACCTCGCCGATCTGGCGACCGACGGTGAGCACCGGGTTGAGGCTGGTCGCCGGTTCCTGGAAGATCATCGCCATGCGCCCGCCGCGATAGGCGCGCATTTCGGCCTCGGACAAAGCCAGCAATTCGACGCCGTCGAGTTGCACCGAACCGCCAGCAATCCGCCCGGCCGCCGGCAGCAGGCGCAGCAGGCCCTGCGCGGTGGCCGACTTGCCGCAGCCGGACTCGCCAAGCAGGGCAAAAGTCTCGCCGCGTTCGATGGCGAAGGAGATGCCGTCGACGGCAAGCAGCGTTCGCCCGCCGCTGGCGAATCCAAGACGGAGATCCTTGACTTGCAGCATCAGGCAGCCCTCGGGTCGAATGCGTCGCGCACCGCGTCGGCGAACAGGTTGGCGGCGAGCACCAGGATGAACATGGCGCTGAAGGCCGCGGCCAGCGACCACCAGACGACCGGTTCGCGACCGAGTTCCATGCGCGCGTTGTTGATCATCGTGCCAAAGCTGGTCATGCTCGGATCGACGCCAATGCCGACGTAGGACAGCACGGCTTCGGCCAGCACCAGCCCGGAGAAATCCATGACCAGGGCGATGATGACGATGTGCATCAGGTTGGGCAGGATGTGACGCAGGATGATGCGCCCGTTGGAGACGCCAAAGGCCTGCGCCGCCTGGATGTATTCGAGTTCGCGCAGTTTCAGCGTCTCACCGCGCAGCAGCCGGCACAGGCCGGTCCAGGAAGTGATGCCGAGAATGAAGCAGAGCGCCAGCAGACGCAGGTCGGCGCGCTCGGCGGCGGTGGCGAACCACTCCGGATGGCTGTCGATGACCACCTGCATCATGAGCACGGCAGCAGCGATCAGCAGCACGCCGGGAATCGAATTGAGCACGGTGTACAGATACTGGATCAGGTCATCGACCCAGCCGCGGAAATAGCCGGCGACGATGCCCAGCAGGATCGCCAGCGGCAGCATCACCAGCGTCGTCACCAGGCCGATGATCAGCGCCGTACGCACGCTCTTGAGAATCTGGTAAAGCACGTCCTGGCCGACCTTGTCGGTACCGAAGACGTGGTAATCGGCGGCCAGCAGGAAGAGCGGCAAGAGCACCAGCAGCATCGCGCCGAGCGTGGCCAGCACGGCATTCCAGGCAAAGCGCGTGCGCCCGCCCCAGACCGCGCCCCAGCCCCCGTTGGCGAAAGCCACCGCACCGGCCAGCGCCAGCCAGCCGAGCACGGCCATGGCGACGCCGCGCAGGACGGTGACCGCAACATCGTCGTCGCGCTGGGCCGGGTCGTCGAGATGGGCGCCGCCATACTTCAAGCGCGGATACTCGCGCACCGTCCCCACCCCGGGCACCTCCACCGTCTCCTTGGCATGCAGGTGGGTGGCCAGCGGCGCCGAATAAGTCTTCTCGTTCTCGGTACGCAGGGGGCCGACCAGCGCATCGAGCGCCGACAGTACTTCGATGGCGTACTGTTTCGACTCGCCCGGCTGGCTTTCCAGCGCCGGCCGGTAGTGCAGCGAATCGACCAGGCCGACCAGGACGAAAGCCAGCAACACGGTCGCCGACGCCATCCCCGGACGGCTGGCGCCAACCCGCTGCCAGGCGGCAAGCAGGGGCGGACTGCGGGAAATCAGCACGCCCAGCCCGATGCCGGCCGCCAGCAACAGCCAGACCAGGATATCGGACCACAGGACGACGATCTGGAAGTCGCTCATGAGAAGCGTATCCGCGGATCGACCAGGGTGTAGGAAATGTCGGTCAGGATCAGCCCGACGATGTACAGCACCGAGCCGATGAAGACCATGGAACGGACCACGGCGAAGTCCTGGGCGTTGATCGCGTCGATGGTGTAGCTGCCCAGCCCGGGAATGCCGAAGAATGATTCGGTCAGCAGCGAGCCCATGAACAGCAGCGGAATGACCACGACGACGCCGGTCAGGATCGGGATCATCGCGTTGCGCAGGATGTGGCGGAAGAAAACCACGGTCTCGGCCAGCCCCTTGGCGCGGGCGGTGCGCACGTAATCCTTGGCCACTTCCTCAAGGAAAATGGTGCGGTACCAGCGCGTCGACGAGCCGATCCCGGAAATGACGCCGATGAATACCGGCAGGATCAGGAAACGCCAGGCGTCGAGCCCGTCGCCGAAACCCGAGATGGGCACCAGTTTCCACACCTTGGCGATCAGGTACTGGCCGCCGATGATGTAGAACAACCCGGAAATCGACATCAGCGCGACGCACAGCACGACGCCCCAGAAATCCAGCGCCGTCGCCCGGAAGAAGGCCAGCAGCAAGGCCAGGCTGACCGTCACCAGCAGGCCGAGGATGAAGGTCGGTACGGCAATCGCCAGCGACGGCCACATCCGCGCCTCGATCTCGCGGGCGATGTCGCGGCCGTCGTCGGCGCGGCCGAAATCGCCGACGAACATGCGCACCGACTTCTCGAAGAAGATCGTCTCGGTCAGCGTACCGACGCCACCGGCCGCGGCATTGACGAACAGCGGCTTGTCGTAGCCGCGGTCGGCCTTCCATTTCTCGATCGCTTCCGGCGTCACCCGCTTGACGCCCAACTGCATGCGCGCCATGTCGTCCGGCGTGTTCACGATGAAGAACAGCGCAAAAGTGATGAGGTTGACGCCGATCAGGATCGGAAGGGCGTACACCAGGCGGCGGAAGATATAGGCAAGCATTGCCGCGGATTATCGCAGAAGTCCTGCCGTCGTCATCACTCAGGGCACCGCCGCCCAGCCGGCCGCGCGCTGGCGGCGGACGAAATACAGGTATGCCAGGGCGCCAAGATTCATGGTCAGCGCATAGACCACGCTGGGCACCGCCAGTTGCGGGACCTGGAAC
The DNA here is from genome assembly GCA_002425245.1 of Betaproteobacteria bacterium UBA5582. GTDB lineage: Bacteria > Pseudomonadota > Gammaproteobacteria > Burkholderiales > Rhodocyclaceae > Azonexus. The sequence continues at coordinate 22,363 of DILW01000004.1, read as the reverse complement.
AGCGAAATGGCAATGAAGATGCCCATGCCCGCATTCTGCAGCCCGCATTCAAGCGCGATGGCGATGGTCTCGCGCCGCCCCAGGCAAGCCGCCCGGGCCAGCAAGGCGCCGCCAACCATGGCCACGAGGTTGAGCAGCACGGTCGCCGCGCCGACTTCGGGCAGGCCGTTGACGATGGTCTCGCGGTGGCTGACGAAGGTGACGATCACGATGGCGACGAAAAAGGCTGTCGCCAGCCGACCGATCCAGATTTCGCCGCGCTCGCCGATCAAGCCGCTGCGCAGGCGCAGGAACATGCCGGCGAGCACCGGCAAGGTGGTCACCAGCAGCACACCGGCCAGCAACTTGCCCAGCGGCATGTCGCCCGGCCGCAGTTCGCCGCTCACCGGCGAGCCGCCCGCCTGCCAGTGCAGCAGCGCGTTGATCAGAAAAGGCAGGGTGACGACCGCGAGCAGGCTGCTGCTCACCGTCATCACCAGCGACAGCGCCGTGTTGCCGCGCGCCAGGTGGGTAAGGAAAGCCGAGCTGACCCCGCCCGGACTGGCGGCCAGGATCATCAGGCCGAGCAGCATGGGCTCGGACAGGCCAAGCCCGATACCGATCGCCATCGCCACCAGCGGCAGCAGGAAAATCTGAGCCAGCAGCCCCACCCCGAGCGCCCGCCAGTCGCCGAGTACGGTGCGGAAATCGGCCACGCGCAGCGAAAGGCCGAGCGAGAACATGATGAAGGCCAGGGCCAGCGGCAGGAAAAGGGTATCGGTCATCGGTCTGCAGTCACGGTTCTGGTCGATTATACGGCCCGCAAAGCCCGCACCGTGATGCATGACAAAACTGTCATTTCCCGGCGTAAGGCGACAGGGGCTTGAGGTAAGATCGCTCCCAACGGAGACTAAACGAACGGGACGATCATGCGGCAAGCGCATAAGACAGTCGAAAAAAAAGCCGGCGCAACGGCCAGCTCTGCACAATCCGGATTTTCACTGGCGGAGAGGGAGGGATTCGAACCCTCGGTACCTTGCAGTACGCCTGATTTCGAGTCAGGTACAATCGACCACTCTGCCACCTCTCCGCAGCGGCCGAGATAATAGCACAGCTTATGCGTGCGATTAACAGGATTGTCGCTTTTTTAGCGATTCCGCTGATCATCATCGCCTGTCGCGACCAGCTGCCCTTTCCGACCCCGGGTGCTCAGGACCTGATCGTGGTCACCCGCCCGGGACCGGTGACCTACGGCGCCGACGAGACCGGCAGCATCAGCGGCCTGGAACACGACCTGATCGAACTGTTCGCCCGAGAGCTGGGCGTCGGGGTCAAACATGAGGTGGTCGGCCCCGGCGAAATCGCCACCCGCCTGAACAACGACCGCTACCACATCGCCGCGGCCTGGCTGTCGCCCGCCACCGACCCCGGCATCGTGACCGGCCCGCCGCTGTTCCGCACCCACGACGTCCTCGCCCAGCACGAAGCCTCGCTGCCGCTGCGCTCGCTCGAACAACTTTCGGGCAAGACCGTGCACGTCCTCGCCGGCACCCGGCAAGCGGCAACCATGAAGCGACTGAGCGGGGAGATCGCCGGCCTGACGGTGGTTGAAGTCACGCAAGGCAGCGTCATCGACCTCGCCGAAGCGCTGGACGAGCAGAAGATCAGTTATGTCGCCATGGACGCCCGGCTGGAAGACCTGGTCAACCAGTACGCACCCGCCCTGCGCGCCACGCTCAAGCTCAGCGAAGCGGCGCCGGTCGTCTGGTGGCTCGGCCGCCAGCCCAACCCGGAACTGCAGGCACGCGTGGTCGCCTTCATCGAGCGCCTGCGCAAGGACGGTACGCTGGCCCGCCTCGAAGAACGCTACTTCGGCCATGTCCGGCGGCTCAAACAAGTGGATATCGAAAAATTCCTCGGCCATATCGAGACCACCCTGCCCCGCCTGCGCAAGCACTTCCAGGACGCCGAACGCCTGACCGGCATCGACTGGCGGCTGATCGCCGCGCTGGCCTGGCAGGAATCGCACTGGGACCCGTTCGCCACCAGCTACACCAATGTCCGCGGCCTGATGATGCTCACCGAGGAAACCGCCGACCGGCTCGGCGTCGGCAACCGGCTCGACCCGCGCGAGAGCATCCTCGGCGGCGCCCGTTACCTGAACCTGCTGCGCAACGGCCTGCCGGACGTGCCCGAACCGGATCGCACCTGGCTGGCGATTGCCGGCTACAACATCGGCCCCGGCCACCTCAACGCCGCACGCACCATCGCCCGCCAGCTGAAAGCCGACGCCAATGCCTGGTACGACATGAAGCGCATCCTGCCGCTGCTGGCCAAGCCGCAGTATTACAACCGGCTCAAATCCGGACGCGCGCGCGGCGGTGAAGCGGTAATCATGACCGAGAACATCCGCAGCTACTACGACATCCTGTGCCGCAACGAACCGCCGCTGCCGCCCGGCGAAAGCAAGATCACCGGGCCGGGCGCGGGAACGGGGCCGAAACTCAGGCGCTGAGCTTGTCCAGCCCGCCCATGTAGGGGCGCAACACCGCCGGGATGGTGACACTGCCGTCGGCCTGCTGGTTGTTCTCGAGAATCGCCACCAGCGTGCGGCCGACAGCCAGGCCGGAGCCATTCAGCGTGTGGCAGATTTCCGGTTTGTTCTTGTCGTTGCGGAAACGCGCCTGCATGCGCCGGGCCTGGAAGGCGCCGAAGTTGGAGCACGACGAGATTTCGCGGTAGGTATCCTGGGCCGGCAGCCAGACTTCGAGATCGTAGGTTTTGGCGGCGGAGAAACCCATGTCGCCGGTGCACAGCACCATGCGGCGGTAAGGCAGTTCCAGCTTCTCGAGGATGGTTTCGGCGTGGCGGGTCAGCTCCTCATGCGCTTCGGCCGATTTTTCCGGATGGACGATCTGCACCAACTCGACCTTGTCGAACTGGTGCTGACGGATCATGCCGCGCACGTCGCGCCCGCCGGAGCCGGCTTCGGAACGGAAGCACGGGGTATGGCAGACGAACTTGAGCGGCAGCGCCTCGGCAGCGAGGATTTCGTCGCGGACGATGTTGGTCACCGGCACTTCGGCGGTCGGAATCAGGTAGAGCGGATCCTGCTCGCCGCGCAGCACCTTGAACAGGTCTTCCTCGAACTTGGGCAGCTGGCCGGTACCGTACAGGCTGGCGGCGTTGACCAGGTAGGGCGCGTAGAGCTCGGTGTAGCCGTGCTCGGCGGTGTGCGTGTCGAGCATGAACTGGGCGAGCGCGCGATGCAGGCGGGCCAGGCCGCCCTTCAACAGCGAGAAGCGGGCGCCGGAAATCTTGGCGGCGGTGGCGAAATCGAGCTGACCGATGGCCTCGCCGACATCGGTATGATCCTTGACCGGGAAGTCGAAAACGCGCGGCGTGCCCCAGCGCTTGATCTCGACGTTGGCGGTCTCGTCGGTACCGACCGGCACCGACTCATCGGGGATGTTGGGCAGTGCGGCGAGAATGGCGTTGAACTCGCCGAGCAGTTCGGTCAGGCGCGCTTCGGACGCCTTCAGCTCGTCACCCAGGGCGCCGACCTGAGCCATCACCTCGGACGCATCCTTGCCCTGCCCTTTCAGCATGCCAATCTGCTTGGACAGGCTGTTGCGCTGCGCCTGCAGATCCTGGGTACGCGTCTGCAGCGTCTTGCGTTCGGCTTCCAGCGCCGAGAAGGCGGTGAAGTCGAGCGGCTTGCCGCGCTTGGCGAGACCTTCGGCGACGGCGTCGAGATTGGAGCGGAGTTGTTGGATGTCGAGCATGAAATGTCCTGTAGCGGTGCTGTCAGCGGGCTTTTCGTGAAAAAGCGACGACTTTCTGGAAGCCCGGAATTATACGCCAGCACCGAAAGCGCGGCAGCGGCGCGGCCAGCGGTTATCATACGGCGTCTGTTACTTGCCGCCCCGATGTCATGTCTTTCCCGTTGCACCGCCCCACCCTCGCCCTGATCGCCGCCCTGTTTGCCGCAAGCCCCGTAATGGCCAGCAACAAGATCACCGACAAATGGTGCAACGATCTTGGCGGACGCCTGCGCAGCGTGTCCGCGGAAAGCTGCCGGAGCCAGAACTTCGTCGCCGACAAGGAAATCACCAAGGGCGGCCGGCACCTCGTCTGGCGCGACATCCCCGCCGTCACCGGCAAACCCGACAAGGCGCCGCGCGTACTGGTGATCGGCGGCATTCACGGCGACGAACTGACCTCGGTGTCGATCGTCTTCCGCTGGATGGAATGGGTCGGCGAAGACAGCGGCAAGAAATACCACTGGCGGATGATCCCCGCCTCCAACCCGGACGGGCTGATGGTACGGCCATCGACCCGGGTCAATGGTAACGGTGTCGATCTCAACCGCAACTTCCCGACACCGGACTGGGACAGCGACGCCAAGAAATACTGGATCGAACGCACCGGCCGCGATCCGCGCCGCTTTCCCGGCGAATCCGCCGGCTCGGAAATCGAGACGCGCTGGCTGGAAAAGCAGATTGCCGAATACAAGCCGGACGTCATCATCAGCATCCACGCCCCCTACAACCTGCTCGACTACGACGGCCCCGCCCCGCAACCGCTGCGCTTCGGCCGCCTGGCGCTCAACCGCCTCGGCGTCTACCCGGGCTCAATGGGCAATTACGGCGGCCTCTACAAGAACGTGCCGGTCGTCACCATCGAACTGCCGAACGCGACCACCATGCCCTCGGCCCGCGACCAACGCGCGATGTGGGTGGACATGCTGAAATGGATGGACCGCAACATCAAGGCCGGCAACGGCGCCGCCAAAGGCACCGGCAAACGCCCGACCAAATACGGCGAACCGGTGATCAACGGCAACATCGATCACAAAAAGATCGACTGACCTCCGCTACTTCTTGCCCGCCTTGCGATCCAGATCGCGCAGGTGGGCGAGTTTTTCACCGATCTTGCCTTCCAGCCCGCGCGGCGTCGGCGCATACCAGCCCGGCTCGGCCATGCCGTCCGGCAGGTAGCTTTCGCCAGCGGCATAGGCTTCCGGCTCGTCGTGCGCGTAGCGGTAGGCCTTGCCGTAGCCGAGTTCCTTCATCAGCTTGGTCGGCGCATTGCGCAGATGCACCGGCACCGGCCGCGAGCCATCCTTGGCGACGAAGGCGCGCGCCGCGTTGTAGGCGTTATAGCCGGCGTTCGACTTGGCCGCCACCGCCAGGTAAGTCACCGCCTGCGCCAGGGCCAGTTCGCCTTCCGGCGAACCCAGGCGCTCATAGGTTTCCGCCGCGTCGTTGGCAATCTGCATCGCCCGCGGATCGGCCAGGCCGATGTCTTCCCAGGCCATGCGGATGATCCGCCGCGCCAGGTAACGCGGGTCGGCACCGCCGTCGAGCATGCGGCAGAACCAGTACAGGGCGCCGTCCGGGCTGGAGCCGCGCACCGACTTGTGCAGCGCCGAAATCTGGTCGTAGAAGGCGTCGCCGCCCTTGTCGAAACGGCGCAGGTTCTGCGCCATGGTGGCTTCGATGAAGGCGCCGTCGACCGCCGAAACCCCCGCCGCCCGCGCCGCCGTGCGCACCTGTTCGAGCAGGTTGAGCAGGCGTCGCGCGTCGCCGTCGGCCAGCCCGATCAGGCGCGTCTTCGCTTCCTCGTCAAACGCCAGATCGGCCAGCGCCCGCGCCTGGGCACGGTCGAACAATTGCCCCATCTCGACCTCGTCGAGCGACTTCAGCACATAGACCGAAGCCCGCGACAGCAGCGCCGAATTGACCTCGAACGAGGGATTCTCGGTCGTCGCGCCGATGAAGGTGAACAGCCCGCTTTCGACAAACGGCAGAAAGCCGTCCTGCTGCGACTTGTTGAAGCGGTGGATTTCATCGACGAAGAGGATGGTCCGCTTGCCCTGCGCCTTCCACAACTCAGCCTGCGCCACCGCCTCGCGCACCTCCTTGATCCCGGAAAACACCGCCGACAGCGCAATGAACTCGCACTGGAACTGCGTCGCCATCATCCGCGCCAGCGTCGTCTTGCCGACCCCCGGCGGCCCCCACAGGATCATCGAATGCGGCTGACCGGACGCGAACGCCAGGCGCAAGGGCTTGCCCGGCCCGAGCAGATGCTGCTGGCCGATCACTTCATCCGGCGTCTGCGGACGTAGCTGTTCGGCCAATGGCGCGGAACGGTCGACTTCGTTGGTGGAAAACAAATCGCTCAAGCGGATAACCCTCGTAGCGTTCAGGCCGCCGGCCCGACGATGTCCAGTTTGGGAAAATAACTACGGTAGCGACGCACATCGCGCGTCAGCAGGCGCATGCCACGCACCAGCGCATGCGCGCCGATGTAGAAATCCGGCATCGGCGATGTCTTCACACCGGCTGCCAGCCGATAGACACGAAAAGCCTGGCCGGCGAGAAAAGCCGCATCCCACGGCAGAGGTTCACGCAGCAAGGGCAAACCAGCCAATGCCGTTTCCAGATCGGCCGCGCGTTCATACCGCGCCGCCAGTTCGGCCAGGATCAGTGGGTTGATCACCAGCGGTCCGGCAGCGGCCTGCTGTTCCAAGCGGTCGAGCGACCACCCGGCCCATTGCGCATCGTCGGCCAGCACGTCGATCAGCACGCAGCTATCGACCAGCGTTGCCGGCGCGCGCAGCGAATATCCCGCCACTGCCTCGTTGACCGCCAGATCGCCCATGCCCTCAACCACGCAGGAAGTTCATGAACTCATCGGTGCTCATGCCCTTGAATTGCACCGCATTGGCCGAGCCGCGCACACGCGCGAACGCCTCGCGCACCCCACCGACAGCCGCCGGCACCGGGCGGATCACCACTTCACCGTTGTCACGCAGTTCAAACTCGACCTCGCCATGCGGCAACAAGCCTGCCTTCTCGCGAATTTCCTGCGGGATCGTCACCTGACCTTTGCTCGTGATCCTCATCACTCACTCCAAAACTCTTACTCTTACCAAAGAGTATTACCGAACCCAGCTGCTGTAAAGCCAGCGTCTCCGCCGCCTTCTCTCAAGCAATCAGCCCCAGGCACGCGAAAACACTTCATCCAGCGCAGCAACAATGGCCTCGCCCTCGTCAGCCAGCGAAGCAACGCATGGCCCCAGCTCATCGAGCGGCACGGAAACGATTTCCAGCGGATTCAGGATCACCTTGCGCCCCTCGACGAAAAACTCCGGCGTCACCCGCGACGCCGGCAAACTCACTTGCTGCTGCGCCACATCGCTGGCCACCAGCGGCACCACGACCCGGCGTCGACGCTCGTCGAAGACCGCCGACTGCACAACCACGACAAAGGGAATCAGCGCCGCGTGCCGCCCGGCGTTGCGATGCACGTCGAACTGGCTCACAGCGTCGAATGCTCGTCGGCAAACGAACCGTTCAGCGCCTCCAGGCGGTTCCACGCCTCCGCCACCGCCGCATAGTGCTGGCGCTGCTCATCGCGGCGCAGGCGCTCGCGCTCGACGAACTCGGCCAGCAAGGCATCAACCGTGGCCGACAGATTGGCGGTGTACTGCCGCGCCCGCTCGACGTTGACTTCATTGAGCAACAAATTGACCGGGCGCTTGGCCGGTGAGGTTTGGGGCATCGATTTCATCAGGCAATCTCCTCTGCGCATGGTATGCGCAGAAAACGAATAAATCCACTCAGCGCACCGCATCGAGCGGCGACACCACGCCCCGCCCGCCCCGATTGAGCACATGCGTGTAGATCATCGTCGTCGACACATCCGAATGGCCCAGCAGTTCATGAATTTCCCGGCGCAAAAAATCAACGTCCTTGATCCGCAAACGCAAGCACTCCATCAAACGCATCCCCGTGCCATAGAGCAAACGCCCCATCAGTGCGTGCTCAGGTCGGATCGCATCAAGCAGGCGCGCCACTTCATCGACATGAAGCACCGTCGGCAGACGTGCCGGTTTCTTCGGACGAACAAGATCATCCAGCCACGGCAACTCGATTTCCAGAACCTGTTTGTACAGGAACAGCAAAACCGAAAGCGCCTGTTGCTGGGTTGCCGCCGCAACATCGCGCTCGCTCGCCAGGTACGAGAGATAGGCAGAAACCTCGCGTGCTCCAAGCTCACGCGGATGCCGCATTCCGCAATGACGAATGAAACGAATAACCCAATGGACATACGCCTGCTCGGTACGTAGACTGTAGTGCCGAACGCGTATTGCAGCCCGAACCTGATCGAGCAGACGCGAAGGCGACACATCGGAATTGACACTGTCCGGTTTCATGGGAGAACATATACTGTATGGATAAACAGTTATACATCCAGAATCCAGAAATGACAATGGCAAACCCATGTCCGGTCTGCCAGCTTATCGGACAGAGGTCCAGCTTATTGGACACTTCTGTCGTCTTCTACTAGTTAGAGGGCGCCAAACGTGCTTGAGCAACGAATAGCCGAAGTCGCGAGGGCCGAATTTGAAAGCGCCGTCGCGGACCTTCGTAAGGTGTCGCCGCATGACTCATTGTTACGCTTCTATTCGCGGCAAGATGAGCGGATCGCGGCTGGAGCCGCGACATCAGCCGTAAAGCCGGCATGTCACAAGAACTGCTGGTACTGCTGCTATTACAAGGTGGAAGCGCGAGCAATTGAAGTCTTTGCAATTGTCGATTTTGTGAAACGGCAATTCACAGAGCAAGAACTCCAAACCGCGCTGAAATGTGCGAGCCAAAACGTTGAGGAAGTGGGTGGCCTTTCGTATAAACAGCACATGACCACAAATCAGAAATGTCCCTTCCTCGTTGATGGTCAGTGCTCGGTTTACCCGGTTCGCCCCTCGAAATGTCGGAACTTTCATGCATCAGACGTCGCGCGCTGCGTAGAGTCCTACGAGAGGCCCACCGACCTTACTATTCCCAATAGCTATGTCACAGAAATATTCATTGCCTCGCATGGCGGAAGTGAAGCGTTTGAAAGAGCCGTTGAACTTAGCGGCCTCGACCACCGGATGTACGATCTGAATTCGGCATTCGTTGAAGCGATCGAAAACCCAAAATGCCTTAAGCGATTCAAAGATCGAAAGAAGGCTTTCCTAACCGCAAAGGTAGTGCAAGTTGGCGAAGCAGGCGCCGTCTAACCTTGCGGTCAACACGGACCTTGCGCGAAAAGCCGCGCAAGGCCGGTTACCTTCACGTTAGGTGCTTCTCGACTCATGGCCCAACACTCCATTTTTGAAAAGGATAGAAAGTGCTGATCAATCGATACATGACAAGCGTGAAGAACCTCGGGGGAATCTTTCAGAAGATCGTAGAGGGCGCGGCGCCTGACAAATTTACGATCGCACATCTAAAGGGTCTTGGGTTCTCAAGCAGCAACGACTTCGGCGTTCTTGCCTTATTGAAGGATCTCAACTTCCTCACAGGCGATGGGTCTCCTACAAGCCGCTACCTCGCATATCGGGATCGCACCCAATCACGGCGCGTACTTGGTGAAGCACTACGAGAAGCCTACGGAGACTTGTTCCTCATTAATGAACAACTTTCCGAAAAAGACCGAACGGCGGTCGAAGGTAAGTTCAAGCAAGTACATAACGTAACCGACAGAGTTGCAGCCGAACAGGCAAAGACGTTCTTTGCACTTATGCAACTAGCCGATGTCACCCAGCAGAATTCAGCGCCTGCTGCGGCAAGTGCTGAGAAATCAACTGAAAAGCCCGAATCGGCATCTCCACCCGCTGTCGCCACCGCTCCGGCTGACGTGATCCCACGCGTATCTCTTGGAGGGCTTCGATACAACATAGAAATACACCTACCCGCGACCAAGGACGTAGAGGTTTACAACGCCATATTCAAGTCCTTGAAGGAGCACCTCCTTGACCACTAGCAAGAAAGACGTACGCGACTGGTTGTTTCGGGGTCTTATGTTTGAGGCAGACGCTGAACAATTTCGACGCGCTGGCATCAGAGTCGGGGTAGATCAGCGAGAGGTTGAGCAATCCCTATTCGAAGAAGTATTAAGTCCATTTGGTGTCGATCTTCGAAACGATGCGTTGAGCATGTCCAGACTGTACGCGCTTGTGTATTGCTTCGAAAATTCCGTTCGTGCGCTCATCACTGAGCGCCTTAGCGAACGTCACGGTGTTGAGTGGTGGAACACCAAGATTCCACGTCGAGTTCGCGAATTTGCAGAGCAACGAATTAAGGATGCAGAAGAAAACTCATGGCTTGAGGGGCAAAGCAAAGACCCATTGGGGTTTGTCCAATTTGGCCATCTGTCGGACATGATCTGCGAAAACTGGGGAGACTTTTCAGACCTCATACCTAGCCAGCATTGGCTAAAGCAGCGGATGGAAGAACTGGAAAAGGCTCGTAATTTTATGGCCCATAACCGCCTCTTATTGCCCGCAGAATTTCAACGCATTGAGATGTACGTCAACGACTGGAACCGCCAGGTTGGCCTATGAGCCGCATCTAACCCGGCGATGCAGGGGACGCTGCGCGAAAAAGCCGCGCAGCGCCCCCGACCTTAAACGTTAGGCCCCTCCGTCTCCTCCCCAAAAAGGACGCATAGGTTATGTCTCAAAAAGAAGATTCATTTGCACCGGCAGTAGTAAATGACAGCCCAAATGTCCGAAGGAACGAAATCGTTCGGTGTCCTGCGTGTGGAGCTGAAATGGCGAGAAAAAAACTCAAAAAACACAAACGCATTGCTCATACTCCACCGCAAACCAAAGATTCACTCGAAAAAATATTAAAAACAGCAACCCCAAAGACCACGATTAGAAAAATCAAAGATGAATTAAGAAGCGACGTCAAACAGTTGAAGAGCGTCCCGTTGGAATATCAAGCCAGCGTTTACGCCAAGATGGAAAAAGAAAAACGCGCTCAGCAAGATATTAAAAGACGAGAACAACTTCAAACGCTGAAATCAACGGCAAAAAAACTTAAGGAAGAGCTTCGAAAAACAATCACAGCATCCGTTCGAGTAGAGTTGGAAAGAAAAATATCAGCCTGCGATAAAGCCATAAAAAATGCTCCGAAACCCAGACGCAGTTGGTCTCCCATTCTTTCCGGCTCATTCGAGTCAGGCAAGTAACTTTGCCTAACATTCCGGTCAAGGCCGCTCCCTCCGTTCGCTGGACGCTGCGCGATAAAGCGCCGTGCAGCGCCCCTTACCTAAAACGTTAGAGGTCATATGTCGCTCTTCGACCTAATTATTGTCGGCGCTCTGATTGCTATCGTTTTTGCACTCATCCGTGCGAACAACGTGCTCGGAAACAACCCGCATCAGCAGGTTAAAGCCCTCGAAGATTTGGTCGGGCCATTTCCGACGAAAATGTCGTTCGCAGAAAAGCTACGCCTCCACAATTATTTTGGCATCATCCCGAGCAACCCACGCCAGGCTAGGTGGCTTGCTGTTGTTGTCACACTGTTCTTCCTCGCCATACTTTGGCTGCAGCAATGACTCTAAACACTGTTGGTGGTCTCTTGTGACCGACACAATTGCTATCGGAATCACGATTATTGTCTTTACGATACCGTGCGGGCTATTGGCTATGGCCTTACGGCACTTCGTTCCGCTGATACGTGGTTTCAATGCGCCGCTGTGGGCTTATGCGCTGGGTCCAATCGCATTCGCATCAGATCGGTTCCTTTCCGAGGCAGCACGCCCTCACCGAAAACCTTTCATTCGCTATGTCTCAGCTTTTTCAATGGTGGCGCTTGCTTTGCTCGTTATTGCTTCGGGGGGCTTTGCGTGGCACCTATAACATTCCAATCTACCGGATCGTCATAAGCTGCGCTTTTGCCGTCCGGTGATTTACAACGTTAGGCGCAAAATATGGATCTACTGTCGCTAGCTATCGGATTTGTCGTTGGCACTTTCACAGGTGCTGCGGGTCAATATTTCGGCGAGAAATACACCGACAAGAGACGAAGAATCGAACAAGCATCCGAAGAGGATCGTGTATGGAACGACTTAGTCACGCGATTTCCCAAGATAATTGGAGAAATGAAGGAAGATGCTAGAAATCCAGATTTACAGTCGGCCCGAGAGTTCTTCGTCAAATCAAGCAAAACTACTGTTAATCGCTCTAAGCCAAGTTTCGAGTATCACACTGATGTTCATGCCGACCTACATGCAGCTATCGCACATCTTGAAAGACTCGGATACATCGAAGACATAACCCCAGGGAACTGCCCAATGTACCGCATGAATGAAGATTTTATTGATAGACTGAGAAATGCCTAACCTGTCATTCGAGCGTGACGCCGCAAAAGCGCGGCGCCCCTCAACTTTACGTTGGCGTCTCAGTAATGGAAACGCAATTGGGCTATTTGGAGTTGATCGCCTTCAACCCGATACACCATGCGGTGCTCATCCGTGAGCCGGCGTGACCAAAATCCCGAGAGGGCATGTTTCAGTGGCTCTGGCTTGCCCACGCCGCTGAATGGTTCACGCTGGGTTTCGCGAATCAGCTTGTTGATCCGCTCCACCATCTTTCTGTCCTGCTTTTGCCAATACAGGTAGTCTTCCCATGCCTCGTCTGCGAAAACCAGCTTCACTTGGCCAGCTGCCGCTCAACGCCCTTGCCGGCGTTCAACTGCGCTGCCGCCGAGAGAATGCGCTTCGCATTGGCGGGCGTGCGCAGGAGGTAGGCGGTCTCTTCCAGCGCCTTGTAGTCTTCGAGCGAGAGCATCACCACCGACTGCTCTCCGTTGCGGGTGATAATCAACGCTTCGTGGTCGTTGCAAACCCGATCCATCGTGCTCGCCAAGTTCGCACGAACCGTCGTGTAGGTAATCGCATCCATTTCGGGGCTCCTTATATGTACGATTTAATGTACATGCATACCAGCCGTTTGTCTATCGCTGGCGGCCTGACGCCGACCAAAGGACTATCCGCATGAAGCTTCCCATCTTCCAGATTGACGCCTTCACAGATCACCTGTTTGGCGGGAATCCCGCTGCTGTCGTGATACTTGAGAGCTGGCTTCCCGACAAGGTTCTTGCAGCAATCGCCGCTGAAAACAATCTGGCCGAGACTGCATTTGTCATTCCCGGGGCGGACGAGATTCCTTTGCGGTGGTTCACGCCAACCGTGGAGGTTGATTTATGTGGTCATGCCACACTGGCTGCGGCTTACGTGCTGTTCAAGCATTTTTCGCCTGCGGCCAATCAACTCACGTTCTCCACCCTCAGCGGAAATCTGGTGGTTACCCGGGATGCCGATCAACTGAGCCTGGACTTTCCGGCAAGACCTGGCGTGCCGGTGGAAGTTACGGAGGAGTTGGTTGCCGCGCTGGGGGTAAGGCCGCAAGCAGTGTTTCTTGCTCGCGATCTGTTGGCAATCCTTGATTGTGAATCCGAGGTCGCCAAGCTGCGACCGGATTTCGGGCGCATCGCCGCGCTCGATGCCTTTGCCGTCATCGTGTCCGCTCCGGGGGATGCGGTGGACTTCGTGTCGCGGTTCTTTGCGCCTGGCGCCGGAGTTCCGGAGGACCCAGTCACCGGCTCCGCCCACTGCACGCTGGTTCCGTATTGGGCTGAGCGTCTCGGAAAATCCGGCTTGACGGCGAAGCAGTTGTCGGCGCGTGGCGGAGACCTTCGTTGCAGGCTGTCTGGCAAGCGCGTGCTCATATCCGGTAGTGCAGTCGAGTATTTACGCGGTGAAATCGATGTTGGTGTCTAGCGGCCGCCGGCCAACCCGGTGAGCATTGAGCACATGGGTTTTTTCCATGTACCGGTCTCACCGGTCCGGGCGTAAGATTCAGCGTCATGCGTCAGCACAACCACAGGAGGACTGCCATGCATGTAACCCGATCATTGCTCGCTGCAACGCTTCTTTGTTCTGCATTCTGCGCCGTGGCAGAAACAACCGCTCCGCAGCCCGTCCTCCCTGAGTCTTTCAAGTGGTCCGGACCGCCGAACAACCCGCTGCTCAAGGGGGCCTGGGTCGTCGGGGCGGAGAAGGAAAGCGGCCACTACGCGTTCAGGGTAACGCTCATGCGGGGCGGCAGGATTCCGGTGCATACCCATCCGGACACCCGGTACACCACGGTTCTGAGCGGGACCTTGTACGTGGGCTTTGGCGAAACCGATGACGAGTCGAAGATGGTCACCGTCCCGGCTGGCGCCGTGTATTCAGCGCCCGCCAACGTGCCGCACTATCTCTACGCCAAGGACGGCGACGTCGTCTATCAGGAGAACGGTACCGGGCCCACGGCGACAGTCTGGGCCAAGCGGTGACGCGCAAGCGCTCACCGCGCCCTGCTCCATCCAGTCGCTGAACGCTGCTCGGTGCCGGTTGGCTTTACATTGGACTGCAGCCAGGGCAAGCATGGGGGGCGATGAACTGTGAAAGCAATCGTGTGTGAAAGATATGGGCCGCCCGACGTTCTTCAGATGAGGGAGGTTGAAAAACCCACGCCCAGGAACAACGAAGTCCTGATAAAAATACTGGCGACAACGGTCACATCCGCGGACTGGCGGGTGCGTAGCCTCAATGTACCGGCCGGTTTCGGGCTCGTCATGCGTTTGGTGTTTGGCTTCTCGCGACCAAAGCAGGCCATACTCGGGTCGGAGTTGGCCGGGGTCATTGAGTCGGTCGGCAAGGACGTGAACAAATTCAAGGCCGGTGACCTGGTTTTTGCGTTCAGCGATGCCGCCATGGGGTGTCATGCCGAGTACAGATGCATGCCGCAAGACGGTGCTGTGGCTCACAAACCGCCCAGCCTCTCCCACGGCGAAGCCGCCGCGCTTTCCTTTGGCGGAACGACGGCACTGGATTTCCTGCGCAGAGGAAAACTTCAAAGCGGGGAAAAAATACTGATCAATGGCGCGTCCGGAGGGGTAGGCACCGCTGCGGTACAACTTGCCAGGCACTTCGGCGCAGAGGTGACCGGCGTCTGCAGCACAGCGAACATGCCGTTGGTCAGATCGCTGGGCGCCCGCCATGTAATCGACTACACCAAAGAGGATTTCACGAAGAATGGAGAACGCTATGATGTCATTGTCGATACCGTTGGCACGGCACCGTTCTCCCGCAGCAAAGTTTCGTTGAATGAGGGTGGACGTCTGCTTCTGGTATTGGCGGGCTTACCGGAAATGCTTCATGCTCCGTGGGTATCGATGACGAGTAGCAAGAAGGTCGTTGCCGGCCCGGTCAGCGTGCGCGCGGAAGATCTGCTTTTTCTCGCGGAGCTGGCTCAGGCGGGCGAATTCAAACCGGTCATTGATCGGTGCTATCCGTTCGGGCAGATTGCCGAGGCTCACCGCTACGTCGACACTGGACGCAAGAAGGGAAACGTCGTCATCACGCTGGCGCATGACTGAGGGAAAACACCATGATCACCTGTTATCTGCGATACGTCATCGACCCGTACAAACTCCAGGAATGAGGGTTGAGAATTCATGAATAATCAGATTCTTGCCGGCAAGCGCGTGCTCATCACCCACGCCGATGCCTTCATGGGGCCCGTTCTGTGCGAAGTGTTCGCCAGTCACGGCGCCACGGTGATTGCCAGCACCGATCCGCTGACCGGCGCGGATGCCCCGCGCGCTGTCGTCGCCGCGGCCGGGCATGTCGATGTCCTCGTGGCCAACCTGGCGATACCGGCGCCAACGACGGCGGCAACGGAGGTTTCCGACGCGGAATGGGATGAAACCTTCGCCGCCCTGGTGAATCCCCTGCCGCGCCTGATTCGTGCCGTCGTGCCGGCCATGATCGAGCGCCGTTCAGGCAAGATTCTCGTCATGGGCAGTGCCTCGGCGTTGCGCGGCATCAAGCGCACCTCGACCTACAGCGCGGCCCGCGGCGCCCAACTGGCCTACGTGCAAGCCGTGGGTGTCGAGCTGGCGCCGCATAACGTGCAAGTCAATGCAATCGCGCAGAACTTTGTCGACAACCCGACTTACTTCCCGCCCGAGGTTCAGGCCAACCCCCGCTTCCAGGAGCGCCTGAAGCGGGAGGTTCCGCTGGGTCGGCTGGTGGGCGCGCGCGAGGACGCCGAGTTCGCCGCTTACCTGTGCAGCGAGCCGGCGAGTTGCTTTGTCGGGCAGGTATTTCCCGTGTGTGGCGGCTGGGTGACACGATAGTGCCACGAACACCGTGCGCTCAATCTGGTAGCATGAAAACACGCTTTGGCTGCCGAAAAGCCGAGGAAACCTCAGTCGAGAACATACCGATAAATGAAAGTACTGATCGTAGAAGACAACGCATCGATGCGTACCTTGCTGGTCACCCTGCTGGGTGGTCAGGGCTATACCGTGGTCGGCCAGCTGGAAAACGGTAATACGCTGATCGAGGACATCCGCCGCCTCCAACCCACCATCGTCTGCCTCGATTACCAGTTGCCGGGGCGCAACGGGCTCGAACTGCTCAAGGACATCAACGCCGACTTCCCCGAAATCGACGTCGTGTTCATGACCGGCTCGGAGGATGCCGACATCGAGAAGCGCGCCGCCGACAGTGGCGCTTCCGGTTTCCTGCGCAAGCCCTTCGGACAGAAGCAGATTCTCGACGAACTACGCCAGGTGTGCGAGGTGCGCCAACAGGCCGACCGGGCGGCGCAGCCGGCCCCCGAGGCGAACGGGGCAAAACGCAATGGCACCCGGCCGACGGCGGTGATCGTGGACGACAACAGTTCGATCCGCCTGGTACTCAAGGGCGTGCTGTCCGAACTCGGCATGCATATCGTCGCCCAGGCCGGCAACGGTGAAGAAGCGGTGCGCGCCGCGCAGATTCACCGGCCACGGGTGCTGTTTCTCGATGTAAACATGCCGGTGCTGTCCGGGCTCGACGCCCTGCCCCGGATCCGCGAAGTCAGCCCGGAGACGGCCGTGGTCATGGTCACCGGCGATACTTCGCGACAACTGGTGCAGCAGGCAGCGGGACTGGGCGCGCGCGGCTACATCGTCAAACCGGTGCGCCCGGCCTATGTCGAGAGTTTCCTGAAGAAATTGCTCAATCCTGGATCGTGAATAAAGGACGACCACCATGACCTTGATGATCGATTTCCCCTTCCCTGGTGCCAATGCCTGGGTCGAGCACTTCAAGGAAGTGGAGCTGCCGATCCTGCGGCTGACCGCCAACCGCCTGGCAGAGCTGCGCGACACGGCGGAAGTCATCAACACGCGCACCCTGGCCAACATCATCATGCACGACCCGATGATGACCTTGCGCGTCTTCCGCTTCATGAAGGAAAACCGCTCGAAGAGCCAGAACGCGGAAATCACCACCATCGAACGCGCGCTGGTGATGATCGGCACCATGAAGTTCTTCGACAGCTGCCAGGATCTGCCGATCATCGAGCACCAGCTCAAGGGCCATCCCAAGGCCATGCTCGGGCTGCTCAAGGTCATTGCCCGTTCCCGCCAAGCCTCGCTGTGGGCGCGCGACTGGGCACTGCTCAGGCAGAACACCCGTTTCGAGGAAATCGCCCTGGCCGCCCTGCTCCACGAATTCGTCGAAATCCTGATGTACTGTTTCGCCCCGGCCCTGGCCATCGGCGCCCGTGAGCGCCTGGCGGCCAACCCCAGCCTGCGAACGCGTGCGGTTCAGGAGGAGATATTCGGCGCGCCACTGCCCGAGATCATGCGCGAATTGATCGAGCTGTGGGGCCTGCCCGAACTGCTGATGTCGCTGCTCGATCCGGCCGACGCCGAGGCGCTCAACGTGCGCAACGTCAATCTGGCAGTCGATCTGGCGCGCCATACCGCCAACGGCTGGAACGACGCGGCCCTGCCCGACGATTTCCGGGCCATCGAGGAACTCTTGCATATCGGTCACAGCCACCTTCTGGAACGTGTCGGCGCGCCGGAGGAAATGGTTGCCGCCGCCCGCCTCGCCGAAACCAGCTGAAGCTTCGCGGCTTGATGGCAGCCGCAAGCCACGGGAGAACCTGCCGATGAATTTGCCCCGCCCCATCCTGCTGCTCGCCCTGCTGGCGGCGGCTTCCGCACAGGCGGCCGAAGTCAGCCGTTTCCAGCCGCAAGGCCAGGTCGGCAACGTTGCCCAGGCCAGCGCCCAGTTCAGCGAAGCCATGGTTGCCCTCGGCCAGGCGGATGCGCCGCCGCCCTTCACCATCGATTGCGCGGGCATGAGCGGCGAAGGCCGCTGGCAGGGCCCGCAGACCTGGACCTGGCAGCTCCAGCGCCCCTTGCAGGCGGGCGAACGCTGCCGTTTCACTCTCAAGCCCGGGCTCAGCACGCTGGCCGGAAAGCCGCTCGCCGGCAAGCAGAGCTTCGTCTTCCAGGGCGCCGCGCCGCGTGTCTGGAATATCGTGCCGGATGCCGGCAGCAGCATCGAGGAAGACCAGGCCTTCGTCATCGACGGCGGCGGTCCGCTCGATGCGGCCTCGCTCGACGGCAGACTGTGGTGCGAGGCCGACGGTGTCGGCCAGCGCATCCCGGCACGCCCGGTTACTGCCGCCATCCGCCAGGAGGTGCTCAAGCAGACCAGCCGGGCGGAGCACGCCATCGTCGTCGCCTGCGCCGAAACCCTGCCCACCGGACGCAAGATGAAACTGGTCTGGAGCAAGGGCATCAAGGCGGCCAACGGCACGCCGGCCGACAAGGAACAGAGCTTCGTCTACACAGTGCGCGAACCATTCACCGCCAGCCTGTCGTGCGAACGCGAGAAGGCCGGCGCACCGTGCTCGCCCCTGTCGGCGATCCGGCTCAACTTCAGCGCACCGGTCGACGTGAAGTTTTTCGACAAGATCCGCCTGACTTCCGCCGACGGCCCGCGCCGGCCGCAGCCGCTGGACCGCGAGAATCCGCAAGCGGTGTTCGACAGCATCGCCTTCCCCGGCCCCTTGCCGCAAAACGCGGAACTCAAGCTCGAACTGCCGGCCGGCGTGAAGGACGAGGCCGGCCGACCGCTCGCCAACGCCGACAAGTTCCCGCTGACCGTGCGTAGCGGCGCGCTGCCGCCGCTGGCCAAGTTCCCCGGCGACTTCGGCATCGTTGAACTGAAGGAAGGCGGGCTGTTGCCGGTGACGCTGCGCAACGTCGAAGCCAGCCTCAAGACCGCCGGCCTGGCCCTACCCGGCAGCCACCGCTTCAGCGACCAGCGGCTGACCGAGGACGCCGACGTGATCGCCGCCATGCGCGCACTGGCAAAGTTCGAACAGCAGAGCAACAAATACAAGGTGGTGGTCGACGGCAAACCCGAGGAACGCTACGACCCCTACTACGCCCGCGAACTGTCCTTCCTCGCCAAGCGCCCCGGCGTCACCCGCCAGGAACTGCCGAAGCCCGGCGGCAGCGCCGAGTTCGAGGTGATCGGCATTCCGCTGACCAAGCCCGGTTACCACATCGTCGAGATCGAGAGCCGGCTGCTCGGCAACGCCCTGCTAGCGACGCCCAAGCCGATGTACGTGCGCAGCGCGGCGCTGGTCACCAACCTCGCCGTGCATCTGAAGGTCGGCCAGGACAACGCGCTGGTCTGGGTCACCGCGCTCGACACCGGCAAGCCGGTGGCCGACGCCGAGGTGCGCGTGTCAACCTGCGCCGGCAAGCAGTTGTGGCAGGGCAAGACCGACGCACTCGGCCGGGCCAGGATCGACCAGGCACTCGACAATCCGTACTGCGACGACGACCGTTTCCTGTTCGCCAGCGCCCGCAGTGGCGGCGATTTCAGCTTCGTCCGTTCGGACTGGAACGAAGGCATCGAGCCGTGGCGCTTCGGCGTCTACAGCTGGGGCGACAACAGCCCGCTGCGCATCCACGGCGTCCTCGACCGCAGCCTGTTCCGCCCCGGCCAGACGCTGTCGGTCAAGCACCTGGCGCGCAGCCGCGACAGCCGCGGTTTCTCGCTGCCGGCCGCGGACAAGCTGCCGAACAAACTGGTCCTGCGCCACAACGAAAGCGGCACCGAATTCACCCAGCCGCTGAGCTGGGACGCCCAGGCGAGCGCGGTCAACGCCTGGAAAGTGCCGGAATCGGCCAAGCTCGGCACCTGGCAGATCGTCCTCCAGGGCGGCGCCGACGGCGAGATCTACAGCAGCGAATTCCGCGTCGCCGACTTCCGCCTGCCGGTGTTCACCGGTAGCGTCCAGGGCGTGCCGGCGCGCCAGATCGCGGTCAGCAAGGTGCCGCTGGCGCTCGGCCTGTCCTTCCTCAACGGCGGCGCAGCGAAGAACGCCGAAGTCGAAGTTTCGGCGACACTGCGCCCGCGCTGGGTGCACCACGCGCGTTACGCCGACTACCGCTTCAACGTCGGCTTCGAGGAAAAGGCGCTGGCCGCGTTTGCCCTCGACGCCGGCATCGATGAGGAAAGCCTGGTGCTCGACAAACAGCAGCTCAAGCTCGACGCCGCCGGCGCCGCTCGCCTCGAAGTGCCGCTGCCGGCCAAGCCCGGCGGCCCGGCCGAGCTCTACGCCGAGATGAGTTTTGCCGACCCGAACGGCGAGATCCAGACCATCCGCGGCATCGTCGACCTGCGCCCGGCAGCCTTCGAGATCGGCGTCAAGATCGCCGACTGGGCCGGCAGCAGCAGCGGCAACCGGCTCCAGGCCGTGGTCCTCGACACCGCCGGCAAGCCGGTCGCCGGCCAGGCGGTCAAGGTCACCGCCAAGCGCCGTATCGACAGTAGCCACCGCCGACGCATTGTCGGCGGCTTCTACGCCTACGAGAACACCGAGGACTACCGCGACCTCGGCGAGGTCTGCGCCGGCCAGACCGACAGCCGCGGCCTGCTGCTATGCGAGCTGTCAATTGCCGATCCGGGCGCCATCTACCTGCTCGCCGAGACCCGCGACGTCAAGGGCAATGTCGCCCGCGCCGGCACCAGCTACTGGGTTTCCGGCGGCGGCGACCTGTGGTTTGCCGCCGGCAACCAGGACCGCATCGACGTGATCCCCGAGAAGAAGGCCTGGGCGGCTGGCGAAACCGCCCGCTTCCAGGTGCGCACGCCGTTCCGCGAGGCCACCGCGCTGATTTCGGTCGAAGCCGGCGGCATCCTCGAAAGCTTCGTCCAGCCGCTGTCGCGCTTCAAGCCGACGGTCGAGCTGCCGGTGCGCGGCGAATGGGGGCCGAACGCCTTCGTCTCGGTGCTGGTCGTCCGTGGCCGGGTCGAGCCGCTGAAGTGGTACAGCCTGTTCCAGTGGGGCTGGCGCGAGCCGCTGGCCTGGTTCCGCGCCTGGTGGAACCCGGACCAGCCGACGGCCATGGTCGATCTGGCCAAGCCTTCGTACCGCATCGGCCTCGCCGAAATCGCCGTCGGTACCGAAGCCTTCCAGCTCAAGGTCGAGGTCAGCAGCGACAAGGCTGACTACCAGCCGCGCGAACAGGCAACGGTGAACATCCGCGTCAGCACGCCCGACGGCAAGCCGCTGCCGGCCGGCAGCGAGGTCGCTTTCGCCGCCGTCGACCAGGCGCTGCTCGAACTGCGCCCGAACGACAGCTGGCAGCTGCTCGAAGCGATGCTGCCGACGCGCGGCTACGCGGTCGAAACGGCAACCGCGCAAGGCATGGTCATCGGCAAGCGCCACTTCGGCAAGAAGGCGCTGCCGCCCGGCGGCGGTGGCGGCAAGGCGCCGGCCCGCGAGCTGTTCGACACGCTGTTGCTGTGGCAGCCGAAAGTGGCGCTCGACGCCAACGGCCGGGCGACGCTGCGCGTGCCGCTCAACGATGCACTCAGCGAGTTCAAGCTGGTCGCCGTGGCCAGCGCCGGCAGTGCGCTGTTCGGCACCGGCAGCACCAGCATCCGCAGCAAGCAGGACCTCCAGATCATCTCCGGGCTGCCGCCGCTGGTCCGTGAAGGTGACCGTTACACGGCGACGCTGACGCTGCGCAACGGCACCGCGCGGCCGATGAATCTGACGGTCGACGGCAAGAACGGGGGCAAAACCCTGGCGGCGCAAAAGCTCTCGCTGGCACCGGAAAGCGCCGGCGAACTACGCTGGCCGATGCAGGCCGGCGCAGGCATCACGGCGGAAACCTGGGAATTCAGCGCGCGCGAAGACGGCGGCAAGGCCGCCGACACGCTGCGCATCACCCAGCAGGTGGCGCCTGCCGTGCCGGTCACCGTCCAGCATGCGAGCTTCCAGCGAGTCGATGGCGACATCCGCCTGCCGGTGACGCCACCGACCGGCGCCCTGCCCGGCAAGGGCGGCGTCGAGGTCGCGCTGTCGCCCAAGCTGGCGACGCCGCCGCCCGGTCTGCTGCGCTTCTTCGCCGACTATCCCTACGCCTGCCTGGAACAGAAGACCTCGGTCGCCGTCGGCCTGCACGACCCGGCGCGCTGGCAGCAGATCGCCGACACCCTGCCCGGCTACCTCGACGAAAACGGCCTGGCCGCCTACTTCCCCGGCCTGGCCGGCAGCCCGACGCTAACCGCCTACCTGCTCGACGTGGTCACGCTGGCCGGCTTCCCGCTGCCGGAAGACAGCCGCCGGCGCATGCTGCAGGGCCTGAATGCCTTCGTCGACGGCCGCCTGAAG
>DILW01000130.1:713-16956 GCA_002425245.1 Betaproteobacteria bacterium UBA5582 | reverse complement strand
TCGTCGCCAAGATCATCGAGTAATCGATAGTCGTTGCAAGCAAAGCGCTTCGGTTCGCCGAGGCGCTTTGATGTTTCTGCAGCAGGGGTGTAGCTCAATTGGTAGAGCAACGGTTTCCAAAACCGTAGGTCGGGGGTTCGATTCCCTCCGCCCCTGCCACTCTCTTTAAAGATCGCGAACGTCATGGCTGACAAGATCAAGTTTTCGCTGGCGCTGGTTATTCTGGCTGCCGGCGTGGCTGGCTTCTACCTGCTCTCCGAGCAGGCAATGATTTTGCGCGTCCTGGCGGTTCTCGTTGGGGTGGCGCTGGCAGTTGTCGTCGCCTGGAAGACCGAGCCCGGTCAGCGCTTCTTTGGTTTTGCCAACGAATCCGTGGTCGAGGCACGCAAGGTCGTCTGGCCGACGCGCAAGGAAACGGTGCAGACCACAGCGATGGTGTTTGCCTTCGTGGTCGTGATGGCCTTGTTCCTCTATCTCGCCGACAAGAGTCTCGAGTGGGTTCTTTACGACCTGGTGCTGGGCTGGAAGAAATCATGAGTAAACGCTGGTACGTTGTACACGCCTATTCCGGCTTCGAAAAGAGTGTCATGCGCGCCATTCAGGAGCGCATCAATCGTTTGGGAATGCAGGAAAAATTCGGCCAGATTCTGGTTCCGGTCGAAGAAGTTGTCGAAATGAAGGGTGGGCAGAAGTCCATTTCCGAACGCAAGTTCTTCCCCGGCTATGTGCTGGTGGAAATGGAAATGGACGACGATAGCTGGCACTTGGTGAAGAACACGCCCAAAGTCACCGGTTTTGTCGGTGGCACGGCCAATCGTCCGGCACCGATTTCCCAGAAGGAAGTCGACAAGATCATGCAACAGATGCAGGAAGGCGTCGAAAAGCCGCGTCCCAAGGTCTTGTTCGAAGTGGGCGAAGTGGTTCGGGTCAAGGAAGGTCCGTTCACCGACTTCCACGGTTCGGTCGAAGATGTGAATTACGAAAAGAGCCGTCTGCGCGTCTCGGTGACCATTTTCGGTCGCGCGACGCCGGTCGAACTCGAATTCGCTCAGGTCGAGAAGTCCTGAGCGACAGCTTTCAGGTGAGCCGGCGACCTTGATGTCCGGCAAGAGGAGCGCCAGTAGTCGTTTTGGCGAACGCGCGTTACAACTCATTCAAGGAGTGTCTTATGGCCAAGAAAATTATTGGCTACATCAAGCTGCAAGTCCCGGCGGGCAAGGCGAATCCGTCGCCCCCGATCGGCCCGGCGCTGGGTCAGCGCGGTCTCAACATCATGGAATTCTGCAAGGCCTTCAACGCTCAGACGCAAGGCGTCGAGCCGGGTCTCCCGATTCCTGTCGTGATCACCGCCTTTGCCGACAAGTCCTTCACCTTCGTGATGAAGACGCCGCCGGCAACGATCCTGATCAAGAAGGCTGCCGGTATCAAGTCCGGTTCGGCCAAGCCGCACACCGACAAGGTCGGCAAGATCACCCGCGCCCAGTGCGAAGAGATCGCCAAGACCAAGATGCCTGACCTGACGGCCGCCGACATGGAAGCCGCCATCCGCACCATCGCCGGCTCCGCCCGTTCGATGGGCATTACCGTGGAGGGTCTGTAATCATGGCCAAGCTCACGAAAAAGCAAAAAGCCCTCGCCGCCAAGGTTGTTCCGCAGAAGCTGTACCCGCTGCAGGAAGCCCTGAATCTGGCCAAGGAAACCGCCACCGCCAAGTTTGACGAGTCGATCGACGTCGCCATCAACCTCGGCGTTGATGCACGCAAGTCGGATCAGGTTGTTCGCGGTTCCGTCGTCCTGCCGGCTGGTACCGGCAAGACCGTTCGCGTTGCCGTGTTCGCCCAGGGCGACAAGGCTGAAGCCGCCAAGGCCGCTGGTGCCGATGTCGTCGGTTTCGATGACCTGGCCGCCGACGTCAAGGCCGGTAACCTGAACTTCGACATCGTCATCGCTACCCCGGATGCCATGCGCATCGTCGGTCAGCTCGGCCAGATCCTCGGCCCGCGTGGCCTGATGCCGAACCCGAAGGTCGGCACCGTGACCATGGACGTCGCCACCGCCGTCAAGAACGCCAAGGCTGGTCAGGTTCAGTACCGCACCGACAAGGCCGGTATCGTTCACGCCACCATCGGTCGTGCTTCCTTCTCGGTCGAGAATCTGGAAACCAACCTGAAGGCACTGGTCGAGGCGCTGCAGAAGGCTAAGCCGGCTGCTTCCAAGGGTCAGTATCTGCGCAAGATCGCCGTTTCGGCCACGATGGGCCCGGGCGTCCGCGTCGATCAGGCCACGTTGGCTGCTTAAAGAACTTTGGGTCGCAGCTTCCGGCCATCCGGCCGGGGGCTGCGAATCGTCAAAGACCGCAGGCGCCCCGCACGGGGCTTAATCGCGAAAGCCTGCGCAGACGGTGTTCCCGAAACGGATTTTCTGCCATTCGCGAGAATGGCGAGCTTCTGGTTCAGGTCGCCGTAAGGGCGGCGGGAATGTTTCCCGTCGTGTTATGACTTGAAAGGAGGAAAGACCTGTGGGTCTCAATCTGAACGACAAAAAAGCCGTCGTGGCTGAGGTGTCGGCACAAGTGGCCAACGCCGAGACTATCGCGATCGCCGAATATCGTGGCATCGAGGTCGGTGACCTCACCGTGCTGCGCAAGAAGGCCCGTGAGTCCGGTGTTTACCTGCGCGTGTTGAAGAACACCCTGGTGCGTCGCGCCGTGGAAGGCACGCAGTTTGCCGGCCTGGCCGAGCACATGGTTGGCCCGCTGATCTACAGCGTGTCCGCCGACCCGGTGGCAGCGGCGAAAGTCCTCAACGACTTCGCCAAGACCAACGACAAGTTGGTGCTCAAGGCCGGTTCCTATGCCGGCAAGGTGCTCGACAAGGCTGGAGTGCAGGCGCTTGCGTCCGTCCCGAGCCGCGAAGAGCTGCTCTCGAAGCTGCTGTACGTCATGCAGGCTCCGGTCGCCGGCTTTGTCCGTGGCCTCGACGCCCTGGCCAAGCAGCGCGAAGGCGCCGCCGCTTGATCCTTACCGCATACGAACTGATTTAGGAGTTTATTGAAATGGCAATTAGCAAAGAAGACATCCTGGAAGCCGTTGGCTCCCTGACCGTTATGGAACTGAATGACCTGGTCAAGGCATTCGAAGAGAAGTTCGGCGTTTCCGCCGCTGCCGTCGCCGTCGCCGGCCCGGCCGCCGGTGCTGCCGCTGCTGTCGAAGAGCAGACCGAGTTCACCGTTGTCCTGGCTGCCGCCGGCGACAAGAAGGTTGAAGTCATCAAGGTCGTCCGCGCCGTTACAGGCCTGGGCCTGAAGGAAGCCAAGGACCTCGTTGACGGCGCTCCGAAGCCGGTCAAGGAAGGCATCGCCAAGGCTGACGCCGAAGCCCTCAAGAAGCAACTGGAAGACGCTGGCGCCAAGGTCGAAATCAAGTAATCGACCCTGTTCCGCGGGCTGGCGACTGGTGTCGCCAGCCCTTTTGTCCCTTCAACGGTTCCATCGCCCGATCAAAATTCACTTGAGTACTCGCCAGCCGGCAAACGCAAATCGCGATTTCCTGTCAGAGATGACCAGGGGAGCGGATTTGCGTTTGCCTGTTTGTTCAGGTCCGACATCTGATTCCACCCTCACGGAGTTACCATGACTTACTCCTTCACCGAGAAGAAACGCATCCGCAAGAGCTTCGCCAAGCGCGTGAGCGTACTTGAGGTACCCTTCCTCCTGGCGACGCAACTGCAGTCCTTCACGGATTTCCTGCAGGCAGAAGTGCCAGTGCAGGCGCGCAAGAACGAAGGGCTGCAGGCGGCGTTCACCTCCATCTTCCCCATCGTTTCCCATTCCGGAAATGCGCGGCTGGAGTTCGTCAGCTATGCCCTCGGTGAGCCGGCCTTCGATGTTGTCGAATGCCAGCAACGCGGTCTGACCTTTGCGGCCTCGCTGCGCGCCCGTGTGCGCCTGGTCCTGATGGATCGCGAGACGCCGGACACGGTCAAGGAAGTCAAGGAGCAGGAAGTCTACATGGGCGAAATTCCGTTGATGACGACCAACGGCTCCTTCGTCATCAACGGCACGGAACGCGTCATCGTTTCCCAGTTGCATCGTTCGCCGGGCGTGTTCTTCGAGCACGACCGCGGCAAGACGCACAGCTCGGGCAAGCTGCTGTTCTCGGCCCGCGTCATTCCCTATCGTGGTTCCTGGCTCGACTTCGAATTCGACCCCAAGGATTCGCTGTTCTTCCGCGTCGACCGTCGCCGCAAGATGCCGGTCACGACCCTGCTCAAGGCACTGGGCATGTCTTCGGAACAGATTCTGGCCGAGTTCTTCGAGTTCGACCTGTTCAAGCTGTCGGGCGACAAGATCGAATTCGCCCTGGTGCCGGAGCGTCTGCGCGGTGAAGTCGCCCGCTTCGATTTCGTTGCCCCGGACGGCAAGGTCATCGTCGCCAAGGACAAGCGCATCACCGCCAAGCATATCCGTGACATCAGCGCCGCCGGCATCAAGCAGATTGGCGTTCCGGAAGAGTTCCTGCTCGGGCGCGTGATTGCGCACGACATCGTCGATACCGGCAGCGGCGAAGTGGTGGCCAACGCCAACGACGAAATCACCGAAACCCTGCTCGCCAATTTGCGCGAGGCAGGCATTTCCAGCGTCGAAACGCTGTACACCAACGATCTCGATCGCGGCGCCTTCATCTCGAACACGCTGCGCGGCGACGACACCGCTTCCCGCCAGGCAGCACGGGTTGCCATCTACCGCATGATGCGCCCGGGCGAACCGCCGACGGAAGAAGCCGTCGAAATCCTGTTCAACGGTCTGTTCTATTCCGACGAGCGCTATGACCTGTCGGGCGTTGGTCGGATGAAGTTCAACCGCCGTCTTGGCCGTAACGACGTCATCGAATACAAGGTGATGGTCCGTGGCCTGGCTTCGCGTGCCGAAGCCGCGCTCAAAAACCTGGCCGAGGCTTCCGGTTTTGCCCTGTCGGCAATTCAGGACCTGGTGGCCGGCCTGCCCTACGGCCCCCGTGCGCTGAGCGAAAACCTCACCCGTGACGATGCCGACGTGCTGGCTGCCAAAATCAAGCCCCTGGGCGCCAACGTTGAAGTGCGCGAGCAATTGACCTTGTCGCCGCGCGACATCGTCGACGTGATCAAGATTCTCGTCGAGCTGCGCAACGGTCGTGGTGACATCGACGATATCGATCACCTCGGCAACCGTCGTGTCCGTTCGGTCGGCGAACTGGCCGAGAACCAGTTCCGTGCCGGTCTGGTGCGCGTCGAGCGTGCAGTCAAGGAGCGTCTGAGCCAGGCTGAGTCCGATAACCTGATGCCGCACGACCTGATCAACGCCAAGCCGATCAGCGCTGCGATCAAGGAATTCTTCGGTTCCAGCCAGCTCTCGCAGTTCATGGACCAGACCAACCCGCTGTCGGAAATCACCCACAAGCGCCGCGTTTCGGCCCTTGGCCCGGGCGGTCTGACCCGCGAACGTGCCGGCTTCGAAGTGCGCGACGTGCATCCGACCCACTACGGCCGCGTCTGCCCGATCGAAACGCCGGAAGGTCCGAACATCGGCCTGATCAACTCGCTGGCGCTGTTCGCCCGGGTCAATAGCTACGGCTTCATCGAAACCGCCTATCGCCGCGTGGTCGATGGCAAGGTCACCAACGAAATCGATTATCTGTCGGCCATCGAGGAAGGCAACTACGTGGTTGCCCAGGCCAACGCCAAGCTTGGCGCCGACGGCAGCCTCGCGGATGACCTGGTCACCTGTCGCGAGAAGGGTGAAACCATCCTCGCCGAACCGTCGCGCGTCCATTACATGGACGTTGCCCCGGGCCAGATTGTTTCCGTCGCCGCTTCGCTGATTCCGTTCCTTGAGCACGATGACGCGAACCGCGCGCTGATGGGCGCCAATATGCAACGTCAGGCCGTTCCCTGCCTGCGTCCGGAAAAGCCGCTGGTCGGTACCGGCATCGAGCGCACCGTCGCTGTTGACTCCGGCACCGCCGTGGTCGCACTGCGTGGTGGTGTCGTCGATTACGTCGATGCCGGCCGTGTCGTGGTCCGCGTCAACGACAACGAAACCGTTGCCGGTGAAGTTGGCGTCGATATCTACAACCTGGTCAAGTACACCCGTTCCAACCAGAACACGAACATCAACCAGCGTCCGATGGTCAAGATCGGTGACGTCATCGCCAAGGGCGATGTGGTCGCCGACGGTGCCTCCACCGACAAGGGCGAACTCGCCCTCGGCCAGAACATGCTGATCGCCTTCATGCCGTGGAACGGCTACAACTTCGAAGACTCGATCCTGATCTCCGAACGCGTCGTCGCCGAAGACCGCTACACCTCGATCCACATCGAGGAACTGACGGTCGTCGCCCGCGACACCAAGCTCGGACCCGAGGAAATCACCCGCGACATCGCCTCGCTCGGCGAAGTGCAACTGTCGCGCCTGGACGATGCCGGTATCGTGTACATCGGTGCCGAAGTCCACGCTGGTGATGTGCTCGTCGGCAAGGTCACGCCCAAGGGCGAAACCCAGCTGACGCCGGAAGAGAAGCTGCTGCGCGCCATCTTCGGCGAGAAGGCGTCCGACGTGAAGGACACCTCGCTGCGCGTGCCGGCTGGCATCGCCGGTACCGTCATCGACGTTCAGGTGTTTACCCGCGAAGGCATTGAGCGCGACAAGCGTGCCCAGTCGATCATCGACGAGCACCTGCGTCACTACAAGCTCGACCTCGCCGACCAGATGCGCATCGTCGAACGCGACGCCTTCGAGCGTATCGGTCGTCTGATCCTCGGCAAGAAGGCCAACGGTGGTCCGAAGAAGCTGGCCAAGGGCACGGTCATCGACCAGGCCTACCTGGACGGCATGGATCCGCACCACTGGTTCGACATCCGCCTGGCCGACGACGAAATCGCCCTGCAACTGGAACAGGTCAAGGAAGGCCTGGAACAGGCGCGCAAGGACTTCGACGTTGCCTTCGAAGCCAAGCGCAAGAAGCTGACGCAGGGCGACGAACTGCCGCCGGGCGTGCAGAAGATGGTCAAGGTCTATGTCGCCGTCAAACGTCGCCTGCAGCCTGGCGACAAGATGGCCGGTCGTCACGGTAACAAGGGTGTCGTCTCGCGCATCCTGCCGGTCGAAGACATGCCCTACATGGCCGATGGCCGTCCGGTCGACATCGTTCTGAACCCGCTCGGCGTGCCGTCGCGGATGAACGTCGGTCAGATTCTCGAAGTTCACCTCGGCCTCGCCGCCAAGGGCCTGGGCCACAAGATCGGCGACATGCTGCGCCGCGAAGCCACGGCCAAGGAAGTGCGTGGTTTCCTCGATCAGATCTACAACTCGAGCGGCAAGTCGGAAAATCTCGACGAGCTGAACGACGCGGAAATTCTGGAAATGGCCGGCAACCTGACCAGCGGGGTGCCGTTCGCGACGCCGGTGTTCGACGGTGCCAAGGAAGAGGAAATCAAGGCCATGCTGGCGTTGGCCGGCATGCCCTCCTCGGGCCAGATGACGCTGTTCGACGGTCGTACCGGCGATGCTTTCGAGCGTCAGGTGACGGTCGGCTACATGCACTACCTGAAGCTGCATCACCTCGTCGACGACAAG
Source organism: Betaproteobacteria bacterium UBA5582 (assembly GCA_002425245.1). Classification (GTDB taxonomy): domain Bacteria; phylum Pseudomonadota; class Gammaproteobacteria; order Burkholderiales; family Rhodocyclaceae; genus Azonexus. Next base: position 9,345 of record DILW01000130.1, on the reverse strand, counting down.
ATGCACGCCCGTTCGACCGGCCCGTACTCGCTGGTCACCCAGCAGCCGCTGGGCGGTAAAGCGCAGTTCGGTGGTCAGCGCTTCGGTGAAATGGAAGTGTGGGCGCTGGAAGCCTATGGCGCTTCCTACGTGCTGCAGGAAATGCTCACCGTCAAGTCCGATGACGTGAATGGCCGTACCAAGGTGTACGAGAACATCGTCAAGGGCGAGCACAAGATCGACGCCGGCATGCCGGAATCCTTCAACGTGCTGGTCAAGGAAATCCGTTCGCTGGCGATCGACATCGATCTGGAACGTTACTGATTAGGCTCAGGAGTTAAACGATGAAAGCATTGCTCGACCTGTTCAAGCAGGTAACCGCCGAAGAAGAATTCGACGCGATTACCATTGGCCTCGCTTCGCCTGAGAAGATCCGTTCCTGGTCCTACGGTGAAGTCAAGAAGCCCGAAACCATCAACTATCGGACCTTCAAGCCGGAACGCGACGGCCTGTTCTGCGCCAAGATTTTTGGCCCGATCAAGGATTACGAGTGCCTGTGCGGCAAGTACAAGCGCCTCAAGCATCGCGGCGTGATTTGCGAGAAGTGCGGCGTCGAAGTGACGCTGGCCAAGGTTCGTCGCGACCGCATGGGTCACATCGAACTGGCCTCGCCGGTCGCCCACATCTGGTTCCTCAAGTCGCTGCCGTCGCGTCTGGGCATGGTCCTCGACATGACCCTGCGCGACATCGAACGCGTGCTCTACTTCGAAGCCTTCGTCGTCACCGACCCGGGCATGGTCTCCAACCTGCAACGCGGTCAACTGCTGACCGAAGACCAGTACCTGGAGATGATGGAAGAGCACGGCGACGAATTCCAGGCGCTGATGGGCGCTGAAGGTATTCGCGAGTTGCTGCGCAACATCGACCTCAACAGCGAAGTCGAAAACCTGCGCAACGAACTCGAAGTCACCGGTTCGGAAGCCAAGAACAAGAAGCTCGCGAAGCGCCTGAAGATTCTCGAAGGCTTCCAGAAGTCCGGCATCAAGCCCGACTGGATGATCCTCGAAGTGCTGCCGGTGCTGCCGCCGGACCTGCGTCCGCTGGTGCCGCTGGACGGTGGTCGTTTCGCGACCTCCGACCTGAACGACCTCTACCGTCGCGTCATCAACCGTAACAACCGTCTCAAGCGCCTGCTCGAACTGAAGGCCCCGGACATAATCGTGCGCAACGAAAAGCGCATGCTGCAGGAATCGGTCGACTCGCTGCTCGACAACGGTCGTCGCGGCAAGGCCATGACCGGCGCCAACAAGCGTCCTCTGAAGTCGCTGGCCGACATGATCAAGGGCAAGGGCGGTCGTTTCCGTCAGAACCTGCTCGGCAAGCGCGTCGACTACTCCGGCCGTTCGGTCATCGTGGTCGGTCCGCAGCTTAAGCTGCACCAGTGCGGCCTGCCCAAGCTGATGGCCCTGGAACTGTTCAAGCCTTTCATTTTCCACAAGCTGGAAGTTGGCGGCTACGCGACGACCATCAAGCAAGCCAAGAAGATGGTCGAAGGCCAGGAGCCGATCGTCTGGGACATGCTCGAAGACGTCATCCGCGAACATCCGGTCATGCTCAACCGCGCGCCGACCCTGCACCGTCTGGGTATCCAGGCCTTCGAGCCGACCCTGATCGAAGGCAAGGCGATCCAGTTGCACCCGCTCGTTTGCGCGGCGTTCAACGCCGACTTCGACGGTGACCAGATGGCCGTCCACGTGCCGCTGTCGCTGGAAGCACAGATGGAAGCCCGCACCCTGATGCTGGCCTCGAACAACGTGCTGTCGCCGGCCAACGGCCAGCCGATCATCGTGCCGTCGCAGGATATCGTCCTCGGTCTGTACTACGCCACCCGCGAGAAGATCAACGCCAAGGGCGAGGGCATGTATTTCGCCGACATCGCCGAAATCGACCGCGCCATGGCCGCTGGTCAGCTCGATATCCACGCCCGCATCTCGGTGCGTCTGAAGCAGTACGAACCGGCCGCCGTCGATGGCGAATGGACCGAAAAGCTGGTCCGCGTCGAAACCACCGCCGGCCGTGCGCTGCTCTCGCGCATCCTGCCCAAGGGCCTGCCGTTCAAGGCAATCGACAAGGCCCTGAAGAAGAAGGAAATCTCCAAGCTGATCGACGAATCCTTCCGTCGTTGCGGCCTCAAGGAAACCGTCATCTTCGCCGACCAACTGATGCAGAACGGTTATGCGCTGGCCACCCGCGGCGGCATTTCCTTCTGTTCGGACGACATGCGCGTCCCGGCCAAGAAGTACGAGATCATCGCCGCTTCGGAAGCCGAAGTTAAGGAAATCGAGACCCAGTACACCAACGGTCTGGTAACCCAGGGCGAGCGTTACAACAAGGTCGTCGATATCTGGGGCCGTACCGGTGACCAGGTCGCCAAGGTGATGATGGACGAGCTCGGCCACGAGGAAGTCATCGACCGTCACGGCAAGAAGGTCAAGCAGGATTCGTTCAACTCGATCTACATGATGGCCGACTCCGGTGCTCGCGGCTCGGCTGCCCAGATTCGTCAGCTGGCCGGCATGCGCGGCCTGATGGCGAAGCCGGACGGCTCGATTATCGAGACGCCGATCACCACGAACTTCCGCGAAGGTCTGAACGTTCTCCAGTACTTCATCTCGACCCACGGTGCCCGTAAGGGTCTGGCCGACACCGCGCTGAAGACCGCCAACTCCGGTTACCTGACGCGTCGTCTGGTGGACGTCACGCAGGATCTGGTGATCACCGAGGACGATTGCGGCACCAAGAACGGTTTCGCCGTCAAGGCGCTGGTCGAAGGCGGTGAAGTCATCGAGCCGCTGCGCGAGCGCATCCTCGGCCGCGTCACGGTCGATGATCTGGTTGATCCGGAAACCCAGGAAACCGTCATCTTCGCCGGCACCATGCTGGATGAGGATCTGGTCGACCTGATCGACAAGCTCGGCATCGACGAAGTCAAGGTCCGCACTCCGCTCACCTGTGACACCCGCTACGGCCTGTGCGCCAAGTGCTACGGTCGTGATCTCGGTCGCGGCACGATGGTCAACGCCGGTGAATCGGTCGGCGTCATCGCCGCCCAGTCGATCGGCGAGCCGGGTACCCAGCTGACCATGCGTACCTTCCACGTCGGTGGTGCGGCCTCCCGTGCTGCCGTTGCCGACAAGGTCGAAGGCAAGTCGGCCGGTACCGTCCGCTACACCTCGAACATGCGCTACGTGACCAGCGCCAAGGGCGAGAAGGTTGTCATCTCCCGCTCCGGCGAGGTGCTGATCACCGACGACCATGGTCGTGAGCGCGAACGTCACAAGGTGCCGTACGGCGCCATGCTGGCGGTCGATGAGGGCAAGGCAGTCAAGGCCGGCACCAAGCTGGCCAGCTGGGATCCGCACACCCGTCCGATCATCACCGAATACGCTGGTACCGTCCGCTTCGAAAACGTCGAGGAAGGTGTCACCGTCGCCAAGCAGATCGACGATGTCACCGGCCTGTCCACGCTCGTCGTCATCGACAACAAGCGCGGCGGCAAGGCCGCGACCAAGGGCATCCGCCCGGTCGTCAAGCTGCTCGACGAAGCCGGTCAGGAAGTCAAGATCCACGGTAGCGAGCACTCGGTATCGATCGCCTTCCAGGTCGGTTCGATCATCTCGGTGGTCGACGGTCAGCAGGTCGGCGTCGGCGATGTGCTCGCCCGCATGCCGCAGGAATCGGCCAAGACCCGTGACATTACCGGCGGTCTGCCGCGCGTTGCCGAACTGTTCGAAGCCCGCACCCCGAAGGATGCCTCTGTGCTGGCCGAAGTCACCGGTACGATCAGCTTCGGCAAGGACACCAAGGGCAAGCAGCGCCTGGTGATCACCGATCTCGACGGCGAAGCCCACGAGTTCCTGATCTCCAAGGACAAGCATGTGCTGGTGCACGACGGCCAGGTGGTCAACAAGGGCGAAAAGATCGTCGAAGGCGAACCGGATCCGCACGACATCCTGCGCTTGCAGGGCGTCGAGGCGCTGGCCCGTTACATCACCGACGAAGTCCAGGACGTCTACCGTCTGCAGGGCGTGAAGATCAACGACAAGCACATCGAAGTGATCGTCCGTCAGATGCTGCGCCGCGTCACCATCGTCGAGCCGGGCGATACCAAGTTCATCAAGTCCGAGCAAGTCGAACGTGCTGAACTGCTGGCCGAAAACGACCGCGTCCTGGCCGAAGGCAAGCTGCCGGCGACTTTCGAGCACATGCTGCTCGGCATCACCAAGGCATCGCTGTCGACCGATTCGTTCATCTCGGCAGCGTCCTTCCAGGAAACCACCCGCGTTCTCACCGAAGCCGCCATCATGGGCAAGCGCGACGAACTGCGTGGTCTCAAGGAAAACGTCATCGTCGGTCGTCTCATTCCGGCCGGTACCGGTCTCGCCTATCACCGCAGCCGCAAGGCCCAGGTGGCCGGCGAGGACATCGCGGCCGACCGTCCGATCGAAGATGCAGTTGTCGAAAATGCAACACAAGAGGCGGATCAAGGTCTCTGATGTCGTAAGCCAACCCCCGTGTTTCGTTGACATGGGGGTTGATCAACCATAGAATCTATGGTCTTTGTCGGCAGGGACTAATCATTGTCTCTGCTATGGATAACAAAATTGCCGTCGTGCCCCGTTTTCCCGGGGCCTGGCTGTTGAAGGAAGTTTGATATGCCGACCATCAACCAGCTCGTGCGCAAGCCGCGCGTCGCCGAAAAGGCCAAGAGCAAGGTTCCCGCGCTGGAAAAGTGCCCGCAAAAGCGTGGCGTCTGCACCCGCGTTTACACCACCACCCCGAAGAAGCCGAACTCCGCGCTGCGTAAGGTTTGCAAGGTTCGTCTGACGAACGGCTTCGAAGTCATTTCGTACATCGGCGGTGAAGGCCACAACCTGCAGGAACACTCGGTGGTCCTGATCCGCGGTGGTCGTGTCAAGGATTTGCCAGGTGTGCGTTACCACACCGTGCGTGGCTCCCTGGATACCCAGGGCGTCAAGGACCGCAAGCAGGCCCGTTCGAAGTACGGCGCCAAGCGTCCGAAGGCTGCCTGATCCATCAGGCGGTTTGAGTAAGTGGCCACTCTGCTGGGTGGCCGAGAGGGCCGGGGGGGTGAAAACCCCTTCCCGGCTTTTCAACTGAATAGTGATCAAGAGAGGTTAGTATGCCCCGTCGTCGTGAAGTACCCAAGCGTGACATTCTCCCGGACCCGAAGTTCGGCAGCGTCGAAGTTTCCAAGTTCATCAATGCCGTGATGCAAAGCGGCAAGAAGTCGGTGGCCGAGCGTATCGTCTACGGTGCCTTTGAAATCATCAGCACCAAGTCCGGCAAGGATCCGCTGGAAGTCTTCGGTTCTGCCATGGCTAACGTCAAGCCGATGGTCGAAGTGAAGTCGCGTCGCGTCGGTGGTGCCAACTACCAGGTGCCCGTCGAAGTGCGTCCGGCCCGTCGTGCCGCCCTGGCCATGCGCTGGTTGCGTGAGTTTGCCCGCAAGCGCTCGGAAAAGTCCATGGGTCAGCGTCTGGCTGCCGAAATGATGGAAGCTGCCGAAAACCGTGGCGGTGCAGTCAAGAAGCGTGACGAAGTGCATCGCATGGCCGAAGCCAACAAGGCTTTCGCCCACTTCCGCTTCTAATCCATTTACTACGAAGGTATCTACCGTGGCCCGTAAAACCCCTATCGAGCGCTACCGCAACATCGGTATCAGCGCGCACATCGACGCCGGCAAGACCACCACGACCGAGCGCATCCTGTACTACACCGGTGTTAACCACAAGATCGGTGAAGTGCATGATGGCGCCGCCACCATGGACTGGATGGAGCAGGAGCAGGAGCGTGGCATCACCATCACCTCCGCAGCGACCACCTGTTTCTGGAAGGGGATGGACAATTCCTTCCCGGAACACCGCTTCAACATTATCGACACCCCGGGACACGTTGACTTCACCATTGAAGTCGAACGTTCGATGCGCGTCCTTGACGGCGCCTGCATGGTCTACTGCGCGGTCGGTGGCGTCCAGCCGCAGTCGGAAACCGTCTGGCGTCAGGCGACCAAGTACAAGGTGCCGCGTCTGGCCTTCGTGAACAAGATGGACCGCTCCGGCGCCAACTTCTTCAAGGTCGTCGATCAGATGAAGACCCGTCTGAAGGCGAGCCCGGTGCCGATCGTCATCCCCATCGGCGCGGAAGATACCTTCGAGGGTGTCGTCGATCTGCTCAAGATGAAGGCGATCTACTGGGATGAGGCATCCCAGGGCATGAAGTTCGACTACCGCGAGATCCCGGCTGAGTTGCTCGAGACCGCCCAGACCTGGCGCGAGCAGATGATCGAAGCGGCTGCTGAAGCCTCTGAAGATCTGATGAACGAGTACCTGGAAAACGGCGAGCTGTCGGAAGAGAAGATCAAGCTGGGTCTGCGCATGCGCACCCTGGCCTGCGAAATCCAGCCGATGCTGTGCGGTACCGCGTTCAAGAACAAGGGCGTGCAGCGCATGCTGGATGCCGTCGTCGAACTGCTGCCGTCGCCGGTCGATATCCCGCCGGTTCAGGGCGTGGACGAGCGTGAGCAGGAAGTGTCGCGCAAGGCTGACGACAGCGAGAAGTTCTCGGCGCTGGCCTTCAAGCTGATGACCGACCCGTTCGTTGGTCAGCTGACCTTCATCCGCGTTTACTCGGGCGTTCTGAGCTCCGGTGCGACCGTTTACAACTCGGTCAAGGGCAAGAAGGAACGTATCGGCCGCATCCTGCAGATGCACGCCAACAACCGCGAAGAAATCAAGGAAGTTCTGGCCGGCGACATCGCTGCCTGTGTCGGTCTGAAGGAAGTCACCACCGGTGAAACCCTTTGTGATCCGGACGCGCCGATCATTCTCGAGCGCATGGTCTTCCCGGAGCCGGTGATTCACGTTGCCGTCGAGCCGAAGACCAAGGCCGACCAGGAAAAGATGGGTATCGCGCTGGGTCGTCTGGCTGCCGAAGATCCTTCCTTCCGCGTGCGCACCGACGAAGAATCCGGCCAGACCATCATCTCCGGTATGGGCGAACTGCACCTCGACATCATCGTCGATCGCATGAAGCGTGAATTCAATGTTGAAGCCGCCGTCGGTGCGCCGCAGGTTGCCTACCGCGAATGCATCAAGAAGGCCGTCGAACAGGAAGGCAAGTTCGTCAAGCAGTCCGGTGGTCGCGGTCAGTTCGGTCACGTCTGGCTCAAGATCGAGCCGAACGAAGCCGGCAAGGGCTATGAGTTCGTCGACGCCATCAAGGGCGGTGTCGTGCCCCGTGAATACATCCCGGCGGTCGACAAGGGTCTGCAGGATGCCATCGGTAGCGGTGTGCTCGCCGGCTTCCCGGTCGTCGATATCAAGTTCACGCTGTTCGACGGTTCCTACCACGACGTTGACTCGAACGAAAACGCGTTCCGCATGGCGGCTTCGATGGCTTTCAAGGAAGGCATGAAGAAGGCCAGCCCGACGCTGCTCGAGCCGATGATGTCGGTCGTCGTCGAGACCCCGGAAGACTACATGGGTAACGTCATGGGCGACCTGTCGTCGCGTCGCGGCATCGTTCAGGGTATGGACGATCTGCCGGGTGGTACCAAGGAAGTCCGCGCCGAAGTGCCGCTGTCCGAAATGTTCGGCTACGCCACCTCGCTGCGCTCGCTGTCCCAAGGTCGCGCCACCTACACCATGGAATTCAAGCACTACGTCGAAGCGCCGAAGAACGTCGCTGAAGCGGTCATCAACAAGAAGTAAGCTTTATTGGAGAACCGATAATGGCCAAGGAAAAATTTGAACGGACCAAGCCCCACGTCAACGTTGGCACGATTGGTCACGTTGACCACGGCAAGACCACGCTGACGGCAGCGATCACCACGGTGCTGGCCGCCAAGTTCGGCGGTGCCGCCAAGGCATACGACCAGATCGATGCGGCGCCGGAAGAAAAGGCGCGCGGCATCACGATCAACACCGCCCACGTCGAATACGAAACTGCCAACCGTCACTACGCCCACGTTGATTGCCCGGGCCACGCCGACTACGTCAAGAACATGATTACCGGTGCAGCCCAGATGGACGGCGCGATCCTGGTTTGCTCGGCCGCTGATGGCCCGATGCCGCAGACCCGCGAGCACATCCTGCTGGCTCGCCAGGTTGGCGTGCCGTACGTTCTGGTGTACATGAACAAGTGCGACATGGTTGACGACGCCGAGCTGCTCGAGCTGGTCGAAATGGAACTGCGCGAGCTGCTGTCCAAGTACGACTTCCCGGGCGACGACACCCCGATCATCCACGGTTCGGCCCTGAAGGCCCTCGAAGGCGACCAGTCCGAAATCGGCGAGCCGTCGATCTTCCGTCTGGCTGACGCCCTGGACTCCTACATCCCGACGCCGGAACGCGCGGTCGACATGCCGTTCCTGATGCCGGTCGAAGACGTGTTCTCGATCTCGGGTCGCGGTACCGTTGTTACGGGTCGCGTCGAGCGCGGTATCGTCAAGGTTGGCGAAGAAATCGAAATCGTCGGTATCCGTCCGACGGTCAAGACCACCTGTACCGGTGTTGAAATGTTCCGCAAGCTGCTCGACCAAGGTCAAGCTGGCGACAACATTGGCGCGCTG
>DILW01000130.1:0-397 GCA_002425245.1 Betaproteobacteria bacterium UBA5582 | reverse complement strand
CACCCACTTCACGGGCGAAGTGTACGTTCTGTCGAAGGACGAAGGTGGTCGTCACACCCCGTTCTTCAACAACTACCGTCCGCAGTTCTACTTCCGCACGACCGACGTGACCGGCGCGATCTCGCTGCCGGAAGGCACGGAAATGGTCATGCCGGGTGACAACATCCAGATGACGGTCAAGCTGATTGCCCCGATCGCCATGGAAGAAGGTCTGCGCTTCGCCATCCGCGAAGGCGGTCGTACCGTCGGCGCCGGCGTCGTCGCCAAGATCATCGANNGCTGGCGACAACATTGGCGCGCTGCTGCGTGGTACCAAGCGTGAAGACGTCGAACGTGGTCAAGTGCTGTGCAAGCCGGGTTCGATCACCCCGCACACCCACTTCACGGGCGAAGTGTA
>DILW01000083.1 GCA_002425245.1 Betaproteobacteria bacterium UBA5582 | reverse complement strand
TATTTTCAGCAAGAGGATCCACAGGTCACCTCCCCCGTTGCTCAACAACCGGGGGAGTTTCCTGCTTGGCCGGTACGAACCAGTGACGCCAGCGGCGAAGCAAAACTGCCAGCCACACTTTCAGATGCCGGTCCGGAATCCCAGCTCGCACGCATCTTCAAGGAAATCGAAGGGCGCAACCTGGGCTTGGCCCTGCAACTGACCGAGTCCCTGCTTCAGCAATACCCGAATTATCGGCTCGCTCACCTGATCAAGGGTGACCTGCTGCTGGCCCGCGCCCGTCCGCTGGAAGGCTTTGGCGGATTGCAGGGCGCCCCCGCGGAGCAAGTGAACGATCTGCGCGACGAAGCGCTCAAGCGCCTCCAGGCTTACCGCGAGAAGCCGCCGGCCGACTTCGTTCCGCGCTACCTGTTGCAGATGCGTCCCGACCAGCGCTACGCCGTGGTTGTCGACATGCAACGCTCCCGGCTTTACCTCTATGAGAACGATCTGAAGAACGGTGGTCGGCCGCGCTTTGTCGCGGACTACTACGTCACCCAGGGCAAGCTCGGGGCCAACAAGCTGGCCGAAGGCGACAAGAAGACCCCAATCGGCGTTTATCACGTCACCGCCGACCTCTCCCGGCAGAAGCTCCCCGATCTGTATGGCAACGGCGCCTTCCCGATCAACTATCCGAACGAGTGGGACCGGCGCCAGGGACGCGGCGGCAGCGGCATCTGGCTGCACGGCACCCCATCCGACACCTTTGCCCGCCCGCCGCTCGCTTCCGATGGCTGCGTCGTGCTGACCAACCAGGATCTGGAGGCGATCCGGGAAAATCTTCAGGTCGGCCTGACCCCGGTCATCATCAGCAACAGCGTGGACTGGCTGTCGCTCGACGACTGGGCGCGCGAGCGCGACGAGCTCAACCGCAGCATCGAGAGCTGGCGCGCCGACTGGGAAAGCCGCGACATGGGCCGTTACCTGTCGCACTATTCGCGCGAATTCCGCGCCGGCGACCAGAACTTCCAGGAATTCGCCGCCCAGAAGCAGCAGGTCAACAACGGCAAGGAATGGATCAAGCTGGAACTGAAGAACCTGTCGGTCTTCCGCAACCCCGGCAAGGACGAAGTGGTGGTCGTCACCTTCGACCAGGACTACCGCAGCAACAACCTCAACAACCGCATGAAGAAACGCCAGTACTGGGTGCGAGAAGGCGGTCAATGGAAAATCATTTACGAAGGAGCCGCCTGACCATGAACAAGCTGATCGGCATCATCGCCGCCCTCTCCCTGTCCGGCGCCGCCTGGGCCGCACCGACGCTGGAAATGCAGACCAGCATGGGCCGCATCGTGATCGAACTCGACGCGGAAAAAGCCCCCAAGAGCAGCGCCAATTTCCTGCGGTACGCGCGTGACGGTTTCTACAACGGCACCGTCTTTCACCGCGTCATTCCCGGATTCATGATCCAGGGCGGCGGTTTCGACGCCAGCATGAACAAGAAGCCGACCCGCGCAGCCATCGAGAACGAGGCGAAGAACGGCCTGAAGAACCGTCGCGGCACCATCGCCATGGCCCGCACCATGGACCCGCACTCGGCCACCGCGCAGTTTTTCATCAACCATAGCGACAACCTGCCGCTCGACTACCCGAGCCGTGACGGCTGGGGGTACGCCGTCTTTGGCAAGGTGACCGAGGGCATGAACGTGGTCGACGCCATCGCCCAGGTTCCCACCACCAATGTCGGCATGCACGGCGACGTTCCGCGGACGCCGGTCGTCATCCAGAGCGTCAAGATTCTCTCCGAAAAATAAGGACACCTCATGATCAAGCTGACCACCAACCACGGCGTCATCACCCTCGAACTCGACGCAGAGAAGGCACCGAAGACCGTTGAAAACTTCATCGCCTACGTCGAGGCAGGCCACTATAACGGCACCATCTTCCACCGCGTGATCAAGGATTTCATGATCCAGGGCGGCGGCATGGAACCGGGCATGAAGCAGAAGGAAACCCGCGACCCGATCGAAAACGAAGCCGCCAACGGCCTCAAGAACGTTCGCGGCAGCATCGCCATGGCGCGCACCAACGACCCGCACTCGGCCACCGCCCAGTTCTTCATCAACACTGTCGATAACGACTTCCTCGACTTCCGCGCGCCGTCCGGCTCGGGCTGGGGCTACTGCGTCTTCGGCCAGGTCGTCGAGGGCCTCGAGGTGGTCGACAAGATCCGCGCAGTGCCGACCGGCAGCAAGGGTTTCCATCAGGATGTGCCGAAGGAAGACGTGATCATCGAAAAAGCGGAAGTGGTTTGATCCTCTTCGTTTCCGACCTGCACCTGTCGCCCCGGTCTCCCGGGGCGACTTGTTTGTTCCTCGACTTTCTCGCTGGCCGCGCCCGCCAGGCCGAACAGCTCTACATCCTCGGTGATCTCTTCGAAGCCTGGATCGGCGACGACGACATCGACGATCCCTACCACGCGCGCATCGTCACTGCCCTGCGCGCCGCCAGCGATGCCGGCCTGGCCATCAGCCTCATGCATGGCAACCGCGACTTCCTGCTCGGCGACGGTTTTGCCGCCCGCACCGGGGTGCGCCTGATCGCCGACCCCTACATCCTGTCCACCGCCGAATGGCAGTTCGTGCTTGCCCACGGCGACGCCCTATGTCTAGACGACACCGAGTACATGGCCTTCCGCGCGCAGGTCCGCGATCCGGCCTGGCAGGCGGCACTGCTGGCCAAGCCGCTGGCCGAACGGCGGGCCATCGCCGCGCACATGCGCGAGGTTTCCGAAACCAGCCAGCGCGCCAAGGAAAACCCCTACACCGACCTGCAGCCGGCAGCCACCGAGGATTTCCTGCGCCAGCACGGCTACGCCACCTTCATCCACGGCCACACGCACCAGCCGGCCACGCACGACCACATCGTCGACGGCATTCACGTCGAACGCTGGGTGCTCGCCGACTGGCACGAGGACCGCGGCGAATGCCTGGTCTGGGACGGCGAAGCGCTGCGCCGCGAAGCCCTGCGCCCGACCGACCGATGAAGCAGAACGGCAGCGCCCTCGACATCCTGCGCGATGTCTTCGGCTACCCCGCCTTCCGCGGCGAACAGGCGGAAATCATCGCCCACGTCGCCGGCGGCGGCGACGCCCTGGTGCTGATGCCGACCGGCGGCGGCAAGAGCCTCTGCTACCAGATTCCAGCACTGCTGCGCCCGGGTTGCGCCATCGTCGTCTCGCCGCTGATCGCGCTGATGCAGGACCAGGTCGACGCGCTGACCCAGCTCGGCGTCCGCGCCGCCGTGCTCAACTCGACGCTCGACCGGCGTGAAGCGCAGGCGGTCGAACAGGCGATCTTCGCCGGCCAGCTCGACCTCGTCTACATCGCCCCCGAACGGCTGATGCTCGACCGCACCCTGGCCATCTTCGACGCGCTGTACGAAGCCGGCAAGCTCGCCCTGTTCGCCATCGACGAGGCGCACTGCGTGTCGCAATGGGGGCACGATTTCCGCCCGGAATACCTGCAGTTGTCGGCTCTGCACGAACGCTACCCGCGGGTACCGCGCATCGCGCTGACCGCCACCGCCGACCGGGCGACACAGAACGAGATGCTGCAGCGCCTTGGCCTCGGCGAAGCGCGCGTCTTCCTGTCCAGCTTCGACCGCCCGAACATCCGCTACACCGTCGTCGAGAAGGACAACGCCCGCCAGCAATTGCTCGGCTTCCTCGGTGGGCGCAAAGGCCAGGCCGGCATCGTCTACTGCCTGTCGCGCAAGAAGGTCGAGGAAACTGCCGCCTGGCTGTCGACTCAAGGTTACCTGGCGCTGCCCTACCACGCCGGACTGCCGGCCGACGAACGCGCCGCCAACCAGCGCCGCTTCCTGCGCGAGGACGGCCTCGTCATGTGCGCGACGATCGCCTTCGGCATGGGCATCGACAAGCCCGACGTGCGCTTCGTCGCCCACCTCGACCTGCCGAAAAGCATCGAGGCCTACTATCAGGAAACCGGTCGCGCCGGCCGCGACGGCGAACCGTCGGAAGCCTGGATGGCCTACGGCATGCAGGACGTCGCCCTGCAGCACGCGCGCATCGCCGAATCGGGCGCCGGCGAAGGCCAGAAAATCCTCGAATCGCAACGCCTGACCGCCCTGCTCGCCTATTGCGAGGCGCCGCGCTGCCGGCGCCAGGTGCTGCTCAACTACTTCGGCGAGGAGCGTCAGCCCTGCGGCAACTGCGACGTCTGCGCCGAACCGCCGGAACTGTGGGACGGCACCCAGGCGGCGCAGAAGGCGCTGTCGGCGATCTACCGCACCGGCATGCGCTTCGGCGTCAGCCACCTGATCGACGTGCTGCGCGGCAAGGCCAGCGACAAGATGCGCCAGTGGGGCCACGATCAGTTGCCCACCTTCGGCGTCGGCGGCGAACTCGACGAGCGCGAATGGAAGAGCGTCTTCCGCCAGCTCGCCGCCGCCGGCCTGGTCCATGTCGACATGACCGAGCACGGCGCCCTGCAACTGACCGAAGCAGCGCGCGAAGTGCTCAAGGGGCAACGCGCGGTTCAACTGCGCCGGCCAACCAGGAAACGCAGCGCGCCGAGCAAGGCCAGCCGCGCCCCAGTGGTCGACCTGGCGCCGGCCGACGCCGCGCTGTTCCAGCGCCTGCGCCAGCGGCGCGCCGAC
>DILW01000003.1 GCA_002425245.1 Betaproteobacteria bacterium UBA5582 | reverse complement strand
TTCATCACCGGCCAGCGCACTGGTCGCCGCCTCGAGCGCGTTGATCTTGCGCACGACCTGCATGTACTGCTTGATCAGCCGGTCATTGCGGCTGCCGAAAATCTTCTTGAGTAGGCCGGATATCATCGCGATGGAATAAGGAATTGCGCAGACGTGAGCAAAGAAGCCGGGATTCTAGCATGCCCGGTCTGCGTATCGAGGTCATGCCGGCGGCGACCGGCACCCGGCTCAGGGGCGTCGCAGGCTGGCGACGTTCTCGCCGCGCTTGAGGAAAGCGGCCGGATTCTGGGGGACGCCGAGCATGCGTACCTCGAAATGCAGGTGCGGCCCGGTCGACCGCCCGGTCGAGCCAACCGCCCCGATTTTTTCTCCACGCCGGACAATCTGCGATTCGGCCACGTCCATGCGCGACAGATGCGCGTAGCGCGAAAGCAGGCCGTCGCCATGATCGATGTCGATCATGTTGCCGAATTCCGGATGGTAGGAAGCCGCCAGTACCACGCCATCTGCCGCTGCCACCACCGGCGTGCCAGGGGGCGCCGAGAAATCCAGCCCATCGTGACGCGAACGCAGGCCGGAGAAGGGATCGTTGCGATAACCAAAACTCGAACCAAAAACAGCGTTCTTGACCGGCAGGGTGGTCGGCATCAGGCGTTCCTCGACCCGTTTCTCGAGCAGTTTGAACTCCATGAAGGCCAGTTCGTCGGCCCGATAGTCAACAGCCTGGGCCAGGCGCTCGATCTCGCGTTGCAGCTCACTGGCCGACAGGGGGGCCGGCAGGAAGGGCCCGCCCTGGCCGGGACGGGCCTGAGCTTCGGCAGCAGTCTTGGATTTGATCCCAGCGAGATCGGAAACGCGCTCACCGAGTGAATCGAGTTGCAGCAGACGCCCCTGCAATTCACCGAGGCGGGTAGCCATCAGGTTGAGGTTATTGGTGATGTAATCACGGGTCTGCCGCGTCTCCTGCTGCTGCACGGAAAGGAGGATGTTCTCGACGATGGGCAGGCGGAAATGCAGGGAGATGAAGGAAAAGAAGACCGAAGACAGAAATACGAGGAAGAAGAACACGGCCAGCACGCCGACCACATGCCGCGGCATAATGGTGATCGTACGCGCCGACTTCAGATGGCGAGAAACAACGATAATCTGCACGGATCCTCCTATGTACAAAGCGCCTGAGCACTACCTTGACGCCGATGCCGCGGTCGGCCGGGTGATGGCCCACGCCAGACTGCTGCTGAAGCTCTCCAGCCGATTCGACGAGCTAGCCCCCGGCTCACTGCGCCATGCAGCGCATGTCGCCAATTACAAGTCGGGGAAGATTGTCATCCACGCCGAAAACGGCGCAGTCGCCGCCAAATTGCGCCAGCTTAGCCGGCGACTATGTGGCGAGTTATCTTTAGAAGGGGCCGAGTGTAACGAGATCGAGGTAAAAGTTCAACCACGACAATCCTTATACCGATCAACCACTTCCACCATCAAGCCCATTTCCGGCAAGGCAGCGGAGGTGTTACGCAGCACGGCCGAGGCGATGCCGCCGGGCAGACTGCGCCAGGCGCTCGACACACTATTGCAGCGTTCGCTCAGGTTGGAGTGATTGGCCTCAGGCGGCCTGCGCCAGCCAGCGGGTGACGCCCTGCGGGGCATCGGCTTCCTGGGCGAAGCTCACCAGTTCCCAGGATTCCTGCTGTTGCAGCAGCGCGCGCGCCAACTGATTGTTCAGGGCATGACCGCCCTTGTGCGAGCTGTAGTCGGCCAGCAGCGGATGACCAAGCAAGTAGAGGTCGCCGACGGCATCCAGGATCTTGTGCTTGACGAACTCGTCGCCGTAGCGCAAGCCATCCTGGTTGAGCACGCGGAACTCGTCGAGGACGATGGCGTTTTCCAGACCACCGCCGAGCGCCAGACCGTTCTCGCGCAGGTATTCGACTTCCTGCATGAAACCGAAGGTGCGCGCCCGTGAGACTTCGCGCACGTAGGACTGTTCGGCGAAGTCGATCACCGCCTTCTGCGCCGACTTGTCGATGGCCGGGTGGTTGAAGACGATGGAAAAACTCAGGCGATAGCCTTCATAGGGCGTGAAACGCGCCCATTTGTCGCCGTCCGTCACTTCGATCGGACGGGTGACACGGATGAATTTCTTGGCGGCATTCTGCTCCTCGATGCCCGCCGACTGGATCAGGAACACGAAGGGTGCGGCCGATCCGTCGAGGATGGGCACCTCCGGCGCATCGATATCGATCCAGGCATTGTCGATGCCGAGGCCACACAGCGCCGACATCAGGTGTTCGATGGTACCGACCTTGACCCCGTCGCGTTCCAGACAGGAACACATGCGGGTGTCGCCGATCAAAACCGCCTGCGCGGGAATGTCGACTGGTTCGGGCAGATCAACGCGACGGAAGACGATGCCGGTATCCGGAGCGGCCGGGCGCAGGGTCAGGTTGACCTTGACGCCTCCATGCAGACCGACGCCCGAGGCAGAAATGACCGTCTTCAGCGTACGTTGCTTGAGCATTGTTGTTTTAAGTCTTTGAATGATTGGGGAAGGCGGCGCATTTTAGCACAATGCGCCGCCACCCTTTTTCAGAGAGAGTTTTTGTTACAGATCAGTCCGCCTGCTTTCTCAGGAAGGCCGGAATGTCGTAACGGTCGACCCCGCTGTTGGCCAGCGCCTCGACGGTGACGTTGCGCTTGCGCACGACGGCCGGCACATCGGCAATCTGGTTGTAGTCGATGGCCGAGCCGCTGTTGAAGGCGACGGCATCGTGCGTGCCGGTGGCAACGGCTTCGACCATCGGCGTGTTGATCACCTCGAAGTTCTGACGCTTGGCGGCAGCCTGGCCGAGGCCGGTGGCGACCACGGTGACGCGCAGGGCGTCGCCCATCAGTTCGTCGTACACGGCGCCGAAGATGATGTGAGCGTCGTCGGCCGCGAAGGCCTTGACGGTGTTCATCACCTCATTGACTTCCTTCATCTTCAGGTTGCCCTTGGCAGCGGTGATGTTGACCAGCACACCACGGGCACCGGACAGATTCACCCCTTCGAGCAGCGGCGAGGCAACCGCCTGTTCGGCAGCGATGCGCGCGCGGTCAACACCGGCGGCAGCGGCAGAACCCATCATGGCGCGACCCATTTCGCCCATCACCGTGCGCACGTCTTCGAAGTCGACGTTGACCAGGCCCGGGTAGGTAATGATTTCGGCGATACCGCCGACCGCGTTCTTGAGCACGTCATCGGCCGCCTTGAAGCAATCGTCGACGTCAGCGTCGTCGCCCATGACTTCCATCAACTTGTCGTTGAGGATGACGATCAGCGAATCGACATGCTTGGAGAATTCGGCGATACCGGCTTCGGCCGACTTCATCCGCTTGCCGCCCTCGAAGCTGAACGGCTTGGTCACCACGCCGACGGTCAGGATGCCCATTTCGCGGGCGATCTCGGCAACCACCGGAGCCGCGCCGGTACCCGTGCCGCCACCCATGCCGGCAGTGATGAAAGCCATGTGGGCGCCGGTCAGCGCCTCGCGGATTTCGTCGCGGTGCGCGTCCGCCGCCGCCTTGCCGGCTTCCGGCTTGGCGCCGGCACCGAGCCCGGTCTTGCCGAGCGACAGCTTGCTCGACGCGGCATTGCGCGCCAGCGCCTGGGCATCGGTATTGGCTGCGATGAATTCGACGCCGTTCACCCCTTCGCGAATCATGTGCTCGATGGCATTGCCGCCAGCACCGCCCACCCCGAATACCTTGATCACGGTACCGAGTTCTTCTTCCTTCTCGATGATTTCAAACATGACGACCTCCTCTGAAAAAACCGTTCAAAAACAAATCAGAAATTCTTGGAAAACCACTGTTTCATGCTGGAGAAGACATCCTTGATGCCCTGCTTCTCCTGAATCTTCTGGCCGCGCTTGCGCTGCGCCTGGGCTTCGAGCAGCAAGCCGTAGGCAGTCGAAAAACGCGGGTTCTGGACCACATCGGACAAACTGCCGGCGTACTTGGGATTACCCAGACGCACCGGCATGTGGAAGATTTCCTCGCCCAGTTCGACCATCCCCGGCATGGCGCTGGCGCCGCCGGTGAGGACGATGCCCGACGACAGGACTTCCTCGAACCCGGCCCTGCGCAACTCGTGCTGGATCAACTCGAACAACTCCTCGACCCGCGGCTGGATCACGTCGGCCAACGCCCGGCGGCTCAGCTTGCGGCTCGGCCGGTCGTCCACCCCGGCGACGTCGAGGTTCTCCGAAATGTCGGCCAGTTGCGCCAGGGCGCAGCCGTACTTGCACTTGATGTCTTCGGCCTCGCGCGTCGGCGTACGCAGCGCCATGGCGATGTCGTTGGTGATCTGGTCGCCGGCAATCGGAATCACCGAAGTGTGGCGGATCGCGCCCTGGGTCCACACGGCGATATCGGTGGTGCCGCCGCCGATGTCGATCAGGCAGACGCCGAGATCCTTCTCGTCCTCGGACAGGGTCGCGTAGCTGGAAGCCAGCGGTTGCAGCACCAGGTCGTTCACTTCCAGGCCGCAGCGGCGCACGCACTTGACGATGTTCTGCGCCGCCGACACGGCGCCGGTGACGATGTGCGTCTTCACTTCCAGGCGCATGCCGCTCATCCCAATCGGCTCGCGGATGCCGTCCTGGCCGTCGATGACGAATTCCTGGGTGAGGATGTGCAGGATTTCCTGCTCGGCCGGAATCGGCATCGCCCGCGCCGTCTCGATCACGCGCTCGACGTCGGCCTGCGTCACTTCCTTGTCCTTGATCGCCACCATGCCGTTCGAGTTGAAGCTCTTGATGTGGCTGCCGGCGATCCCGGTATACACATGGCTGACCTTGCAGTCGGCCATCAATTCGACTTCCTGGATGACGCGGCTGATGGTGTGCACCGTTTCCTCGATGTTGACCACGACGCCCTTCTTCAGCCCGCGCGAATCCTGCGAGCCCATGCCAATCACGCTCAGACGGCCCTCGTTGTCGAGATCGGCAACCAGCGCCACGATCTTCGACGTACCGATGTCCAGGCCAACCACCAGGTCCTTGTTGTCCCTGCTCATAGTCTTACTTTCCCTTCCCCTCGCCCGCGATCTTCATCGCGAAGCCGTTCGGATACCTCAAATCCACAACCGTCGGCGGTACCGTCAAACCGGCCACCATCGACGGATACACCGCCACGAAACGTTCCAGGCGCGGCTCGACCGGCAATTTCGGGTTTTCCCGGCCGATTTCCAGACGCATGCCGTTCTCCAGCTTCACCTGCCAGGCCAGCCGCGGCGACAGGGAAACCTGCCGCGCCCGCTCGCCGATCGCCGCCAATTTCTGGTTGAAGGTGACGAAGCGCTCCAACACCTCGTGCGCCGTTCCCGGCGGTCCCGACAACAAGGGGAGAGCCCGCATCTCGTTGTCCGGCATCAGGGCAGCGAACACTTCGCCATGGCTGTTCACCATTTCGGCAAATCCCTCGCCCCAACGCGCCACCGCCTTGTGTTCCTCGATCGACACTTCCAGCTGGGCCGGCCACACCCGGCGCACATGCGCCCGCCGCACCCAGGGCAACTGCTCCAGCGCCACCCGCACCGCTTCCAGGTCGAGGCTGAAGAAATTGCCGCGCAAGGCCGACGGCAGCACCTGCTCGATTTCGCCACGGCGCACATGCGCCAGCGGCTCGACGAACACCACCTGCTTGACCGGCAAGGACGGCACCCGCACCAACCAGACGGCGCCCGCCGCCAGCAAGGCAGCCGCGCCGACCAGCATGAGCAGGTCGGCGATTGCGGTCAGCAGTTGCGGTTTGTGCCACATTCATCGTCTCAGTCGTTGGCGGCCAGTTCGAGGACGCGGCGCACCAGCGCGGCGTAGTCCATGCCCGCCGCCCGAGCGCCCATCGGCACCAGCGAATGGTCGGTCATGCCCGGCGCGGTGTTCACTTCCAGGAAATAGTGATTGCCGTCCTCGTCCATCAGAAAATCGACCCGCCCCCAGCCGCGCCCGTCGAGCATGCGGAATGCTTCCAGCGCCTGCGCGCGGATCTGCATTTCCTTCGCTTCCGACAGGCCGCAAGGGCAGAGGTAGCGGGTGTCGTCGCGGTTGTACTTGGCTTCGTAGTCGTACCACTCGGTGGCCGGTTCGATCTT
The DNA here is from genome assembly GCA_002425245.1 of Betaproteobacteria bacterium UBA5582. Lineage (GTDB taxonomy): Bacteria > Pseudomonadota > Gammaproteobacteria > Burkholderiales > Rhodocyclaceae > Azonexus. The sequence goes on along the minus strand of DILW01000003.1, from coordinate 4,280 downwards.
GATGATCGGCAGCACCTGGTCGCCGACGATACCGACCGTGTATTCGCCGCCCATCACACCCTTCTCGACGATCACCAGCGGGTCGTGGCGAGCTGCTTCGGCGTAGGCTGCCTTCAGCTCGCCCGGTGCCTTGACCTTGGTCACGCCAATCGACGAACCCTCGCGCGCTGGCTTGACGAACAACGGCAGGCCGAGCTCTTCCTCGATGTCGGCGAAATCCGAACCGGCGTTGAGCAGCGCATATTCCGGCACCGGCAGACCGGCGGCCTGCCACATCAGCTTGGTGCGGAACTTGTCCATCGCCAGCGCCGAAGCGAGCACGCCGGAGCCGGTGTAGGGGATGTGCATGACTTCGAGCGCGCCCTGGATCGTGCCGTCCTCGCCGTGCCGACCGTGCAGCGCGATGAAGGCGCGGTCGTAGCCCTTCAGCGCGTCGAGCGGCTGGCTGGCCGGATCGAAAGGATGTGCATCGATGCCCTGACCCTGCAGCGCGGCCAGCACGCGCGCACCGCTGTTCAGGGAAACCTCGCGCTCGGCGGAAGTACCACCGAAGAGGACTGCAACCTTGCCGAACCCGCTCATTTGTCTTCCACCAGTTTGCCGGGCACCGCACCGATCGAACCGGCACCCATGGTCAACACCACGTCACCATCGCGGGCGACATCCATGATCGTTTGCGGCATCGCCGCGATGTCCTCGACGAACACCGGCTCAACCTTGCCGGCGACACGCAGGGCGCGCGCCAGCGAGCGGCCGTCGGCAGCGACGATGGGCGCTTCGCCGGCGGCGTAGATCTCGGCCAGGCACAGTGCATCGACCGTCGACAACACCTTGACGAAATCCTCGAAGCAGTCGCGGGTGCGCGTGTAGCGATGCGGCTGGAAGGCCAGCAGCAGGCGACGGCCAGGGAAAGCACCGCGGGCGGCGGCCAGCGTCGCCGCCATCTCGACCGGGTGGTGCCCGTAGTCGTCGACCAAGGTGAAGCTGCCGCCCGTCGGCAGCGCAACTTCGCCGTAACGCTGGAAGCGCCGACCGACGCCTTTGAACTCGGCGAGCGCCTTGACGATCGCCGTATCGGCGATACCGAGCTCGGTGGCAACAGCAATCGCCGACAACGCGTTGAGCACGTTGTGCATGCCCGGCGTGTTCAGCGTGATCTCCAGGCGCGAGGTCGTGCCGTTGACGCGGACGCAAGTGAAACGCATCTGAGCGCCGTCGGCGACCACATTCTCGGCACGGAAATTGGCTTCCGGGCTCAGCCCGTAAGTGACGATCTGCTTGCTCACCTGCGGCATGATCGCGCGCACGTTGGCGTCGTCGGCGCAGAGCACGGCGACGCCGTAGAACGGCAGGCGGTTGAGGAAATCGACGAAGGCGCCCTTGAGCCGCTCGAAGTCGTGGCCGTAGGTTTCCATGTGGTCGGCGTCGATGTTGGTGACCACAGAAATCACCGGCGACAGGAAGAGGAAGGAGGCGTCGGATTCATCCGCCTCGGCCACCAGGAAATCGCCGCTGCCCAGCCGCGCGTTGGCGCCGGCAGCGTTGAGCCGGCCGCCGATGACGAAGGTCGGATCAACACCGCCTTCGGCCAGGATGCTGGTGACCAGGCTGGTCGTCGTCGTTTTGCCGTGGGTGCCGGCGATGGCGATACCGCGCTTGAGGCGCATCAGCTCGGCCAGCATCTGCGCCCGCGGCACCACCGGAATGCGCTTGTCGCGGGCGGCGATGACTTCCGGATTGTCTTCCTTGACTGCGGTGGACACCACCACCGCATCAGCCCCGGCGATGTTTTCCGCGGCGTGGCCGATGGTCACCCGCACGCCCTCGCCTTCCAGGCGACGCGTCGTCGCGCTGGCGGCGATGTCGGAACCGCTGACCGTGTAGTCGAGGTGGGCGAGCACTTCGGCGATGCCGCTCATGCCCGAGCCGCCGACGCCGACGAAGTGGATGTGTTTGACCTTGTGTCTCATTTGGCAGCTTCGATACAGAGATTGACCACGTCCAGCGTGGCGTCCGGCTTGGCCAGGCTGCGGGCCTTTTCGGCCATTTCCAGCAGCTGGCTGCGCGAGTAATTGCGGATCAGCGCGATCGCATCCGGTGTCAGTTGGCTTTGCGGCAACAGGAAGGCGCCACCGACATTGACCAGGAATTTGGCGTTGGCCGTCTGATGGTCATCGACCGCATGCGGGAAGGGCACCAGGATGCTGGCCACGCCGACCGCCGCCAGTTCGGCGATGGTCAGGGCACCGGCACGGCAGATGACCAGGTCGGCCCATTCGTAGGCACCGGCCATGTCCTCGATGAAGGGCACGCAGTGGGCTTGCACGCCGACCGCGGCGTAGGCCGCCTTGAGCGCATCGATGTTTTTCTCACCGGCCTGGTGCACGATCTGCGGCTGCTGGTCGGCGGCCAGCAGGGCCAGGCCCTGCGGCACCGTTTCGTTGAGCGCCTGGGCGCCCAGGCTGCCACCGATGACCAGCAGGCGCAGGGCGCCCTCACGGCCGGCGAAGCGCTCGGTCGGCGCCTTCACGGTGGCGATTTCCGGCCGCACCGGGTTGCCCAGCCAGACCCCCTTGTTCAGTACCTCCGGGAAACCGCTGGCAATGCGGTCGGCAACACCGGCCAGCACCCGGTTGGCCAGGCCGGCGACCGAATTCTGTTCGTGCAGCACCAGCGGCACCCCGCTCAAGGCCGCCATCATCCCGCCCGGGAAAGTGATGTAGCCGCCCATGCCCAGCACCACGTTCGGCTTGACCTGGCGGATCGCCTGCCAACCCTGCCAGAAGCCGCGCAACAGGTTGACCGGCAACAGCAGTTTGCGCAACAAGCCCTTGCCGCGTAGCGCGGCAAAACGCACCCAGACCATCTCGAAGCCCTGCTGCGGCACCAGGCGCGCTTCCATGCCTTCTGGATTGCCCAGCCAGACCACGCGCCAGCCTGCGTCACGCAGCTTGTCGGCAACGGCCAGGGCCGGGAAGATGTGGCCGCCGGTGCCGCCGGCCATGATGAGGATGGTTTTGCTCATAGTTTCCCTCCCCGCATGAGTTGCCTGTTCTCCCAGTCAACCCGAAGCAGGATCGCCAATGCCACGCAGTTGGCGAGGATGCCCGAGCCGCCGAAGCTCATCAGCGGCAGTGTCAGGCCCTTGGTCGGCAGCAGACCGACGTTGACGCCCATGTTGATGAAGGACTGGACGCCCAGCCAGATGCCGATGCCCATTGCCACCAGCGCCGGGTAGAGGCGGTCGAGCTGGACGCATTGGCGACCGATGGCGAAGGCGCGCTGGACGAGCACGGCGAACAGGGCGATCACGGTCAGGACGCCGACGAAACCCAACTCCTCGCCGATCACCGCGAGCAGGAAGTCGGTATGTGCCTCGGGCAGATAGAACAGTTTCTCGACGCTGGCGCCGAGGCCGACGCCGAACAGTTCGCCGCGACCGAAGGCGATCAGCGAATGCGACAGCTGGTAGCCGCGGCCAAAAGCGTCGGCCCACGGGTCCATGAAGCCGAAGATCCGATCTCGCCGGTAGGGCGAGACGATGATCATGATCGCGAAGGCGATCAGCAGGCCGACGATCAGCAGCGCGAACATGCGCGCCTTGAGGCCGCCGAGGAAGAGGATGCCCATGGCGATCGAGATGATGACCACGAAGGCGCCAAAGTCCGGCTCCTTGAGCAGCAGGATGCCGACCAGTGCCATGGCGGCGAACATCGGCAGGAAGGCCTGCTTCAGGTCGTGCATGACGTTGATCTTGCGGATCGTGTAGTCGGCGGCGTAGAGCACGGCAAACAGCTTCATCAGCTCGGATGGCTGCAGGTTGGCGAAACCGAGCGGTAGCCAGCGGCGGGCACCGTTGACGTCGCGGCCGATACCGGGAATGAGCACAATCGCCAGCAGGACCACACCAACCATGAACAGGATCGGCGCATAGCGTTGCCAGGCCGTCAGCGGCAACTGGAAGGCAACCGCCGCCGCGACCAGACCGATGCACAGGAAAATGGCGTGGCGGATCAGGTAGTAGGCCGGCTGGTGATTGGTGAAGCGGCCGGCCTCGGCGATGGCGATCGACGCCGAATAAACCATCACCAGACCGCCGAGCAGAAGCAGCAGCGCCGACCATAGCAACGCATGGTCGATTTCGGCGACCTGGCGACGCGGCGAATCGAGTGCCGAGACGATCATGCGGTCAGCCCTCCGACGGCGTCGATGAAAGCCTGCGCGCGGTGCGCGTAGTTGCGGTACATGTCGAGGCTGGCGCAGGCCGGCGACAGCAGCAC
>DILW01000001.1 GCA_002425245.1 Betaproteobacteria bacterium UBA5582 | reverse complement strand
GTTACTGGAGCCGGCGCATCGGCAGGGGCCGCGTCGCGGCCTGTGCGCTGGCGGGCTCCGCCCTGTGCTGTGGGCTGTTTCCGCTGACGGCCGGCGGGCCAGCCGGGCTGGCCCTGGTCCTGCTGCTGGCCTGGGGTTTTTGCGTGGTTGCCGATTCACCGCACTTCTCGGCCTTGTCGGCGCGTGCCTGTCCGCCGGAAATTGTCGGCAGTGCGCTGGCTTTCCAGAACGCCATCGGTTTTGCCATCACCATGTTGTCGATCCAGCTCGGTACCCGCTGGGTCGGCGACTGGGGCGGGGAGATTGCCTGGCTGCTGTTGCCCGGGCCGCTGCTTGGCCTGCTCGGGCTGTGGCCATTGTGGCGGCGACCGGCGACCTAGTCGCCGCGGTGGCGCAGCAGATAGAGGTAGAGCGATTCGACGCGTTCGCGGGCCCACGGCGTACGGCGCAGGAACTTCAGGCTGGAGGCGATGCTCGGATCGACGTTGAAGCAGCGGATGTCGATCTGGCGACCGAGTTCGGCCCAGCCGTAATGTTCGACCAGGGTCTCCAGGATCGCCGCCAGGGTGACGCCGTGGAGCGGGTTGTTCGGTTGTGTCTGGCTCATCGGCTGGCTGTTGGTTGCGCCAAGGTGGCGATTCGGGCAGTGTAAGCGCTGAAGGGCATACGCGCTAGAATGAACTGCCCTGCCGAGCGGTCGTGCGGCATTTCAACGTTTCCCGGAACCGTTCATGAGTTTGATCTCCGCACTGCGACTTTCCGACATCGCCAGCACCGAAGTTCTGACGGTGCCGGTCGATGTGTCCCTGGCGGATGCGGTCGGTCGCCTGGCGGACAGGTACGTGTCGTCGCTGGTGGTCGTCGAGGGCGCACGGCCAGTCGGCATCCTGACCGAGTGGGATCTGCTGCGTTTGTTGCGCCAGGGGGTGCCGTTGGCGACGCCGGTCAGTGCGCAGATGAGTACGCCCCTGATCACCACGCGTCCGGACATTGATTTCGCCACGGCCCAGTTGATGATGTCCAACCACGGCATCCGTCATCTGGTGCTGGTCGATGCCGATGGGCTGCTGCGCGGCATCGCCAGCGAAAGCGATTTCTGCCGGCATCTCGATCATCATTTGTTCGAGGCGATTCGCGAGCTGGGTACGATCACCGAGCGTTCGCTGTCGATGGTCGCGCCTTGGCAACCGCTGATGGCGGTGTTCGATCTGATGGCCGAACGTCGCCAGGATCATGTCCTGATCGGGCGCGATGGCATCGCCGAAGGCATCATCACCGAACGCGACCTGCCGCGGCTGATGATGACCGGCTGCGATCCGCGCCAGATGACTGCCGGCGCGCTCATGACCGCACCGCTGCAGGTGGTCGGTGACGACGTCTCGGTTACCGCTGCTGCTCGCCAGATGGCCGCCTTGCGCCTGCGCCACCTGGTCGTCCGCAGCCAGTCCGGGCAGACGCTCGGCGTGGTCAGTCAGCACCGTCTGCTCGAACGACTGAGCGTGATGATGATGGAGAGCGGCCGCAGCCGGCTGGCCGGTCAGCTCGACGTGGTGCTTGAGGCAACCGGCGTCGGTGTCTGGGAGTTCGATCACCGGCGCGACCTGCTGATTCGCAGCGCCGGCTTGATGGCCATCATGCACTACGATCAGCGGCGCGCCCAGGAGGGTTTCGAGGCTTTTCTGTCGCGCATCGAGGAGAGCGACCGGGACTCGGTGCGACAGGCCTTTCGCGCCTCACTGGCGGGCGAGGCAGGGCAGTTCGAGGTTGAATTCCGGAAACGCGACGGCGATGGGGAGATTCGCTGGTTCAGTTCGCGCGGCCGGGTCATCGAGCGCGATGCCGACGGTCGGCCGCTGATCTCGGCCGGCGTGTCGATCGACATCGACGCCCAGAAACGCCATGAGATTGCCCTGCAGCACAGCGAGTCGCGTTTTCGCCGACTGCTCGAAAACATGCCGCTGCCGACTGCCCATATCACGGCAACGGGCGAGGTCCAGTTCATCAACCGCCAGTTCACCGAATGTTTCGGCTACACCCTGGCCGACATTCCGGATACTCTGGCCTGGGCCAGGCAGGCTTTCCCCGATCGCGAGCAACGGGTGGCGGTTAGCGAAAAATGGAACGCCAGCGTCGCCAGTGCGATGAAAACGCAGTCGGCCATTGCCCCGGTCACCTGCGAGATCACCGGCCACGACGGGCAGAGAAGGGTGGTCCAGGTTTCCGGGATGCCAATGGGCGAGGATTACCTAGTCAATTTCATCGATGTCACCGAGCAACTCAAGCAGCGCCGCCTGCTCGAATTCGGTAACGACATCCTGCACCGGATTTCGGTTGGCGATGCCCAGGATGAGGTGCTGACGTACATTTGCCTGGCCCTGGAGGCGCTCGATCCGCAATCGCAGTGCTCGGTGATGCTGCTCGACGAGTCGGCAAGGCGGCTGCACGTCGGTGCTGCGCCCAGTTTGCCAGGGTCCTATTGCCAGGCGATTGAGGGGGCCCGGATCGGCCCCGTAGCGGGCTCCTGTGGTACCGCTGCCCATCGGGGCGAGGAGGTGTTCGTCGCCGATATTGCCAGCGATCCGCTGTGGGCAAAGTACAAGCAGCCGGCGCTCGAAGCCGGGTTGGCGGCCTGCTGGTCGTCGCCGATCATTTCGCCGGAGGGCGTGGTGCTGGGGACCTTCGACATCTACTGGCCGCAGGCACATCCGGAAGTCCGGCCGGAGGTGCACGCGCACGTCGATGTCGCCCGGCGACTGGCCGCGATTGCCATCGAAAGCGCGCGGCGCGATGCCGCGATGCTGGACATGCTCGAAGAACAGCAGCAGGCCCAGGTCGAGTTGCGCAAGCTCTCGCAGGCCGTGGAGCAAAGCCCGGTGGCGGTGATCATCACCGATCTCGACGCCCGCATCGAATACGTCAACCGCGCCTTCGTCGAAGTCAGTGGCTATTCGGAAGAGGAATTGCGTGGCAACAATCCGCGCCTGCTGGCCAGCGGTCTGACTTCGCCGGCCCATTACAAGGCGATGTGGGACACCTTGCTGCGCGGCGAAAACTGGCAGGGACAGCTGACCAACCGCAACAAACAGGGCGAGATCTACTACGAATACGCCGTCATCTCCCCCATCCGCCAGGCCGACGGGCGGGTCACCCATTACCTGGCGGTCAAGCAGGACATCACCGAGCGCAAGCGGATCGGCGAGGAACTCGACCGCCACCGCCACCATCTCGAGGATCTGGTTCGCCAGCGTACTGCCGAACTGGAAAGTGCGATGGCGGCCGCGGAAGTGGCCAGCCGGGCGAAATCCGCCTTCCTGGCCAACATGAGCCATGAAATCCGCACCCCGATGAACGCCATCGTCGGCCTTGCCCATCGCCTGCTCAAGCAGGTTGCCGACCCCGAGCAGAAAGGTTGCCTGGAAACCATCAAGGTTTCGGCCGACCATCTGATGTCCCTGCTCAACGACATTCTCGACCTGTCGCGCATCGAAGCCGGCAAGCTCGAACTGGCGCAGAGCGACTTCAACCTGCACGAAATACTGGAGCGCACCCTCGGCCTGATCCGCCCGCGAGCGCTCGATAAGGGGTTGCGCGTCGAACTCAATGCGGCAGGCGTGCCCGAATGGGTGCACGGCGATCCGACGCGCCTGACCCAGGCCTTGCTCAACTACCTGAGCAACGCCGTCAAATTCACCAATGCCGGGCAGATCACCCTCAGCGTCAGCCAGCTTGAGCGCGAGGGCGGGCGCCTGCGCCTGCGCTTCGAAGTGCTCGATACCGGCATCGGCATTCCCGCCGAGGTGCTCGGGCGCCTGTTCAATCCCTTCGAGCAGGCCGACAACTCGACCACCCGCCTGCACGGCGGCAGCGGTCTGGGCCTGGCGATCACCCGCGAACTCGCCGAATTGATGGGCGGCGTTGCCGGTTGCGAGAGCACACCTGGGGTCGGCAGTCGCTTCTGGTTCACCGTGACCCTTGACGAAGCCACGCAGGCCGCCAGCGCGGGGCGGGCAGCCGTGCCGTCCGCGGAATCGGTGGAAGCGCAACTGGTTAATCGGGGGCGCGGCGCGCGCATCCTTCTGTGCGAGGACAACCCGGTCAACCAGGAGGTGGCGCGCACCTTGTTGAGCGACGTCGGCCTGTCCGTGTGCGTGGCCGGAAACGGCGAGCAGGGGGTGGCGCTGGTTGAGCGCGAGAACTTCGACCTGATCCTGATGGACGTGCAGATGCCGGTCATGGACGGGATGAGCGCAACCCGCCGGATCCGCGCTTTGTCCGGTCGCGCAGGGCTGCCGATCCTGGCGATGACGGCCAACGCCTTTGCCGAGGACCGCGCTGCCTGCCTGGCTGCCGGCATGAACGACTTCGTTGCCAAGCCGGTCGACCCGGACGCACTCTACGCCGCCTTGCTGCGCTGGTTGCCGGAGCGTGTTGCAGGCGCACCGGCCGGTGCTGCCGCAGCCAGTGATGCCGAGGGACGCTTGCGGGCCTTGTCAGGTCTCGATGCGGCCAGCCTGCTGGCAATCGTGCGCGGCAAGTGCGACAAGGCCGCGCAATTGCTGCGCCTGTTCGCCGACAGCCACAGCCAGGACGTGGACAAATTCCGGGAAGCGCTGTCAGCGGGCGACATGGACCGTGCCGAACATCTGATCCACGCGCTCAAGGGCGCGGCGGGTACGCTGGCGCTGGTCGAAGTGCACGCCCTGGCCAGCCGGATCAACAGCGCCTTGCGCGAAGGGGCGGGGCTGCCGGTGCTGACGCCGGACCTCGAACACCTGGCGACGGCGCTGGGCGGCGTCTGCTCCGCCATCGCCGAGTGGCCGTCAAGCTGAGGCAGTCGGCCGCAGGCGTTCGATTTCGGCGTTCAGCGCCTTGACGTTGATCGGCTTGGCCACGTAGCCGTTCATCCCGGCGCCCAGGCAGCGGTCGCGGTCGCCAGCCATGGCGTTGGCGGTCATCGCGATGATCGGCAACGGTGCCAGGCCAGCGGCGGCTTCCCGCGCACGCCATTGGCGAGTCGCCTCGAGGCCGTCCATCACCGGCATCTGAACATCCATCAGGACCAGATCGAAGCCGCCTTCGCTCAGCTTGTCGAGCGCTTCCTGCCCGTGTCCGGCCACGGTCGTCTGGTGTCCCTGCCTGGCCAGCAGGGCACAGGCCAGGCGCTGGTTGATCGGGTTGTCCTCGACCAGGAGGATGTTCAGTTCGGCGTATTCCGGCGCCGTCGCAATGTCGAGCGGGCTATCCGTGGCTCGGCGGCGGTCCGGCCGGCGCGCAACCTCACGGATTTCCCGTTCGGCTGCCAGCAGTTCTTCCGGGATCAGCGGTTTGGGCAATTCGCGCGAGGCGAAGCTGCGGGCAGCGCTGGGGGAGACCAGGTGCATCGGTGTCAGGGCCAGGACCACGGCACCCGGGCGTAAGCCGCCGCGATACAGCGGCATGTCGGCAAAACTCGCCGGCAGCCAGTCCTGTTCGGCAACCAGGACATCGAAACGCTTGTCCTCCGGTTGTCCGCCCAGCTGCAACAGTTGTCCGCGCAGCTCTTCGCTGCTCGCGCAGGTGAACACCTGACGACCGCGCCTGCGCAGACCACCCGCGAGCAGTTCACGCAGACGGCGGTTGTCCACTGCCAGCAGCCATATGCCTGGGGCGACAGGAGGCTCGGTGACTGCCGGCGCCGGCGCTGGCATCTGCAATTCGATGCCGAAATGGAAATTGCTGCCCTTGCCGGGGGTGCTGTCCACCACCAGTTCGCCGCCCATCAGGTGGACGATTTCCCGGCTGATCGTCAGACCCAGGCCGGTACCACCGAAACGACGGGTGACGCTGGCGTCTGCCTGGCCGAAAGCGTCGAAGATCTTTTCCTGCTGGTCGAGGGGAATGCCGATGCCGGTGTCGATCACGGCGATGCGCAAGTGGCAGCGCTGGTTTTCGTCGTCGCCGGTGTTGGCGATGCGCAGGCAGACCTCGCCCCGCTCGGTGAATTTGATGGCATTGCCGATCAGGTTGAGCAGTACCTGGCGCAAGCGCCCGGGGTCGCCGATCAGCGCGTCGGGTACATCCGGTGCAATGTCGATCAGGATTTCCAGTCCCCGTTCCGCCGCCCGCGCTGCCAGCACGCGGGCCGTGCCAAGTGCCAGTTCGCGCAGGGCAAACGGGGTGGATTCCAGGCTCATGCGACCGGCTTCCATCTTCGAGAAGTCGAGCACGTCGTTGAGGATCAGCATCAGCGATTCGGCCGACTGGCGGACCAGCTCCAGGTATTGGCGCTGGGTGGCGTCGAGTTCGGTGTCCAGGGTCAGGGCGGTGAGACCGAGGATGCCGTTCATCGGGGTGCGGATTTCGTGACTCATGTTGGCGACGAACAGGCTCTTGGCTTCGTTCGCCGCTTCGGCCGAGGCCATCGCCTGGCGCAGGCGCAGTTCGTCCTCCTTGCGCCGGGTGATGTCGCGGAAAGCGGTGACCGAACCGACGATCCGCTTGCCGTCGTAGAGCGGCGTGCTGCTCACCTCGACCGGCAGGCTGCTGCCGTCTGCACGCGAAAAGCGCTCCTCGCCGAAGAAGTGTTGTCCGCGCCCGACTGTCCGGAAGATCGGGCATTCCGCCAGCGGCCCGCAACCGTCGGCACTGTGGCGGTGGAACAGGTAATGTCCGATCTGGCCGACCAGCGCTTCGCGGGCAAAACCCAGCAATTCGAGGGCGGCAGCATTGATCAGGACGACCTTGCCGTGTTCGTCGAGCACGTAGAGTCCGTCGCCCATGGTCTCGGTGACGGCGATCAGGTTGCGCTGTTCCCGGATCAGTCGCTCGCGCGACTTGAGCAGGCGCAGCAGGAGGACGAGCAGGATGCCGAGGGTGAGCAGCATCAGGCCAAACTGGGCGCGGAATTCCTCGCGCAGTACCTCGACGAAGGGCGCCTGGGTGTAGGCGAGCAGATAGGCGCTGGGCGTACCGGAAACATCCTTGATCGGCAACAGGCTGACGATCCACGGCTTGCCGTTGAGGGCGACCGTAAGCGAGAAGGCGCGGAAGGCCTTCATGCCGCGAATGACCTTGTCGTTGGCGAGCAGCAGGCGGTTGATTTCGGTGATCTGGGCCGAGGGCGGGGCCGGGCTGTCGGGCAGGGTGACCTGCGGGTCTTCGACCAGGAATTCGGGATGGATGCCCGATTCCCCATACAACCAGCGCTCGGATTCGAACAGGATGGGCAAGGTCTGTGCCTTGGCCAGCACGAAATGGAATTCGTTCGTAGGCTGCAGCTGGTGCATGGCATCGCGGATGGTGCGGAAACTGATGCTGGTCTCGACGCTGCCGATCAGGCGTTCGCCGTCGAATAGCGGGTGCACGAAGCGGAATCCCGATTTGACCCGTCCGGCCTCGAAACCCTGGACCGGCTTGCCGGTGCTGAGCACCTCGCGGATCGACGGGCGGACCTGAAGCAGGTTGTCGCCGAATTTCTGCGGCTCATGGAAGCGCAGGAAACTGTCGCCGTTCACCGTCTGGAAATGCAACTGGCGGATGCCCAGTTCGCGCAGGTTGCGATAGGTCGGCGAAAGCAGGCGGTAGAGCGCGGCGCGATGGGGAATCTGGGCGTCACCCTCGGTACTGGAGGCGGCGGCCATCAAGCGGATGATTTCCGGTTGCTTGATGCGTTCGGAAAAGAGGATGCTGGTCGCCTTGGCGTAGGTGAGCAGGCTGGCCTGGTAGGTCGCGGCCAGCGCCTGGGTGTGCTGTTCTTCCTGCAACGCCAGCTTTTTTTGCTGATTGTCGTAGAGCAGCCAGGTGCCGACCAGCGGCAGCACCAGGAAACTGATCAGCGCCCAGCGGCGGTTGCTATGCTGGCTTGCGCGGGGAGCGGGGTCCGCCATGGTCAGAAATTACCCTGTTCGGGGATGCTGGTCTGGCGGCGCAGGCGGCGCACGACATCGTAGTCGGCATCGGCGGCGGCGATGGCGCCGTTGCGCAATTGCTTGCCCCAGTCGCGCATCAATGCCTGGTCTCGCCCCTTCGGGTCCAGTTCCGCCAGAACGCTGCGCAGGCGCGACTGACGCTCGGGCGACAGCCGGCGACTGTTGGCGACCATGGCAAATGCGGGCAGCGGCGGGGTTTCGGCGAGGATGCTGATGCCCAGGTGGGTGTAATTGCGGACGATGTCGGTCTTGGCGCCACCGAAATCGAAGTCGCCACGGGCGACGGCAAGTATGGCCTCGTCGTGCTTGCCGAGGTAGCGGTAACGCTGCTGCGCCAGGCGCGCGCCCTGCTGGCTCAGGAGCCCGTCAACGGCCAGGTAGCCGCAGGTGGAGAGCGCCTGGGTCAGGGCAAAGGTCTTGTTGCGCAGCGGCTTCGTCAGTCGTTGATCGCTGGCGAAGAGTGCACAGGAGTAACTTGCCTGGCCGTTCTGCTCGCGAAAGTGGACCAGTGGTTCGGCCTGCGGGAAATTCTCGCGCAAGCTCACGTAGGGCAGCGGGCCAAGATAGGCGAGGTCAATCTGCCCGGTGCGAAAGCGTTCGAGGATTTCGGCGTAGGAGGTCGAATAGGCGATCTCGATGCGCACGCCCAACTGGCGCTCGAGGAAATTGAGCATGGGCTTGAACTGCTTGACCACCTCTTCCGGCTGTTCCATCGGCAGCGGCGCGAAGTACAGGGTATCCGGGTCGGCAGCGGCCAGACCGGGAATCAGGCAGACGAGGGCGGCGAGGCCCAGTAGCTGAGCGCGGAAAAAGTGATGCAAACGGTTGGGCATGCGCGATCTGGAATTCTTCGGAAAGGAAGAATTCTAGATCGAAAAGCCCGGCCAGCCCTTGATTTAGGGCAAGGCCGGGCGGTCGACGGCGCGCCGGACGGCTTACTTGGCCCAGGCGTCGGCCTGCACCGTCGCGTCGTCGCGCCAGGCGGCGCGGGCGGTCTGGTTGGCAACCCAGTTGGGCAGGAAGGTGTAGGCCTCGTCGAGCAGGTGCGGCGTGTGGCGCCCCGGCGAGTAGCGCAGCGCGCGCTCGTAGTACTCGCGCAGCGCCGGCCGGAAGTTCGGGTGGGCGCACTTCTCGATGATCACCTTGGCGCGCTGCTTGGGCGCCAGGCCGCGCAGGTCGGCGAGACCCTGCTCGGTGACGATGATCTGGACGTCGTGCTCGGTGTGGTCGACGTGCGAAACCATCGGCACGATGCAGGAAACGCTGCCGCCCTTGGCCGACGACGGGGTCATGAAGATCGAGATGAAGGCGTTGCGCGCGAAGTCGCCAGAGCCGCCGATACCGTTCATGATCGAGGTGCCCATGATGTGGGTCGAATTGACGTTGCCGTAGATGTCGGCCTCGATCAGCCCGTTCATGGCGATGACGCCGAGGCGGCGGATCACTTCCGGGTGGTTGGAGATTTCCTGCGGGCGCAGGATGATCGAATCCTTGAAGCGCGGCAGGTCGGCGTTGAGCTCCTGCAGCGCCGCCGGGCTGAGCGAGAACGAGGTCGCCGAGGCGCAGGTCAGCTTGCCGCACTTGATCAGGTCGAGCATGCCGTCCTGCAGCACTTCGGTGTAGGCGGTCAGGTTTTCGAACGGACCGTCCTGCAGGCCGGCCATCACCGCGTTGGCGACGTTGCCGACGCCGGATTGCAGCGGCAGCAGGTTGGCCGGCAGGCGACCCTTCTTCACTTCATGCTGCAGGAAGTCGAGGATGTGGCCGGCGATCAGCTTGGAGTTGGCATCCGGCGGGGTGAACGGCGAGTTGCGGTCGGCCTTGTTGGTTTCGACGACGGCGATCACCTTGTTCGGGTCGATCCGGTAATACGGCTCGCCGATCCGGTCGTCGGTCTTGACGATGGGGATCGGCTTGCGGTGCGGCGGCAGCGCGGTACCGTAGTAGATGTCGTGCATGCCTTCGAGGTGCGGGTTCTGCCAGGTATTGACTTCGAGGATGATCTTGTCGGCCTGGTCGAGCCAGGTCTTGTTGTTGCCGACCGAGGACGAGGGGATCAGGCGGCCGTCTTCCAGGATGCCGGCGACTTCAACGACGGCGACGTCGAGCTTGCCGAGGAAGCCGCCCCAGACGAACTGGGCGACGTGCGACAGGTGGATGTCGATGTATTCCATCTCGCCGGCATTGATCCGCTTGCGGCAGGTGGGGTCGGACTGGTAGGGCAGGCGCATCTCGACGCCGTCGACCATGGCCAGCGCGCCGTCGAGTTCGGGCGCGGTCGAGGCGCCGGTCCACACGCCGATCTTGAATTTCTTGCCATGCAGGTTGGCATCCATGATGCGCTTGGCCAGCGTGGACGGCACCGCCTTCGGATAGCCGGCGCCGGTAAAGCCGCTCATGCCGACGTTGACGCCGGAAGGAATCAGGGCGGCGGCCTCTTCGGCGGACATGATCTTGCCGCGCAGGTGGGGACAAAGAATGCGGGAGGAAGCGTTGGTCGTCTGCATGGTCGTTGGTGAGATACGGATAGCCAAAAAAAAGCCCGCACAAGGCGGGCTCAAGCCCACAACTCAAGGGCACAGAATGCTCAGAGGAGACTGAAGCATGAGGGGCGAAACCGCCATCGCGCAGGCGATGCCGGCTTCGAAAACTCGATGGGGCGCAACAATACGGATCGGCTTGCCGGGCGACAAACGAGACTTTATGATGCGATGGTTTAGAAAAACTTAATCGTCCATGGCTTACCGTCTTCCTCCCCTGCCGGCCTTGCGCGCTTTCGAGGCGGCGGCCCGCCATCTCAGCTTCAAGCTGGCAGCGGAGGAGTTGCACGTGACCCCGGCGGCGGTCAGTCAGCAGATTCGTCAACTTGAGGAGTATCTGGGGGTGGCGCTGTTTCGCCGCCTGACCCGGGCGATCGAACTGACCGCGGCCGGCGCCGCCATGCTGCCCGAACTGCGACGCGGCTTCGACTGTCTGGCGGCGGCCGTCGATGGCACGCGCAGTGGCGATGACGGGGTGTTGACCATCCACGCCCCGCCCAGTTTCGCCTCGCGCTGGCTGGTGCCGCGCCTGCCGCGTTTCGCCGCTGCTCATCCGGGCATCGCCTTGCGCTTGTCGAGCGGCGACGATACCGTCGACCGCGACGGTGACACCGGCTGGATCAGCCCGCTCGATCCGCGCAGCGCCGACTGCGAGGTGGCCATCCGCTACGGCCGCGGCGGCTATTCCGGCCTGCGTGTGGAGAAGATTTTCGCCCCGGATTATGTGCCGGTATGCAGCCCGCGCCTGCCCGGCGCCGACAAGCCGCTGGCGGTGCCGGACGACCTGCGCCACCACCTGCTGATACACGATGAGACGATAGCCGACGAGGATCTGCCCCCGGGCTGGCAGCAATGGCTGGCGCAGGCCGGCGTGCACGGCGTCGATGCCGGCCGCGGCTTGCGCTTCTCGAACGCCATCCTGGCCGTCGAGGCGGCGCTCGACGGGCAGGGGGTTGCCCTTGCGCCGTCGCCGCTGGTCGAGGCCGATGTCGCCGCCGGCCGGTTGATCCGGCCATTCGCGCTGCGCATTCCGTCGCCCTACGCCTACTGGCT
>DILW01000029.1 GCA_002425245.1 Betaproteobacteria bacterium UBA5582 | reverse complement strand
GCAACAGGCTGTCCAGGCGGTCGCTGGCCTGGCGCCGGCTGCCGCCCGCCAGCAGGGCGAGTTCGGCGGCGCGTCCGGGGTAGCCGAGTTCGATGCGCATCAGGAAGCGGTCGAGTTGGGACTCGGGCAGCGGGAAGGTGCCGATCTGATCGGCAGGATTCTGCGTGGCGATCACGAAAAAGGGCGTCGGCAGCGCCCGGGTTTCGCCCTCGATGCTGACCTGGCCTTCTTCCATGGCTTCGAGCAGGGCGCTCTGGGTTTTCGGTGTGGCGCGGTTGATCTCGTCAGCGAGCAGGAGTTGCGAGAAGACCGGGCCGGGAATGAAGCGGAAGCCGCCGCCTTCGCGATCGAAGATGGAGACACCGGTGATGTCGGCCGGCAGCAGGTCGGCGGTGAACTGGACGCGGGCGAACTGCAGGCCGAGCAGGCGGGCCAAGGTGTGTGCCAGGGTGGTCTTGCCGAGGCCGGGCAGATCCTCGATCAGCAGGTGGCCACCGGCGAGCAGGCAGGCAGCCGCCAGCCTTACCTCGTTCTCCTTGCCGAGAATGACCCGGTTGGCCGCTTCCAGGATCGGGGTGAAGGCGTGTGCGCGGCCGCCGAGTACGGGCTTGTTGTTGTTGGTCATGCGGAATTCCGTTGGGGGACTTCGGACTGGCTCATTCTAATGCTTGAAGCGGCTTGGTAAATGAGACGATAATGATCTTTCGACGAGCGCCATCCAGGGCGCCGCATCGCAGAGAGAGAACAAGTGACGACCACTGCCTTCATCACCCATCGCGACTGCCAGTTGCACGACATGGGGACGCATCACCCGGAATGCCCGCAACGCCTGACTGCCATCAACGATCACCTGATCGCTCAGGGGATTGACGCCTATTTCGTTTACTACGACGCCCCGCTGGCCACGTTCGAGCAGTTGCTGCGCGTTCATCCGGCGTCACATCTCGAACGCATCAAGCGCGCTTCGCCGGAAATGGGCATCGTCCATCTCGACCCGGATACGGCAATGAATCCGCATACCTGGCAGGCGGCACTGCGTGCCGCCGGTGCCGGTTGCCAGGCGGTTGACCTGGTGGTCGGTGGTGAGTGCGAAAACGCCTTCTGCGCCGTGCGTCCGCCTGGTCACCACGCCGAACGCAATACGCCGATGGGTTTCTGCTTCTTCAACAACATCGGGGTTGCCGCCATGCACGCGATCAAGGCGCACGGCCTGGAGCGCGTCGCCATCATCGATTTCGACGTGCATCACGGCAACGGTACCGAGGATTGCTTCGCCGGCAATGATCAGGTGCTGATGTGCAGCATCTTCCAGCACCCTTTCTATCCCTATTCGGGCACCGACAAGCCGGCTGCCAACATGTGCAACGTGCCGCTGGCCGCCGGTTCGGGCGGCGAGGAGTTCCGTGACGCCGTGCTGCAGGTGTGGACGCCGCGGCTGAAGGAGTTCAAGCCGCAGATGATCTTCATCTCGGCCGGTTTCGACGGCCACTACGAGGACGACATGGGCGGCCTCAAGCTGGTCGAGAAGGACTTCGCCTGGTGCACCGGTCATCTCAAGCAACTCGCCGCCGAGATGTGTGACAAACGCATTGTCTCCATGCTTGAAGGTGGTTACGTGATGACTTCGCTGGCGCGCAGCGTTGGCGCCCATCTGCGCATCCTGGCCGATCTGTAACGGCCTCTTTCTTTTGCAAAAAGCCGGGCTGGGGTAGAATCCGGCCCTCATTTTTCATGTTTCCAACGTTTTGACGGATGAATCCATGGCGTTGATTGTTCAGAAGTACGGCGGCACCTCGGTCGCCAACCCGGAGCGCATCAAGAATGTTGCCCGGCGTGTTGCGCGCTTCCATGCTGAGGGCCACCAGGTTGTGGTCGTTGTCTCGGCGATGAGCGGTGAAACCAACAAGCTGATTGCGCTGGCCAAGGAAATGCAGGCCACCCCGGATCCGCGTGAACTCGACGCGGTGGTCTGTACCGGCGAGCAGGTCACCACCGGCCTGCTGGCCATGGGCCTGAAAGCCATCGGGGTCGAGGCCAAGAGCTATACCGGCGCCCAGGTCAAGGTTCTGACCGACAGTACCTTTACCAAAGCGCGCATCCTGTCGATTGACGAAGCCAACATCCGCCGCGATCTCGACGCCGGCAAGGTGGTCATCGTCGCCGGCTTCCAGGGCGTCGATGCCGACGGCAACATCACCACGCTCGGTCGTGGCGGTTCCGATACCTCCGGCGTTGCGCTCGCTGCCGCGCTGAAGGCCGACGAGTGCCAGATTTATACCGACGTCGATGGCGTCTACACCACCGACCCGCGCGTCGTGCCTGAAGCGAAGAAGCTCGATACCATCACCTTCGAGGAAATGCTGGAAATGGCCAGCCTCGGCTCCAAGGTGCTGCAGATCCGCTCGGTCGAATTCGCCGGCAAGTACAAGGTCAAACTGCGCGTGCTGTCCAGCTTCCAGGATGAAGGCGAGGGCACGCTGATTACTGTTGAGGAAGACAAGAACATGGAACAACCGATCATTTCCGGTATCGCCTTCAATCGCGACGAAGCCAAGCTGACCATGCTCGGCGTTCCCGATACCCCGGGCATTGCCTATCAGATTCTGGGCGCCATCGCCGATGCCAACATCGACGTCGACATGATCATCCAGAACGTCGGTCACGACGGCAGCACTGACTTCTCCTTCACCGTCAACCGCGGCGAGTTCGCCAAGGCACAGGGCATCCTCGAAGGCGTCAAGCAGAAACTGGGTGCTCGTGAAGTCACCGGCGACAACAAGATCTGCAAGGTTTCCGCGGTCGGCGTCGGCATGCGTTCGCACCCGGGCGTCGCCTCGAAGATGTTCAAGGCCCTCGCTGACGAAGGCATCAACATCCAGATGATTTCTACCTCCGAAATCAAGATTTCCGTCGTCATCGACGAGAAATACCTGGAACTGGCCGTGCGCGTCCTGCACCGCACTTTCGGTCTGGACCAGTAAGGGTTTGACCAAAAGGCGCGGACCCGATATCATCCGCGCCTTGTTGCAAGACGGTTAGGAGACGTGGCCGAGTGGTCGAAGGCACACCCCTGCTAAGGGTGCATCCGGGCAAAACCTGGATCGAGGGTTCGAATCCCTCCGTCTCCGCCAAGCAACAAGCAAACAAGCGCCCTCGGGCGCTTTTTTGTTGCCCATCTGAAATATTAACAATCCATTATCTTTCCTGACTTTGTTTCAGTCGTCGGTCGAGTCGGCTAAAATTCCAAGGTTTGTACATTTCTGCAAAGATTTGGCGCAAGGGCGGTGCGGTGTGCAGTCTGCGGAGGCTGGGTCGCGCAGAGAACGGCCTTGTTTGGTGTTAATCTAATTTCGGGCTAAGCGAATGATCAGAATTAAACGCGGTCTGGACTTGCCCATCACCGGGGCGCCTGAACAGCGTATCGAGGCCGCCAGGCCGGTACGCAGCGTGGCGGTCATCGGCTTCGACTACCATGGTATGAAGCCGACGATGTCCGTTCAGGTTGGTGATCGGGTCAAGTTGGGTCAGGTACTGTTTTCCGACAAGAAAACGCCTGGCGTTCATTTCACTGCACCGGGTGCTGGCGTGGTCAGCGCCATTCATCGGGGCGAGCAGCGGGTGCTGCAATCGGTGGTAATCGATCTGGACGGCGACGACGCCGTCGAGTTCGCCAGCTACTCGGATGCCCAGCTTGAAACCCTGAGTCCCGGACAGGTTCGTGAAAACCTGCAGCAGTCGGGCTTGTGGACCGCCCTGCGGACCCGCCCGTTCAGCAAGGTGCCGGCCGTCGATTCGACGCCGGCCTCGATTTTCGTGACGGCCATCGACACGCATCCGCTGGCCGCCGATCCGGCCGTGGTGATCGCCGAATCGGCCGAGGATTTTGCCCGCGGCCTGCGCGTGCTGGCCCGTCTGGCCAAAGTCTTCGTTTGCACTGCCGCCGATGCGAAGATTTCCGCCGTCGGCATCGCCAATGTCCAGGTCGAACAGTTCGCCGGTCCGCATCCGGCCGGTCTGGCCGGGACGCATATCCATTTCCTCGATCCGGTCGATGCGCACAAGACAGTGTGGACCATCGGTTATCAGGACGTCATCGCCGTCGGCAAGCTGTTTGTCAGCGGCCATCTGGCGGTCGAGCGTGTCATCGCCCTGGGTGGTCCGATGGTCGACAAGCCGCGCCTGCTGCGCAGCCGTCTCGGCGCCAGCCTGGATGAGTTGACTGCCGGCGAACTGAAGACCGGCAAGCAGGTGCGCGTCATTTCCGGTTCGGTGTTCGGCGGTCGTACCTCGCGCGGCGCCTGTGCCTGGCTGGGGCGTTACCACCAGCAGGTGTCCTGCCTGGAAGAGGGCACCGAGCGCGAGTTCCTGCATTACCTGCGCCCCGGCGTCGAGAAGCACTCGGTACTCAACCTCTACGTCTCCAAGCTGATGTCCGGCAAGCTGTTCAACTTCACCACCAGCACCAACGGCAGCCCGCGGGCGATGGTGCCGGTCGGCAATTACGAAGAAGTGATGCCGCTCGACATCCTGCCGACGCAGTTGCTGCGCTACCTGATCGTCGGCGATACCGAAATGGCCCAGAAACTGGGTTGCCTGGAGCTCGACGAGGAAGACCTGGCGCTGTGCAGCTATGTCTGTGCCGGCAAGTACGAGTACGGTCCCATCCTGCGTGACAACCTCACGCGCATCGAGAAGGAGGGTTGAGCATGGGCCTGCGCTCCTGGCTCGACAGCATCGAGCATCATTTCCATAAGGGCGGCAAGTACGAAAAATGGTACGCCCTTTACGAGGCCGTTGATACCGGCCTGTTCAAACCCAGCAGCGTGACCAAGACGACGGCTCACGTGCGCGACGGCCTCGACCTCAAGCGCATGATGATCACCGTCTGGTTGTGCACCTTCCCGGTGATGTTTGCCGGCATGTGGAACGTCGGCTACCAGGCCAATTCCATCTTTGCCGCCAGTCCTGATCTGCTGGCTGCGCAGGACAACTGGCGCCTGAGCCTGATTGCCCTGTTTGCCGGCTTCAATCCGGCCAGTGTCTGGGACAACCTGGTGCATGGGGCGGCGTATTTCCTGCCGATCTACGCCGTAACCTTCATCGTCGGCGGTTTCTGGGAAGTGTTGTTTGCCTCGATCCGCAAGCATGAGGTCAATGAAGGCTTCTTCGTCACCTCGGTGCTGTTCGCGCTGACCCTGCCGCCCTCGATTCCCCTGTGGCAGGTGGCTTTGGGCATCAGCTTCGGCGTCGTCATAGGCAAGGAAGTCTTCGGCGGTACCGGCAAGAACTTCCTGAACCCGGCGCTGACCGGCCGTGCCTTCCTGTTCTTCGCCTACCCGGCGCAGATTTCGGGCGACGCGGTGTGGACGGCCGTCGATGGCTACACCGGCGCGACCATCCTGGGTACCGCGGCAGCTGGCGGTATCGAAATGGTGATGGCCGGCGGCATTACCTGGTGGGATGCCTTCCTCGGCAACATCCAGGGCTCGATCGGTGAAACCAGCACGCTGGCCATCTTCATCGGTGGCGCGGTTCTGCTGATCGCCCGGATCGCCGCCTGGCGCATCGTCACCGGCGTGATGCTGGGCATGATTGCGATGAGCCTGCTGCTCAACACGGTCGGTTCGACGACCAACCCGATGTTCGCGATGCCCTGGTACTGGCACATGGTCGTCGGCGGTTTCGCCTTCGGCATGATCTTCATGGCGACCGACCCGGTGTCGGCGTCGATGACCAATACCGGCAAGTGGATCTTCGGCGCGCTGATTGGCGTCATGGTCGTGCTGATCCGTGTCGTCAATCCGGCATTCCCCGAGGGCATGATGCTGGCGATCCTGCTCGCCAACCTCTGTGCCCCCTTGATCGACCACTTCGTGGTCGCGGCCAACATCAAGCGGAGGGCTGCACGCCATGTCCAATAAAGAATCCACCAGCCGCACGCTGTTCGTCGCCCTGGCGGTCAGTCTGGTCGCTTCGGTCTTCGTCGCCGGCTCGGCCGTCGCGCTGAAGCCGGTGCAGATCGAGAACCGTCTGCTCGACAAGCAGCGCAGCATCCTCGCCATCGCCGGTCTCGGTGACGATCTGTCTTCGGCCGAAGTGAAGGAGCTGTTCAAAACGCGCATCAAGGCACGTGTGGTCGACCTGACCACGGGCGAGTACAACGACAGCTTAGATCCTGTCACTTTCGATCCGCTCAAAGCGGCTCGCGATCCGAAGACCTCGACAGCCCTCAAGGGCAGCGAGGATCTGGCCCTGATCAAGCGCCGCGAGCAATTCACGACGGTGTACATGGTCGAACAGGGTGGTCAGCTCGAATCGCTGATCCTGCCGGTGCGTGGCTACGGCCTGTGGTCCACGCTGCACGGCTTTCTTGCCGTCAAGCCGGACCTCAACACTGTCGTCGGTCTCGGCTTCTATCAGCACGCCGAAACCCCGGGTCTCGGTGGCGAGGTCGACAATCCGAAATGGAAAGGCCTGTGGCCGGGCAAGACGCTGTTTGACGATAGCGGCAAGCCGATCATCAAGATCGTCAAGGGTGGCGTCGATCCGGCCAGCCCGGAAGCAGGTCACCAGGTCGACGCGTTGGCCGGTGCCACGCTGACCAGCAACGGTGTCGACCGTCTGATGCAATTCTGGCTCGGCGAGCAGGGCTTCGGTCCTTACCTTGCCAAGCTGCGCCAGCAGGG
The DNA here is from genome assembly GCA_002425245.1 of Betaproteobacteria bacterium UBA5582. Taxonomy (GTDB): domain Bacteria; phylum Pseudomonadota; class Gammaproteobacteria; order Burkholderiales; family Rhodocyclaceae; genus Azonexus. The sequence goes on along the minus strand of DILW01000029.1, from coordinate 6,952 downwards.
AGCTTGATCATGTCCAAGCATACAGCCAAGGAAGTACTGCTTAACCCCGTCTTCGCCAACAACCCGATCGGTCTGCAGATCCTCGGTATCTGTTCGGCGCTGGCGGTGACCTCCAACCTCAAGACGGCATTGGTGATGTCGATCGCGCTGACGCTGGTGACCGGGTTCTCCAACCTGTTCATCGCGGCAATTCGGGCGCAGATTCCGGGCTCGATCCGGATGATCGTGCAGATGGTCATCATTGCCTCGCTGGTCATCGTCGTCGATCAGGTGCTGCGTGCCTTCGCCTACAGTCTGGCCAAGCAACTGTCGGTGTTTGTCGGCCTGATCATCACCAACTGCATCGTCATGGGCCGTGCCGAAGCCTTCGCCATGCAGAATCCGCCGTGGATTTCCTTTCTCGACGGGATCGGCAACGGCCTCGGTTACAGCGCCATGCTGATCACGCTTGGCGTATTCCGGGAACTGTTCGGTGCCGGCAAGCTGATGGGTATCGAAATCCTGCCGCTGGCCAAGGATGGCGGCTGGTATGTGCCGAACGGCATGCTCCTCTTGCCGCCCTCGGCCTTCTTCCTGATCGGCCTGATCATCTGGGCCTTACGTACCTGGCGCGTCGAGCAGAAGGAAAAACCGGCCTTCCGCATGGCCAACCAGGTCGTCGACAAGGAGGCCTACTGATATGGAACATTACCTCAGCCTGTTCGTCCGCTCCGTGTTCATCGAGAACATGGCGCTCTCCTTCTTCCTCGGGATGTGTTCATTCATCGCCATCTCGAAGAAGGTCGAAACCGCCATCGGCCTCGGTATCGCCGTCGTTGTCGTTCAGTTGATCACGGTGCCGGCCAACAATCTGGCCTACACCTATCTGCTGCGCGAAGGAGCCTTGGCCTGGGCCGGATTGCCCGACGTCGACCTTTCCTTCCTTGGCCTGCTCACCTATATCGGCGTCATCGCCGCGATCGTGCAGATCCTGGAAATGTTGCTCGACAAGTACGTGCCCAGCCTCTACAACGCACTCGGCATCTTCCTGCCGCTGATCACCGTGAACTGCGTGATCATGGCCGGTTCGCTGTTCATGGTCGAGCGTGACTACAACTTCGGCGAAAGCGTCGTCTATGGCCTCGGCTCCGGGTTCTCCTGGGCGCTGGCGATTGCGCTGCTGGCCGGTATCCGCGAGAAGCTGAAGTACAGTGACGTGCCCGAAGGCCTGCAAGGCCTGGGCATCACCTTCATCACCATCGGGTTGATGTCGCTGGGCTTCATGTCCTTCTCGGGCATTCAACTCTAAGGGAGCAGGAATGAACATTCAGGAAATCCTGCTCGCCATCGGCATGTTCACCGGCATCGTGCTGGCGCTGGCGGTGTTCATCATTGCCGCTCGCGCCAAACTGGTGTCGTCCGGTGATGTCAACATCGAAATCAACGGCGAGCGAACCATCACCGTGCCGGCGGGCGGCAAGCTGCTGCAAACGCTGGCCTCCAACAACATCTTCCTCTCCTCTGCCTGCGGCGGCGGCGGCACCTGTGCCCAGTGCAAGTGCCAGGTTCACGAAGGCGGTGGCGACATGCTGCCGACCGAGGAATCGCACTTCACCAAGCGCGATGCCAAGGCCGGTTGGCGCCTGTCCTGCCAGACGCCGGTCAAGCAGAACATGAAGATCGAGGTGCCGGAGGAAGTATTCGGCGTCAAGAAGTGGGAATGCACGGTCGAGTCCAACCCGAACGTTGCCACCTTCATTAAGGAGCTGACGCTGCGTCTGCCGGAAGGCGAGAACGTCGACTTCCGCGCCGGTGGTTACGTCCAGCTCGAATGCCCGCCGCACGTCGCCAATTACAAGGACTTCGACATCCAGCCCGAATACCGCGGCGACTGGGACAAGTTCAACATGTGGCGCTTCGTGTCCAAGGTCGACGAGCCGGTCATCCGCGCCTACTCGATGGCCAACTATCCGGAAGAGAAGGGCGTCGTCAAGTTCAACATCCGCGTTGCTTCGCCACCGCCCAACCGTGACGATATCCCGCCGGGCAAGATGTCCTCGTTCGTCTTCAACCTGAAGCCGGGCGACAAGGTCACCGTCTATGGTCCGTTCGGCGAATTCTTTGCCCGCGACACCGATAACGAAATGGTCTTCATCGGCGGCGGTGCCGGCATGGCGCCGATGCGCTCGCACATCTTCGACCAGTTGAAGCGCCTGAAGTCCACGCGCAAGATCAGCTTCTGGTACGGTGCGCGCTCGATGCGCGAAGCCTTCTACGTCGAGGAATTCGACAAGCTGGCCGAGGAAAATCCGAACTTCAAGTGGCATCTGGCGCTGTCCGATCCCTTGCCGGAAGACAACTGGACCGGTTACACCGGCTTCATCCACAACGTGCTCTACGAGAACTACCTCAAGGATCATCCGGCGCCTGAGGATTGCGAGTTCTACATGTGCGGGCCACCGATGATGAACGCCGCCGTGATCAAGATGCTGCTGGATCTCGGCGTCGAGCGCGAAAACATCATGCTCGACGATTTCGGTGGTTAAGGACGGAACAAGGGAAGGAGGGTCGGCATGGAAATGTTCCTGATCACTTTCGGGGTCATCGTCCTGCTCGTCCTGCTCATGGCCATCGGCGTGCTCTTCGGACGCAAGCCGATTGCCGGCAGTTGTGGCGGCTACAAGGCAATCGACGTCGAGTGCGCCGCCGGCTGCAAGAATCCCTGCGACAAGCGACTGGCCCGCATGAAAGCACAGGCCGAGGCGCAGGAAAACGCGCAGGACAGTCCCCAGACAAAGGAATAGGCATGCTCAAATCGTTGCTCGTCAAGGATTACATGACCGCAGATCCGCTGGCTTTCAAGCCGGATATGGATGTGCTCACCGCGGTCCATCAGTTGCTTGAACATCGTCTCACCGGCGCGCCGGTGGTCGATGGGGAAGGCAGCTTGGTCGGTTTCTTCTCCGAGAAGGATGGACTCAAGGTTGCGCTCAACGCTTCCTACTATGAACAGCCGGGTGGCCCGGTCGGCCAGCACATGACCACCCAGGTCAAGACCCTGTCCGACATGTCGTCGATGGCCGATGCGATCGAACTGTTTGTCGCCCATCACTACCATTGCTACCCGGTGGTCGCCGATGGGCGGCTGGTCGGCCAGTTGTCCCGTACCGATGCGCTGAAGGCACTGGAAAAGCTCTGGTAAGCGTGTTCCGGGGGGGCTGTGCAGATCGGCTGCACCAGTCCCCTGGCCTGCCAGCGTGGGCGCCCCCGCAATGATTGAACAGGCTTGTCACGTACTCGGCGTTTCGCCTACTGCCGGCCCGGCCGAATGGAAGCGTGCCTACCGTCGTCTGGCTATGCGCTGGCATCCGGACCGGAACGACCATCCCGAGGCCACCGAGCGTTTCAAGGAAATCAACGCCGCCTACGAAAGCCTGCTTGCAGGTGACGCGCAGGTGGTCGCTGAAGCACCTGCCGAGCCGAGTGAAGCGCCAGCGCGCGCGCCCGACATCCGCCTCAACCTGGTCATCAGCCTGGAAGAGGCTGCCGCCGGTTGCCGCAAGACGATCAGCTACACCCGCGGCAAGGCCTGCCCGACGTGCGCCGGCAGTGGCGAGGCCGGCCTGTCGCGGACGCGATTCTGCGAAGCCTGTCACGGTAGCGGTCGTGTTCATGACGAACAGCGCAAGCTGATCGTCTGCCCGGCTTGCGCAGGGCGTGGTTTCTTCAGCGAGCGCATCTGCCCGGATTGTCATGGCAGCGGCCGCGAAATTGCCGACGCCAATCTGGAAATCGTTGTTCCACCGGGCATGCTGTCCGGCGATGAGTTGCGCCTGGTCGGGCAGGGCGAGCCCGGTGACGGTGAACTGCAGGCCGGCGACCTGTACCTGACCGTGGTGCTGGCCAGCCATTGCCTCTATCGCCTGGAAGGGCGCGACATCCACTACCGCATGCCGGTTGGCGCGCTGGCCTTGCTGGCCGGTGGCGATGTCGAACTGCCAACGCCGCTGGGCATCATCCGCCACGTCCTGGCTGCCGGCAGCACCGAGGCTCGCGACATCTGCATTCCCGGGAAGGGCTATCCCGGCCGCGGCAACAAGCCGGCTGGCGACCTGCGGGTGACGCTGGATGCCGTGTTCCCGGTCGAACTGAACGCACAGCAGCGCAAACTGCTCCTGCAGGCCCACCGGGACATGATCGACCGCCTCGATGACAGCCTGCCGGCCGTCGCCGAGTGGCAAGCGCTGCACGGATTGCGCTGATCCCGCTGGCAAGGCTTGTCCGGCAAGGCTTCCGGCGGGATACTTCGAGATGTTTCCGCAAGTGGCGAGATGATCATGACCAATCAGCAGATTCGTACGGCGATCCGTTCCGGCTGGCCCTTTTTCGGGGTGACCAGCCAGGGGCAGGTGATGGCCCGTTATGTGCCGTTCGGGCCGGTGTTCCGCTGGAAGCGCAACCAGATGGTGCCCACCCCTTTGCAGGGCGAGGACTTGCTGTGGTGGCTGCAGGCCAGTGAAGAGGAGAGCGGCGAGGAGTAGACGGCGTCAGCCGCGCGGTCGCGGCTGAAAGCCGAAGCGTTCCGGCAGTTCGCGCGTCAGCGTTGCCGTCAGTGGCATGACCTTCCAGTTGACGATGCTGCCCTTGCCGCGCATCAGCTCGGCGAAGGCCGTTTCGTCGGCCGGACTGCCGTCTGCCAGGCGGCATTCGTCGAGGAATGTGGCGAGGTCGCGGTCGTCGAGCAGACCGATGCCGGGTTCGCCGAGCAGCAGGATGCTGCCTTCTTCATCGATCAACACGTTGCGAATCTCACCGGCAGGAGCGCCGGTATGCGCGATGAAGCCAGTTCCGTCGCGGCGGAAAACCCAGGGCGTGCAGGCAAGATCAACATAGACCCGTTGCGGGCCGTTCTGGACGAACCAGCGGCCAGTCTCGTCCGAACCATACTGCCGGTTCATGAACTCGATCAGGCCGCGGTGCGTCACCCGTTCTCCCTGCAAGCGCCAGTCCCCGCGCCGGTCGAGCGAGAGCCACTCGTAACAGGCGGGGACGTTGGGCCACTTGGCGATTGCCGAGAGATCGACCATCAGTCCTCGTACGCAGACATTGGCGGGCAGGCACAGTTCAGGTTGCGGTCGCCATACACATCGTCGATGCGGTTGACGCTCGGCCAGAACTTGTTGGCCGCCACCCAAGGCAGCGGGAAGACGGCCTGCTGGCGGCTGTACGGATGCTGCCAGTCGGCGTCGATGACGTCGGCCTGCGAGTGCGGGGCGTTCTTCAACGGGTTGTTGTCGGCCGTCCACACGCCGTTCTCGATCTGGCGGATTTCTTCGCGGATGCTGACCATGGCTTCGATGAAGCGGTCCAGTTCGGCCTTCGATTCCGATTCCGTCGGCTCGACCATGATCGTGCCGGCGACCGGGAAGGAGACCGTCGGCGCGTGGAAACCGTAGTCCATCAGGCGCTTGGCGATGTCGATCTCGGCGATGCCGGTGGCGGCCTTGATCGGGCGGATGTCGAGGATGCACTCGTGCGCGACGCGGCCGTTCTTGCCGACGTAGAGCACCGGGTAGTGGTCCTTGAGCTTGGTCGCGATGTAGTTGGCGTTGAGGATGGCGACCTGGGTCGCTTTCTTGACGCCGGCGCCGCCAAGCATCGCCAGGTACATCCAGGAAATGGTCAGGATCGACGCCGAACCGAAGGGCGCTGCCGAGACCGCACCCTGACCGCCGTGCGGACCGTCGATGGCGGCGACCGCGTGGTTGGCCATGAACGGTGCGAGGTGGGCCTTCAGGCCGATCGGGCCCATGCCCGGTCCGCCGCCGCCGTGCGGGATGGCGAAGGTCTTGTGCAGGTTCATGTGGCTGACGTCGGCGCCGATGAAGCCGGGCGAGGTCAGGCCGACCTGGGCGTTGAGGTTGGCGCCGTCCATGTACACCTGGCCGCCGTTGGCATGAACGATGGCGCAGATCTCGCGAACCGCCTCCTCGAACACGCCGTGCGTCGACGGATAGGTGATCATCAGGCAGGCCAGGTCGTCCTTATGTTCCTCGGCCTTGGCCTTGAGGTCGGCGACATCGACGTTGCCGTTGTCGTCGCAATCGACGACGACGACCTGCATGTTGCACATCTGGGCGGTGGCTGGGTTGGTGCCGTGCGCCGATTTCGGGATCAGGCAGACCTTGCGGTGCGCTTCGCCACGGCTGGCGTGGTAGCGGGCAATCGCCACCAGGCCGGCGTATTCGCCCTGGGCGCCGGAGTTCGGTTGCATGCAGATGGCGTCGAAACCGGTGACGGTCTTCAGCCATTCGGTCAGGCCAGCGATCATTTCGTGGTAGCCGGCGACCTGCTCGCGCGGGGCGAACGGGTGGATGCCGCCGAATTCCGGCCAGGTGACCGGGATCATTTCGCTGGTCGCGTTCAGCTTCATGGTGCACGAGCCGAGCGAGATCATCGAATGGTCGAGCGCCAGATCCTTGTTCTGCAGCGACTTCAGGTAGCGCAGCATCTCGTGCTCGGTGTGGTGCGTGTTGAATACCGGGTGCGACAGGATTGCGTCGCCGCGCAGCAGGGCTGCCGGCAGCGCCGGGTCGGTGGCCGTGAGCTGGGCATCGAGGGCGTCGACATCGAGCGTGACCTGGGTGATCAGCTTGAACAGTTCGGCGACGTCGTCGCGTGTGCTCGTTTCGTCGAAGGAGACACCGAGGACGCCAGCCGAGACGCGGCGCAGGTTGTAGCCGGCAGCGACGGCAGCGTGATAGGTGCTTTCGGCGCGGGCGCCGAGGTCGATGTGGATGGTGTCGAAGAACTGTCCGGTGAGCAGCTTGACGCCGGCACGCTTGAGGCCTTCGGCAAGGATCGCGGTCAGCCGGTGGATGCGCTTGGCGATCGTTTTCAGGCCTTGCGGACCGTGATAGACGGCGTACATGCCGGCCATGTTGGCGAGCAGCACCTGCGAGGTGCAGATGTT
>DILW01000168.1 GCA_002425245.1 Betaproteobacteria bacterium UBA5582 | reverse complement strand
GCCCTGGTCGATGTTGAAGCTGCCCGACTTGACGATGCCCTCGTCGAGGCTCCAGGCCTCGGAGCGCGAATACTGGAAGTAGAGGTCGGCGTAATCGACCTGATGCGTCAGGATCTGCCCGAAGGTCCGCGACAGGTCGGCCTCGCTCAGGGAGAAGGGCGTCAGCAGCAGGGATTCGGCTTGCGCCAGCGCGTTGGGTTGGCTCATGGAAGGTCCTTAAAGTTTGCGGTGGGCGAGCGCCGGCAGGCTCTCGCGGACTTCGGCGATGCGTTGGTGGTCGAGGTCGGCAATGACGACGCCCGGCCCTTTCAATTTACGGTCAAGAATTTCGCCCCAGGGATCGACGATCATGCTGTTGCCGTGGGTCAGGCGGCCGCTTTCGTGGCGCCCGCCCTGACCGACCGCCAGCAGGTAACACTGGTTCTCGATGGCGCGGGCGCGGAGCAGGATTTCCCAATGCGCGCGGCCGGTCGTCTCGGTGAACGCGGCCGGCACCAGGATCAGCTCAACCGGGCCGAAGCCGCGGTAAAGCTCGGGAAAACGCAGGTCGTAGCAGATCGACAGGGCGATGCGGCCGAACGGCGTGGTCACGGCGACCGGCGTCTCGCCCGCTTCGATGAAGGCGGCTTCGTCGTAGGACTCGTCGCCCTTGCGGAAGCCGAACAGGTGAATCTTGTCGTAGCGGGCGACGCATTCGCCCTGCGGGTTGAAAACCAGGCTGCTGTTGAGCATTCTGTCCGGGGTGCTCGCCGTCAGCGGGATCGACCCGGCAACCAGCCACAGGCCGTGGCGCTGTGCGGTTGTCGCCAGCCACTCCTGCACCGGACCGCGGCCAAAATCCTCGCGCGCCCGCACGCGGTCGGCGTCGGCAGCGCCGATGACCGGGAAATACTCGGGCAGCACGGCCAGCTGGGCGCCCTGCGCCACCGCCTCGACGACCAGGCGGCCGGCGGTGGCCAGGTTGTCGGCCACGCGCGGACCGGACACCATCTGCAAGGCGGCGATACGGCAATTCTGCTTGTTCATGGTTTCTGCTCCTGTGTGACAGGGGGTGGACTCTGCTCACCCAGGCCAAGTTTCTCCACCTGCGGATCGGCCCAACTGCCAGTGACACGATAACGGTAGCCGAAAACCCGGTTGAGGGGGCTGTTCAAAACCGTATTGGCGACCAGCGCCGCCGCCCCGGCCACCGGATTGACCAGCGCCGCGGCGCCGATCGCCAGGGTGCTGACTTCCGGGCGCACGGTCACCAGCAAATCCTGGGTTTCCTTCTGCAGATCGGTCTTGCCGTCGATCGCCACCTGCACTGCCGGGCCGTTGATCGCCAGCGGCGCCGCGGTGCGCATCACCCCGCCCTCGACGGTCAGCTTGCCCTCGATGCGGTCGAAGGCCAGACCTTCGCTGAACAGGTCGCGGAAATCCAGGGTCAGGCGACGCGGCAGCGATTGCAGGGAGATCAAACCGAGCAGGCGACCGACGCCGGGCTCCAGCTTGTTGAACTGGCCCTTCTCGGCCTTGACGTCGAAATCGCCGCTCAAGGACGGGTAATGCAGGCTGGTCAGGGAGCCGTTCCAGCGCAGGCTGCCGCGCAACTGCGCCTTGCCCTGGCGCACCGCATCTTCGTAACCGAGACGGGTGAGCATCTTGCCGATGTCGTTCACTTTCAGCTCGAAATCGAGGTCGGTGCGCTGGCGCTCGCCTTGGGTCCACCGCCCGCTGCCCGACAGTTCGCCATCGGTGTTGCTCAAGCGCAGCTTTTCCAGCATCCAGGCACCGCGCAGGTTGCGCGCCAGCAGGTCGAGCTGGCCGAGCTGCTTGTTGCCCAGACGTAGGTCGTCGACGCGCAGGTTCATTCCCGGCAGCGAGCTGATCAAGGGGCCGGAAGCCGCCCCCTCGGCGACCGAAGGCGCCAGGTGCAGGCGTTGCAGGCGCCCTTCGACCCAGCCGTCGTCGGCGCTGCGCCAGACCAGGCTGCCTGCCGTCTGCCGCGTCTTCAGATCGATTTTCCAGGACTGCGCCTGCGGCGTCAGCTCGATCTCGGCATCGTGGTAATCGTTGCCGAACAGGCGCAGCGCGGGCGTCTTCAGGCTGAGAGAGGACAGCGCCAGACCGTCGCCGGCTGCCGGCGCCCCTGCCGCGTCGCCAGACATATGGTTGCGCCAGGCGTCGGCATCGATGCTCGGCGCCGCCACCCGGATCGCCAGCCCGCTGGTCGGCAGGACGGCTTCAGCGCTGCCGACCGCGAACACGCCGCGGGTCCAGTTGCCACCCTGGCGCTGAATCAGGCCGCGGCCGATGTCGCCGAGGTTGATCCGGTACTGCTCGCTGTCCGGCGTTGGCGCAGTGCGCTCGATGCGCAACGGCAGGCGCGCCGTCGCCGGCTTGTTGAGCAGGTCGGGCAAGGGCGAGCTGATGCCGAGCAGGTCGGAGGTGACCAGCAGGTAGGCATTGCGCTTGAGGATGACCAGATCGGCTTTCCACGGCGTGCTACCGGACAGGCGGTCGAGCAGCGGCCAGGCGAAATGACTGGCCACCTCGGCGATGTTGGCGGTACCGGCGGCACTGACCAGAACCTTGGGCCCCTCGTTACCGACCTTGACGCGCAGCGGCCCACCAAAGCCGCGGCCGGTGATTTCGCGGGCGGTAATCGATTTTTCGGTGAGATCCAGGCGACCGTTGACCTGGGCAATCATCGGCAGGCCGTCGACCAGGTGCACCTGGTTGTCGTGGAAGTGATAGGCGCCGCGCATGCGGGTCTCCGTCGGGCGCCGCAAGGGAATGTCCAGTTCGAGATCAAGGCGACCGTTACCGATGGCCCGCATGCCCTCGGTGAAGCGGTCGATGCTCTCCGCCACCGGGCTCTTCTCGATGAAATCGAGGAACTCGCTGGTCGGCCCGGTGGCCGCGCCGCGCACGTGCAGCCACTCGTCGTGCACGTCGAAATCGGGGATGGTCACGGTCACGTCCGGCAACTGGGCGCCCAGGATGCGTCCGGCGGTGGCGTGCACGCGCATGCCGAAATCGAAGCTCATGTCGCCGCTGACCCCTTCGATGATGGGCCAGCCGTCGGCGTAATCGATGCGTGCATCGCGAGCCTTGGCAGTGACCAGGAATTTGCCGGTGGCCGGATCGCGGAAGGGAAAATCGCGCAACTTGCCCTTGAGTACCAGCCGCGCGTCGTGCGCCGTGCCGCCGGTGATTCCCCGGCGCAGCCAGGCCCGGGCATCGGCATTCACCGCATGCGGCATGTAGCGCCAGACGGCGGTGCCGTCGGCCTGGTCGATGCTCGCTTCGAGGTCGATCTCGCCCGGCCCCTCGCCGTCGTAGAGATAACTGCCGTGCGCCTTGCCACTGGCATCCGGGCCGGCAAAGCTGAGACGCTCGATATTCACGCTCAGGCCGCTGGCTGCATTTTTCCAGCCAACCTGGGCCTTGAGCGTATCGAAGGCAATGTCGGGCTCGGGGAAAACCGCGGGCAGGGATAATGAGGACTTCGCCGCGTCGATCTTCAGATTTCCGCCCTGCTCGTTCAGGTCGATGCTGCCGGCCAGCCCGGTGGCGCCCGGAAAATAATCGCGGGCGAGCACGCCCAGACCGGAAAAACCGGCGACCAGCGCATAACGGTTCAGTTTCTCGCCCTGCTGGCCCCAGCTGGCGCGCAGCTCGGTGATCTGCCCGCGCGGGGCGAAATCCTGGAGCAGCTTGCGGGTACCGGCGTCGAGCGGCAGATGTTCGGCCAGATGGGCGAGCACGTCGAGATCAAGCTGGTTGGCGCGCATGTTGCCGGCGACACCATCGTCACGGCGACGCCAGTCGACATGAAAATCGGTCGGCACCAGGGCGATGCCGTCTTTGGTCGTAAGCGCCAGATGCTGCGCCGTCAGCGCCCAGGCGTCGGCACTGTACTCGCCGCGCAGGCGACCGCGCAGGCTGGTCAGGTCGAGTGCCGGCAGCTTGTCGCCGAGGCGGATGCGCAGGTCTGCCAGGGCCAGGTCGGTGGTCAGCTTGCCGGCGCCTTCATCCAACGTCGCCCACAGGCGCAAGCCGCCGTGGCCACGCGGCAGGTACACGGGGTAGTCGATCCACGGCTTCCAGCCGGCCAGGTCGGCCCGATCCAGTTCGAGGTAGAGGCTGCCCGAATAGCGTTCCAGCGCTTCGTGCATGTCGCCGTATACCTCGCCGCGCAGATCGAGCCGTGCCGACAGCTCGGCCGGCGGCAGGGCCGACAGCCCGAAACGATGGCGCCGGCCGCTGTTGTCGAGGCCGAACTGGAGGTCTTCGAGCACCAGCGGCGGCGCCCCGCGCATGGCGTCTTCCCAGACGATGGTGGCATCCAGCACACGGATGCGCAGTTGCGCCAGCACCCACTCGGCCAACGCCGGGTCGCCACCGGAATCGGAGACCATGCCGGCGACGCTGATCTTGCCGTCAACGTCGCGGCGGACATGCAGCACCGGCCTCTTGAACGAGAGCAGCGCCAGCACTGGTTTCATGCGCCACAAGCTGCGCCACGACAGGACCGTCTCGACGCGCTCCAGCGATAAAGCCGGCACCCCGTCGGCGTCGAGCAGGCTGACACCGTCGAGCACAAGTTCCGGATTGAGCCCGCGCCAGTGGGCCTCGATCCGCTGGATGCGCACCGGCTGGCCGGCGGTCTGGGTGGCCAGCCGCTCGATGTCGGCCCGGTAGTCGCCAACCACGGGGAGCACGGCAAAACGCAGGACCAGCACCAGCGCCACGAAGGCCAGCCAACCGGCCAGCAGCGCCCAGCCGGCGACACGCAGCAGACGGGCGACCGGCGGCCGGCCGAGCAGGGCGCGCAGGCCGTGCAGCCGGTAGTAGAGCGCCCGGCGCGATGCCGGGGAAAGTTCGGGGGGATGGTGGCCGGACGGATTATTCAAGCGTCGCGTCGCTTTGCCAGAAAGGGGGATAGATCACTACAATCGATGAATTGAAAACAAGTCGAACATTCTACCCTCTCGGCAGGGAGCCGAACGCAATCATGGATACCCCCCAGATCGACCCCCGCTGGCAGGTGGCGCTGGCCCACAGCCGCTATCTGAGCAACCTCTTCCAGGCGCGTCCGGCGCTGATTCCCGAACTGGCGGCAAGCTGGCTGCAACCGCTCGACGAAGCCCTGCTGAGCGCCCCGCTGGCCCAGGATTTCGCCGACGACGATGCGCTCAAATCGGCGCTGCGCCGGCTACGTCACCGGGCCATGGCCCACCTGATGCTGCGCGATCTGTGCGGACTGGCACCGCTGGCCGAAGTAGTCGAGAGCATGACCCTGCTCGCCGACGTCACCACCAACTTCGCCCTCGCCCACTACCACCGCCAACTCGCCGCCATGTATGGCGAACCGCTCGACAGCCGCGGTCGGCCGCAGCGCCTGCTGGTGATCGGCATGGGCAAGCTCGGCGGGCGCGAGCTGAACGTCTCCTCCGACGTCGATTACATCTTCGTCTACCCCGAGGAAGGCGACACCGCCGGCCCGAAGTCGATCGAGAACTACGATTTCTTCACTCGCCTGGGCAAGCGCGTGATCCAGGCGCTCGGCGACATCACCGCCGACGGCCAGGTCTTCCGCGTCGACATGCGCCTGCGCCCGAACGGCGATTCCGGGCCGCTGGTCTGCTCGCTCGACTCGCTGGAGAACTACTTCATCACCCAGGGCCGCGAGTGGGAGCGCTACGCCTGGATCAAGGGGCGGACGATGAACACCGGCGCCAACCTGCAGCCGGAATGGGTCGAGGCGATGCAGAAGATCGGCCGCCCCTTCGTCTTCCGCAAATACCTCGATTTCGGCGCGATCAACGCGATGCGCGACCTGCACGCGCAAATCCGCCGCGAAGTCGCGCGCAAGGACATGGCCGACCACATCAAGCTCGGCCCCGGCGGCATCCGCGAAATCGAGTTCATGGCCCAGGTGTTCCAACTGATCCGCGGCGGCCGCGACCCCGGCCTGCAGATCCGGCCGACCCTGCAGGTGCTCAAGCTGCTGGTCGGGCGCCAGTTGATCCCGGCCGAAACCGAACAGGAGCTGCATGCCGCCTACGTCTTCCTGCGCCGCCTGGAACATCGCCTGCAATACGTGAACGACGCGCAGACGCACATGCTGCCCAGCGATCCGGACGAACGCCGGAAAATCGCGGCGAGCATGGATTTCCCTGACTGGCCGGCGCTGCTCGCGGTACTCGACGACCACCGGCAAAAAGTCAGCCGCCATTTCGAGGCCGTCTTCTCCGACCCGGAAGCCGGCGAACACCCGCTGACCGGCCTCTGGCTCGGCCAGCTCGACGAGGACACGGCCATCGAGGCCTTCGGCAACCTCGGCTTCCGCCGCCCCAAGGACGCCATCGCCCGCCTCGCCGACATGCGCGGCGCCAACCGCTACCTGCAGTTGCCGGCCAGCAACCGGCAACGGCTCGACGCCGTCGGCCCGCGCCTGATCGAAGCTGCCGGCCAGACCGGCGATCCCGACACCACGCTGGTCCGCGGTATCAGCTTCCTCGAAGGCATCGCCCGCCGTGGCGCCTACCTGGCCCTGCTCCAGCAGTATCCGCTGGCGCTCCGCCGCGTCGCCGACATGATCAGCGCCTCGACCTGGGCCAGCGACTACCTCAACCGCCACCCGCTGCTCCTCGACGAACTGCTCGACCCGCGGCTCTACGACAGCGCCACCGACTGGGCCGGTTTCCGCGACCTGCTGCAACGCAACCTGGCCGACCACCTCGACGATACCGAACGCGAGATGGACATCCTGCGCGAGATGCACCACGCCCAGGTTTTCCGCCTGCTGGCGCAGGACCTGGCCGGCCTCCAGAGCATCGAATCGCTATCCGACCACCTCACCGAACTGGCCGACAGCATCGTCCAGGAAACCCTGCCGCTGGTCTGGCGCAAGATCAAGAAACGGCACTGCGAAACGCCGAAATTCGCCGTCATCGGCTACGGCAAGATGGGCGGCAAGGAACTCGGCTACGCCTCCGACCTCGACCTGGTTTACCTCTACGACGACGACGACCAGGACGCGCAGGAGAACTACACCCGCCTGGCTCAGCGCCTGAACACCTGGCTGTCCAGCCAGACGCCGGCCGGCATCCTGTTCGAAACCGACCTGCGCCTGCGCCCCAACGGCGACGCCGGCCTGCTCGCGGTCACCGTGGACGCCTTCCGCGACTACCAGCTCAAGCACGCCTGGACCTGGGAACACCAGGCGCTGACCCGCGCCCGCTACTGCGCCGGCGACAAGTCAGTGGGCGCTCGCTTCGAGACCATCCGCTGTGAAATCCTGCAACAGCCCCGCGACCTCGACAAACTGCGCGAGGAAGTCGTGGCCATGCGGCGCAAGATGTACGACGCCCACGCCTCGAAAAGTGACAGCCATTTCGATCTCAAACACGACCCGGGCGGCATCATCGATGTCGAATTCATCGTCCAGTACCTGGTGCTCGGCCACGCCCACCGCCACCCGGAACTGACCGGCAACCTGGGCAACATCGCACTGCTGCGCATCGCTGGCGAGCTCGGCCTGATTGCCCCGGCGGCGGCGCTGGCCGCCGGCAACGCCTACCGCGAATACCGCCGCCTGCAGCATGCCAGGCGCCTGTCGGCAACGCCCAAGGCACCGGTACCGCGGGACGAGGTCGACACCCGCATCGTCGCCGTCGACGCCCTGTGGCGCGAGGTTTTCGGCGAACGCGAGTAGGC
>DILW01000190.1:20173-24821 GCA_002425245.1 Betaproteobacteria bacterium UBA5582 | reverse complement strand
GGACGACTGGCAGCGGCTGCACGCCGCGCTGCAGTCGCTGCCGCAGCAGGCCGCCGTGACGCAGCCGGGAGCGATGCATGCCGACGCATGAGGAGCGGATGCAGAAGAAGCAGGCCGTGGTGCGCGGCAGGATCGAATCCGCACGGCACGAGCGCGGCATCCTGCTGCTCAACACCGGCAACGGCAAGGGCAAGTCCTCGGCCGCTTTTGGCGTCGTCGCCCGGGCGCTCGGCCATGGCTTCAAGGTGGGTGTCGTCCAGTTCGTCAAGGGCCGTTCGGATACCGGCGAGGAAGCTTTTTTCCGGCAGCAGCCCAATGTCACCTGGCACGTCGGCGGCGAAGGCTTCACCTGGGAGACCCAGGACAAGGAACGCGATGCCAAAGCCGCCCAGGCTGCCTGGGACGTTGCCTGCCAGCACCTGGCCGACCCCGGTGTCGGTCTCGTGGTCCTCGACGAGATGACCTACGCCTTCAAGTACGGCTGGCTCGACCTTGATGCCGTCATCGCCAAGCTGCTGTCGCGCCCGGCCATGCAACACGTCATCGTCACCGGCCGCGCCGCCCCGCAGGCGCTGCGCGATGCCGCCGACACGGTCAGCGACATCGGCATGGAAAAACATGCCTTCCAGGCCGGGGTCAAGGCCATGCCGGGCCTGGAATGGTGAGCCTCGGGCGCTGACGCGCTACGGCCCCGCCGTGACCGTTGTCTCAGGCGTGATCGACCGGCCGGGGGCTCTGGCGGGACACCGGACCCGCTTCGGCGTCGATCCGTTCGCGCAGCGACTTGCCGCCACCCAGGGCAAACCAGACCTCAGCAATCACGAACATGGGGCCGACTAGCAAGCCGCGGAGGTCATCGACGAAAGCGGGCTTGCGTCCCTCCCAGACATGACCGACCAGCTGGAAGGTCCAGCCCACGACAAAACTCCCCAGGCCAACGCCGAGCCAGACGAACAGCGATGCCTGGGCGAAGGGCTGGGCCAGCGCCACCAGCAGCCCGGTGGCTGCAATGGTCGTCACGGTCAGCACGCCGATGCCTTGTCGCAGATACCAGAAGGACGCCAGCAACCAGGCCAGCAAGGCCGCGTTCAGCGGCAAACCGGGCAGTTGCACGCGCGCGAGCAGGACGCCGATGGCAAAGACGATCAACGGGATGCCCACATAGTGGGTGGCGATGTTGCGGGGGTCGCGATGATAACGGGCGTAGTTCACCAGCAAGGCAGTGGAAGGGGGCATGATCGTCTCCGTGTTGTTTGGACGCAGGATGCACCTCCGGCCGGCCAGAGTCTGTCAGAATTTTGACAATGCCGACGATGGATACCTTGCCCTCTGCCCCGATGAGTTTGCTGGCCGCGCTCCAGAGCGATGACTGGTTTTCCGGCTGTCCGCCGCAATTGCAGCAAACCCTGCTGCGCCTGGCGGTGGTGCGCCGGCTGGAGGCGGGTGAGGCATTGTTCACCCGGGGCAGCCCGGCCAGCGGAATGTACTGCGTGATTGCCGGCGCCGTGCACATTGGCGCCCAGGATGCCGAAGGCCGGGCCGCAGTCCTCGCTTACCTGGAGCCCTACCAGTGGTTCGGTGAAATATCGGTGATCGATGGCCAGCCACGCACCCACGACGCCATCGCCGATCTTCCCGGCGAGGTCTTGGTGGTCCCCAGGGCCGGCCTGGAAGACTGGCTCGAAACCCATCCGCAGCACTGGCGGGACCTGGCGCGGTTGAGCTGCCGCAAATTGCGGGTCAGCTTTACCGTACTTGAAGAACTCGCCCAGCTGCCCCTCGAAGAACGCGTTCTGCGTCGGCTGCGCCTGCTGGCGCAAGGCTACGGAAGCCGCGAAGTCGCCCGTCAGCACATTCGCGTCGGCCAGGAAGTGCTCGCGCGCATGCTGGGAATCAGTCGCCAGAGCGTCAATCAGGCGCTCAAGCAACTGGTCGCAAGAGGCTTGGTGCGACTGCACTACGGGGAAATAGAGCTGCTTGATTGAGCTGCTGCGCTCAGCTCCTTGCCCCCGGCAAGCCGCATTCCCGCCTCCCGTGCGAGAATCCGGCCGGCAATCGATAACTCACTGGTGATTACTGATGTCTGCCTGTCCCGCCCTCCTCGTCGCTGCCCCCGCCTCCGGCCAGGGCAAGACCACCGTTACTGCCGCGCTGGCCCGTCTGCATGCGCGGCAGGGACGGCGTGTCACCGTGTTCAAGTGCGGGCCGGACTTCCTTGATCCGCAGATTCATGCCTTCGCCAGCGGCCGGCCGTGCCAGAACCTCGACCTCGGCATGTGCGGCGAGGCCGACGCGCGTTGGCGGCTGGCGCGGGCAGCGGCGGAATCCGACCTGATCCTGGTTGAGGGCGTGATGGGCTTGTTTGACGGCAAGCCGTCGGCGGCCGACATCGCGGAAGGTTTCGGCATTCCGGTGCTGGCGCTGATCGACGCCGCGGCCATGGCCCAGACCTTCGGCGCGGTCGCCCACGGGCTGGCCACCTACCGGCCTGGCCTGCCGTTCGCCGGGGTGCTGGCCAACCGCGTTGCCAGCGCGCGCCATGCCGAGATGCTCAAGGAAAGCCTGGCGCCTGGCGTGGGCTGGTTCGGCGCCTTGCCGAAAAGCGGCGACAGTCTGCCCGAACGCCACCTCGGCCTGCTTCAGGCGGCCGAGATCGACGACCTGGAGAGTCGCCTTGACCGCTTGGCCGATGCGCTGGCCGACAGTGCCACGGTGGATCTGCCGGCGCCAGTGAATTTCGCTGCTGCGCCGCCGCCGGTCCTGCCGCCCCTGCTTGCCGGTCGACGCATCGCCGTGGCCCGCGATGCCGCCTACGGTTTCATCTACCCGGCCAACCTGGAAACCCTGCAGGCGCTGGGCGCCGAGCTGCGTTTCTTTTCGCCGGTGGCTGGTGATTCCCTACCCGAGTGCGACGCTGTCTGGCTGCCCGGCGGCTACCCGGAACTGCACGCTGCCGCGCTGAGCGCCAACGCCGGGTTGTGGCAGGCGCTGCACGTTCACGTCGACGCCGGCAAGCCGCTGCTCGCCGAATGCGGCGGCATGATGAGCCTGTTCGAGGAAGTGGTGGACAAGGCCGGCCAATCCCACCGCTTCGCCGGCCTGCTGCCCGGGCGGGCGGTCATGCAGCAGCGGCTGGCAGCGCTCGGCACGCAGTTCGCCGACCTGCCGGAGGGCCGTCTGGCCGGCCATACCTTTCATTACTCGAAGAGCGAAACGTCCCTGCTGCCGCTGTGCCGGGCGCATACTGCCGAAGGCCGCGATGGCGAGGCGGTCTATCGCCGGCAAAGGCTGACCGCATCCTACGTCCACTTTTACTTCCCGTCCCGACCTGAGGCGGCAGCTGCGCTGTTCAGTGCCTGAGAACCCTTCGGTTTTGTCGAAGTTTTAAACAGTGACACCCTGCGTTTGGCGTAGGCGGTCGCGCTTAGAATTCGATCACACCTTTGTCTGAAGGAGACAACCATGAACAAGCTCATTGCGATGGCCGCGGCCGTCGTTCTCGGATTAACGCTAAACATCAGCGATGCGGAAGCCAAGCGCCTGGGTGGCGGTGGCTCGACCGGCATGCAACGCCAGGCGACGCCGCCGAGCAATAATTTCAACCAGGCGCAGCGTCAACAGCCGGCCGCTCCGGCGGCTGCCCCGCAGGCTCAGCCGAAGCGCTCGTGGATGGGGCCGGTTGCCGGTCTTGCCGCTGGCCTGGGCCTGGCCGCGCTCGCCTCTCACCTCGGCTTTGGCGAAGAACTCGCCAACTTCATGATGATCGCGCTGCTGGCTTTCGCCGTCATCGCCGCCATCGGTTTCTTCATGCGCAAGAAGGCTGGTGCGCCGGCACAGGGCATGCAGTACGCCGGGGCCGGTGCCAACTACGGTGGTCAACCGGGCAATGTCGCCCGGCCGGACTTCACCCCGGCTGGCGGTTCAGCCTTCACGCCGGCAGCTCAGGCCGTTGAGTCGACGGGGGGCAATATCCCGGCCGATTTCGACGCCGAAGGCTTCGTGCGTAACGCCAAGGTCAATTTCATCCGCCTGCAGGCCGCCAACGATGCCGGCAACCTGGATGACATCCGTGAATTCACCTCGCCGGAAATGTTCGCCGAGATCAAGATGGCGATTGCCGAGCGCAACGGTGCCGCCCAGGAAACCGATGTTGTCCAGCTTGATGCCCAGGTGATCGACGTCGCCGAGGAAGCCGGCCGTTATGTCGTCAGCGTCCATTTCAGCGGTCAGATCCGCGAGGAACGCGGTGGTCCGGTCGAGAACTTCTCGGAAATCTGGCACATGACCAAGCCGACCGACGGCAGCCGCGGTTGGGTGATTGCCGGGATTCAGCAGGTTCAGTAAGCGGCGGTTTATGTAAAAAAACGGCGGGGAAGCCCGCCGTTTTTTATTGGTGCCAAGCGCAGTTTCCGCCCCGGGTGTCTTACCAGCTTGCCTCGCGCTCCGGGGTTGCAGTGATCTTGTGGATGCTGAGGTCGGCGCCTTCGTATTCTTCTTCCTGATCGAGGCGCAGGCCGAAGATTTTCTTCAGCAGGCCATAGACGGCGAAGCCGCCGGCCAGGGCGATGGCGAGCAGGGTCATCAGCAGTTGCGGCATGAAGGCGACGCCGCCGGCGCCGCCCAGCGCCTTGCTGCCGAAGATGCCGGC
>DILW01000190.1:0-19868 GCA_002425245.1 Betaproteobacteria bacterium UBA5582 | reverse complement strand
TTGCTGCCGAAGATGCCGGCGGCGATGCCGCCCCAGGCGCCGCACAGGCCGTGCAGCGGCCAGACGCCGAGGACGTCGTCGATTTTCCAGCGGTTCTGGGTCAGCGTGAACATGACGACGAACAGGGCGCCGGCAACGGCACCAACGACCAGAGCGCCCATCGGGTGCATCAGGTCGGAGCCGGCGCAGACGGCGACTAGGCCGGCGAGCGGGCCGTTATGGACGAAGCCGGGGTCGTTCTTGCCGAGCACCAGCGCGGCGAGGATGCCGCCGACCATGGCCATCAGCGAGTTGATGGCGACCAGGCCGGAGATGTTCTCGATGGTCTGCGCGCTCATCACGTTGAAGCCGAACCAGCCGACGGTGAGAATCCAGGCGCCGAGGGCAAGGAAGGGAATCGACGAGGGCGGATGCGCCGACATCCGGCCGTCCTTGGTGTAGCGGCCGTAGCGCGCGCCGAGGAGGAGCACGGCGGGTAGCGCGATCCAGCCGCCCATGGCATGCACCACGACGGAGCCGGCGAAGTCGTGGAAGGGCGCACCAAAAGTGGTCGTCAGCCAGTCCTGGAGGCCGAACATCTTGTTCCAGGCGATGCCTTCATAGAAGGGATAGACGAAGCCGACGAGCAGGAAGGTGGCGGCCAGTTGCGGGTAGAAGCGGGCGCGCTCGGCGATGCCGCCGGAGATGATGGCGGGGATGGCGGCGGCGAAGGTGAGCAGGAAGAAGAACTTGGTCAGCTCGTAGCCATTCTTCTCCATCAGGGTGTCTACGCCGCTGAAGAAATGGATGCCGTAGGCGATGCCGTAGCCGATGAAGAAATAGGCAATGGTCGAGATCGCGAAATCGGTCAGGATCTTGACCAGCGCGTTGACCTGGTTTTTCTTGCGGACGGTGCCGAGCTCAAGAAAGGCGAAACCTGCGTGCATGGCGAGCACCATGATGCCGCCGAGCAGGATGAAAAGAACATTGCTGCCGGAATGAAAGCTATCCATGAAAACCTCCAGAACGAATCCGGCGTGGAAAGCAAGCACCATTCCAGTGCGTAAATATCTTTTCAAATCAGTGCATTGAATTTTGCACCAAGTTGAAGTTCGCACCGCTATCGTGCATTGTGCGGTGATGTTGCCCCGCTTTCGTGCGTGGTCAAATGGGGCTCAACAGCGCCCCTGATTTTTCCGGGCTCCACGAATTAATGCGGGCGCACGTCGCCCCTAGTCGAAACGGCGCAGTGACAGACTGACCGAGAGCTGCGCGCCGAGCCAGCCGAGGATAGCGCCGGCGGCGCAGAGTGCGGCGATTTCCAGGGCGCCGGGCGCGTGCAGGGCGAAACTGGCGCCGTACAGGGTGGACAGTTCGCCGACCGGGCCGGCGAGCAGGTGCAGGGCCGCAAACACCAGCCCGCTGGCAACGATGCCGCCGAGCGCGCCCTGGAGTGCGCCGAAATAGTAGAAGGGTCGGCGGATGAAGGCGTCAGTGGCGCCGATCATGCGGGCGACTTCGATTTCGCTGGCCTGGGCCATGACCTGCAGGCGGATGGTGTTGAAGGTGACGGCGATGAGGCCAGCGGCAAACAGCCCGGCGAGCATCATCAGGGCGAGCTTGCCGAGACGCAGGAAAGCGTCGAAACGCTTGACCCAGGCCGAATCAAGTTGCACATGGGCGACCTTGGGCCAGCTGGACAGCTCCTGGCGCAGGTTTTCCAGGGCTGCCGGCGAGACGTCGGCAGGCTCGACGATGAAGGCATCAGGTAGTGGGTTGCGCGGCAGGCTGGCGACAATTTCGGCCATTTCCTGGCTTTTCTGCAGGCGCTTGAGCGCCTCGTCACGGGGAACAAACACAGTTCGCAGTCCGGGCATGGACTGCAGGCGGGTCTCGATTTCGCTGACGTCCTTCTTGCTGGCGCCGACGTCCATGAACAGGCTCAGTTGCTGGACGCCGGAAGCGCTGCGGCCGACTTCGCGCAGATTGTCGAGGGCGACGTAGCCAAAGGCCGGCAAGGTCAGCGCGATGCCGATGGCGAGCAGCGACAGCAAGGTATTGAGTGGTGCCCCGAACAGCCGGCGCAGGGCCAGCGCCAGGGCGGCGCGGTGTTGCGACAGCCAGCGCCTCATGCCAGCCTCCCGTGATCAAGGCGCAGCGTGTTGCCGTGGCAGAGTTCGATCCACGACTGATCGTGGGTGGCGACGACGATGGTCACGCCGACCCGGTGGAATTCGGCGAACAGGCTGCGGATGTCGTGTGCCGACTCATGGTCGAGGTTGGCCGTCGGTTCGTCGGCAAGCAGGACGGTCGGTCGGTTGACCACGGCGCGGGCAATGGCCAGGCGTTGCTGCTCGCCGCCGGATAGGGCAATCGGATTGGCCTTCTCGCGCGCCAGCAAGCCGACCTTGTCGAGTGCTGCCTGCGCCCGCCGTACGGCGTCACGGTGCGGCAGGCCGGCAATCTGCAGGGGCAGCATGACGTTGTCCAGGGTGGTGCGGTCGAACAGCAGTTTCTGGTCCTGGAAGATCATGCCGAAGTGGCGGCGTACGTAGGGAATGGCGCTGCGCCGCAAGGCCGACAGGTTCTGCCCGTTGACCACCAGGCTGCCGGAGGTCGGCCGTTCGATCGAGGCGATCAGCTTGACCAGGGTTGTCTTGCCTGCGCCGGAATGGCCGGTGACGAGGATCATTTCGCCGGCCCGGATTTCGAAGCTGACGCCAGCCAGCGCCTCGAAGCCGCCGGGGTAGCGCTTGGTCAGGCTGTTGGCAACGATCATTGGTCGAACAGGGCGTCTACGAAGTCGCGGGCGGAAAAGGGGCGCAGGTCGTCGATCTGTTCACCGACGCCGATGAAACGGATCGGTTTCGGGCATTGGCGGGCGATCGCGGCCACGACGCCACCCTTGGCGGTGCCGTCGAGTTTGGTCAGGACCAGGCCAGTGACGTTGATCGCCTTGTCGAAAGCCTTGACCTGCTGCAGCGCGTTCTGGCCGATGTTGGCGTCGAGCACCAGCAGGGTTTCGTGCGGGCCGTCCGGTTCGACCTTCTGGATGACGCGGCGGACCTTGGCGATTTCGTCCATCAGGTGCAGTTGCGTCGGCAGACGGCCGGCGGTGTCGGCGAGCACCACGTCAATGCCGCGTGCCTTGGCGGCGGAAATGGCATCGAAGATGACGGCCGCAGGATCGCCCGATTCCTGGGCGATGACGGTAACGTTGTTGCGCTCGCCCCAGGTCTGCAGTTGTTCGCGAGCGGCGGCGCGGAAGGTGTCGCCGGCAGCCAGCAGCACGCTCTTGCCCTGGCCCTGGAAATACTTGGCCAGCTTGCCGATCGAGGTCGTCTTGCCGGCGCCGTTCACCCCTGCAATCATGATCACGTAAGGTTTGTGGGTGCTCACATCGAGCGCTTTTTCAAGCGGTGCGAGGATTGCATAGAGGGCATCGGACAGGGCTTGCTGGATCGCCTCGGGCGTTTCCAGCTTGTCCCGCTTGGCGGCTTTCTTCAGTTCGTCGAGCAGATGAGTGGTTGCTTCGACGCCGACGTCGGAGGTGAGCAGCAGGGTTTCCAGTTCTTCGAGCAGTTCGTCGTCGACCTTGCCACGGGAGAAGATGGATTTGAGTTTGCCGCCCCACTGGGCGCGGGTGCGTGCCAATCCCTGGAACAGGCGTTCCCGCCAGGAGGGGCTGGCCGGCGATTCGGCAGACGCGTCCGTCTGGGCGGCGGGCGCGGATTTCTTCAGGAAACTGAACATGGGTGTTAAGGTCTCAGGCCTTGCTGACAGGCGGACGGTCAGCCGTTAAGATGCCGTCCGGATTGATGCATATATCGCCCCGAATTCTAGCAGAAAGCCCCCTCCTCCCATGACCATGCGACAACTGCTGCCTCTCTTGCTGGCGCCCTGGCTGTTTTCGGCTGCCCTCGCCAACCCCTACGAAACGACGCTCGACAATGGACTCAGGGTGATCGTCAAGGAAGACCGACGGGCGCCGACGGCGGTGCACATGGTCTGGTACCGGGTCGGCAGCATGGACGAGGTGGACGGCACCTCTGGTGTTGCTCACCTGCTTGAACACATGATGTTCAAGGGCACACCAACGGTGGGTCCGGGGGAGTTCAACAAGCGCGTGGCCGCTGCCGGTGGCCGCGACAACGCCTTCACCAGTCGCGACTACACCGCCTATTTCCAGCAGATTCCGAAAGAAAAACTGGACGAGATGATGGGGCTGGAAGCTGACCGCATGCGCCACCTCAACGTCGATCCCAAGGAATTCGAACAGGAAATCAAGGTGGTCATGGAAGAGCGCCGCATGCGCACCGATGACAACCCGCAGGCCAAGCTGTTCGAGCAGATGAACGCGGTCGCCTTTCAGGCGCATCCCTACCGCCGGCCGATCATCGGCTGGATGAGCGACCTGGAAAACATGACTGCCGCCGACGCCCGCGCCTGGTATGACACCTGGTATGTTCCCAACAACGCCTACGTCGTGGTTTCCGGCGATGTCGACCATCAGGAGGTGTTCGCCCTGGCGCGCAAACACTATGGCGGCCTGGCCGGGCGTGCCCTGCCGATGCGCAAGGAACAAGTTGAACCGCGCCAGGAAGGGCCGCGCAAACTGACAGTCAAGGCACCGGCCGAGTTGCCGCTGCTGGTCATGGGCTACAAGGCGCCGATCCTGCGCAACCCGGCCACCGACCGCGAACCCTACGCGCTGGAAATCCTTGCCGGCATCCTCGACGGCCACGACGCCGCGCGTTTCAATCGCAAGCTGGTGCGCGAGGACAAGCTGGCGGTCTCGGCCGGGGTCAGCTACGACAACACGGCGCGCGGCCCGGGCATGATCTACCTCTACGCCAGCCCGAGCGAAGGCAACAGCATCGGCGAGCTGGAGTTTGCCCTGCGCACCGAGATCGCCCGCATCAAGCAGGAGGGGGTGAGCGCGGCTGAGTTGAAGCGGACCAAGGCTCAATTGGTCGCCAATCAGGTATACAAGCTGGATTCGGTCTTCGGCCAGGCGATGGAAATCGGCCAGATGGAAGCGGTCGGGCTGTCCTGGCGGGACGTGGAAGTGATGATCGACAGGTTGCAGCGAGTGACTGCCGAGGAAGTGCAGGCGGTGGCGCAGAAGTACTTTGACGACGACGCGTTGACGGTCGGCATCCTCGATCCCCAGCCGCTCGACAGTCAGCCGCGCCGTCAACGCCTGCCCACCCGTCACTGAGACTGCTCGCCATGAAACGACTGTTTACTGCTGCTATCACCTTCTTTGCCGCCCAGGCGGCACTGGCTGGTGTCGCCATCGAGCACTGGACGACCGGCAACGGCACCCGTGTCTATTTCTCGGCTGCACCGGCCTTGCCCATGGTTGACGTGCAACTCGATTTTGCCGCCGGGTCGATGTTCGATCCGGTCGACAAGGCCGGACTGGCCGCCCTGACTCGCGGCATTCTCGATCTCGGCGCCGGCGAGCGCGACGAGACGGCAATCGCCGAACAACTGGCCGACCTCGGTGCCGTTCTCGGTGGCACCGCCGATACCGACCGGGCTAGCATCACGCTGCGCACCCTGACCGCTGAAGACAAGCTGCAGCCTGCCTTGGCCGTGCTTGAGGAAGTATTGCGCCAGCCGCGTTTCGACGCCGCCATCCTCGAGCGCGAAAAAGCTCGCACCATCGCCAGCCTGAAGGATGCGATGACCCGCCCGGACAGCATCGCCGGCAAGGCCTTCTGGGAAGCGCTCTACCCGGCGCATCCCTACGGTCGCCAGGCCACCCCGGAGAGCGTGGCCAATCTCAATCGTGAGGATCTGGTCGACTTCCACCAGCAACTCTATACGGCCGGCAACGCCAGCATCACCATGGTCGGCAAGCTGACCCGGGTCGAGGCGGAAGCGATTGCCGAACGTCTGAGTGCGGCCTTGCCGCCCGGTACGCCGCCGGCCCTGCCGCAACCGCCGGCGCCCGTTAAGGGGAATACGGTGGCGCTGGCACACCCGGCCAGCCAGGCCCACGTTTTCCTGGGGCTGCCGGCGATCGAACGCGGTCATCCCGACTTCTTCCCGATGCTGGTCGGCAATTACACCCTTGGTGGCGGTGGTTTCGTCTCCCGTCTGGTCCGGGAGGTGCGCGACAAGCGTGGCTTCGCCTACAGCGTTTACAGCTATTTCGCCCCGATGCGCCAGACCGGCCCCTTCCAGATCGGCCTGCAGACGCAGCGCAAGCAGGCGCAGGAGGCGATCAAGGTGGTCCGCGAGGTGCTCGACGAGTTTGTTGCCAAGGGCCCGACCGAGGAGGAACTGGCTGCGGCCAAGGCCAACCTGTCGGGCGGCTTCCCGCTCCGCCTGGACAGCAACAGCAAGCTACTCGCCAATATTGCGGTGATCGGTTTCTACGGTCTGCCGCTTGACTACCTCGACCGCTACCGCGAGCGGGTTGAAGCGGTGACCGCCGACGAAGTGCGGGCGGCGTTCGCCCGCCATGTCCGGCCGGTCGATCTGATCACGGTGACGGTGGCAGCTGATTGAATTCGGTCCGTATCATCGGCGGCACCTACCGTCGCCGCGTTCTGCGTTTTCCCGACAGCGAGGCACTGCGGCCGACGCCGGACCGCGTGCGCGAGACGCTGTTCAACTGGCTCGGGCAGGAGCTCGACGGCTGGCATTGCCTCGACCTGTTTGCCGGCAGCGGTGCGCTCGGTTTCGAGGCGGCTTCGCGCGGTGCCGCCCGGGTGCTGATGGTCGAGAATTCGCCGCGGGTGCTCGCCGCGTTGCATGAAAACCACGAAATGCTGGGCAAGCCCCCGGCCGTGGAGATCAGGCGCGGGGATGCGCTACAATGCCTGTCCTCCGCGACCGACCGGTTCGACCTGATCCTGCTCGACCCGCCTTACCACAAGGCCTGGCTACCCCGCCTGGAACCTCTGCTGGACAAGGCGCTCAAAGCTGACGGCGCACTTTATGTCGAGGCGGAGCACGAAATCGAATCGCTCGCTGGGTGGCGCACCACGCGTCACGGCAAGGCCGGCGGCGTCCATTACCACTTGTTGCGGCGAGCGCAGGATTGAACAAACTCAACCATCGGGTAGCGATCTACCCCGGGACTTTTGACCCGATTACCCGCGGCCACGAGGATCTCCTGCGTCGTGCCGCCACCCTGTTCGACCGGCTGATCCTGGCCATTGCCGAAAGTCCGTCCAAGCAGCCGCGGTTCACGCTGGCCGAGCGGGTGGACATGGCACGCGAGGTGGTTGGCGATCTGCCCAACATCGAGATCGTCGGCTTCAATACCCTGCTCATGAGTTTCGTTCATGAGATGGGCGCCAAGGTGATCGTCCGCGGCCTGCGGGCGGTATCCGATTTCGAATACGAATTTCAGATGGCCGGAATGAACCGCAGCCTCTTCCCCGAGGTCGAAACGGTGTTCCTGACGCCCGGCGAGCAATACATGTTCATTTCCGCAACGATGGTGCGGGAAATTGCGCGTTTGGGCGGGGATGTAGGAAAATTCGTCCATCCTTCTGTAGAAAAGCGCCTGCGGGCAACAACCACTGCTTAAACGAGAGAGGAACAACAGACATGGCTCTGATGATTACCGACGAGTGCATCAACTGCGACGTGTGCGAACCGGAATGCCCGAACGAGGCGATTTCCCAGGGCGAGGAGATCTACGTGATCAATCCGGCCAAGTGCACCGAGTGCGTCGGTCACTATGACGAACCGCAATGCGTGCAGGTCTGCCCGGTCGATTGCATTCCCAAGGACCCCGGTCACGAGGAATCCGAAGATCAACTGTGGACCAAGTACGAGAAGCTCACCGGCAACAGCCGTCACTGAGTTTTATCGAAACGCCATGCCCGCGATGAAAATCGCGGGCATTTTCACGTCTGCGCCAGCCTCAGGCGGCGCGTAACTCCGCCATCTGTTCGGGCGACAACAGGTCGCGCACGCGCAGTTCGATGTCGTCTAGCATCGCCAGTTGCCGATCGAGCATGCGGCCTATGCCTTCGAGTTCGGCGATCCGCTCTTCCAGCGAATCGGTCGCCTGGTGGATGCGCTTGATGCTGTCGAGTCGGCGCTTCAGCTGGATCTGGTGTTCGCGCACCTGCGTTTCCATCGGTGCCATGATTGCCCGCAACCACGCCTCGGCGTCCCGGTTGGCACCTTCGAAGGTGCGCCGCACCTGGGTTGCGACTTCCTCGAAGAATTTCTGGGTGATGTTCTTCTTGTCGTGCGTCAGCAGCGAGACCATGCTGTTGAGGTGACTGTTGCACCAGCCTTCCAGCCGGTCCAGCTCGATTTCGTAGATGAGCAGCGAAAAGCTGGTCGGCGCCCCGAGCTTGAGTCCGTGCTCGACGGCAAAGCGGCGATAGACCGAATCCATCATGCTCAGGATTTCGCGCACTTCGTCGCCCGAATCGTGCAGTGCCTGCCGCACCTGCACGAAAAAGCTGCGCATGGCGGTGGACAAGGTGCGCGAGAAGGTGGCATCGAGCATGGCTTCCCGGGTCTCGCTGGTCAGCTGGCGCAGGCGGTCGACACCGAGATGCGCGAACAGCTTGTTGCTCAGCGTCGAGAAAACGCTGCGTACGGCGTAGTAGCGCTGCAGGCCGGCCTCGAACTCTTCCTTCTCGGTGCGGATCTTGCCCATCATGTATTCGACCACGCCGCGGTTTTTTCCGCGCAGCTCCCGCAGCTCGCCCAGCTGCCCGCGCAGGCCGCTGACCCGCGAGTCGAGCAGGGCGCGCACACGCCCGGCGATGTCGCCGAATTCCTGGCCAACGCTGTCGCCGACAATTTCGCGCTTGGCCGGAATCAGCTCGCCGGACAGTGCCGCCTCCAGCGCCGGCAGGCGGCTGCGCGCGAGCAGGGCAGCGTCGCGGTTGATCTTGGCGACCAGCCCCTTCTGCGCCGATACCGGAAAGACCTGCGCCGCGGGCAGGTCGAGGATGGCAGCGCAACTGGCCACCTGACGGGCGATTTCGGCCTCGATCGCTTCGTTGGTCTTGAGTTCGTCCCACTGGCCGTCGATCTTGTTGAGCACCACCATGCGTCCGCGCCGGGTCGTGCTGCCGGTGCAGATATGCTCTTTCCAGATGCTCAGGTCGGACTGGGTGACGCCGGTGTCGGCGGCCAGGATGAACAGCACGGCGTGCGCACTGGGTAGCTGCGACAGGGTCAGCTCGGGTTCGGCGCCGATTGCGTTGAGCCCCGGTGTGTCGAGAATGACCAGCCCCTGCTTGAGCAGCGGATGGGGAAAGTTGATCAGTGCGTGACGCCAGCGCGGGACCTCGACCAGGCCGTCGTCGCCGACGCGGTAGAGGTCGAGTTCATCGCTGCCGACGGCAAAGCCGAGACGGCTGGCTTCGTCCGCCGTTACCCGGATCGTTTCGCTGACATGACGCAGTGCTTCCTGCAGGCTTTCCGGTGAATCGACATCGACCAGCAAGGTGGTCCATTCCTGAGGGAAACGCTTGAATTCGGTGACGCTGCCTTGTGCCGTCCGGGTCTGGATCGGCAGCAACTCGACCCCGGGGGGCTTGCCTGCGTCGAACAGCAGTTCGGTTGGACACATCGTGGTCCGACCGGCGGAGGAGGGCAGCATGCGGTCGCCGTAGTCGGCAAAGAAGATGGCGTTGATCAGCTCGGACTTGCCGCGCGAGAACTCGGCGACAAAAGCCACGTTGAGACGGTCTTCGCGCAGGCGTGCCTGCAACTGGTCGAGGCGGAGATCAAGCTGGCCGTCGGCCAACTCGTTGTCGCTCAGCCAGCGCTGAAATTCGGCAATATCGCTAGACAGCAGCGTGCGCCACGCGGTGTAGGCGGCAAATTGGTTGGCGAGCGACATGGGAACGACCCTGACAACTGACTGGGCCTCAATTTAGCATAAACCGGCAGGGTTTCAGTGCTGGCAACCCGGACAATAGTAGCTGCTGCGGCCAGCCTGGCGAATCTGCCGGACCGTGCCGCCGCAGCGCAGGCAGTTCTGACCGGCACGATCGTAGACCCCGGCCTGGATCTGGAAGCAGCCGGCGCCGCCATCGCTATGTACGTAATCGCGGATGCTGCTGCCACCGGCGGCGATTGCCGCGGACAGGGTTTCGCGCACGGCATCGACCAGCACCCCGCAGCGCAGGCGGCTGATCCGGCTGGCCGCACGCAAGGGTGAAATGCCGGCGCGGAACAGGCTCTCCGAGGCGTAGATGTTGCCGATGCCGACCACCAGATGCCCGTCCATCAGCACCGGCTTGACCGGTGCCTGCCGCCGGGCCAGCGCCTGGTGCAGCCAGGCGGCGGTGAAATCGCCGGCCAACGGTTCGACGCCGAGCACGGCGATCAACGGATGGGCGGCGACGGCAGCGGGTGGTCCGGGGTGCCAGAGGATGACGCCGAAACGGCGGGGGTCGGCAAAACGCAGGATCTGGTCAGGCAGCACCAGGTCGAAATGATCGTGCTTTTCCGGCGGCAGCTCGGACGGCACGAAGCGCAGGTTGCCGGACATGCCCAGGTGAACGATCAGCGTTCCCTCGACGCCGCCCTTGCCGTTACCGCGTCGACAGTCGATCAGCAGGTATTTGCCGCGTCGGCGCACATCGACGATCAGGCAGCCCGGCAGCAGCTCGCGCAGGGCCGGCGGAATCTCGTGGCGCAACCTCGGCGCACGAATGACCACGGCACGGATTTCCCGCCCCAGCAGCTCCGGCGCGATTCCCATCCGGCAAACCTCGACCTCCGGCAATTCCGGCATTGCTTGTTCCTCCGCTGATTCCCAAATAACATCGCAAACTTGTCCGTTATTATGCGATCAAACGCGCAGTCCTCCGGAAAGTGATCATGTCCCCCAAGCAAATGCTCGTCGCCCTCTCCCTGACCCTGGGCATGCCGGCCTGGGCCGCCAGCCCGCCGGTCAGCGCAGACCTGATCGGGCGTACGGTATTCCAGGTCCTGTTAGGCGAGCTGGCCCTGCGGGAGGGCGCAGTCGACCTCAGCCTGCAGGCCTGGGCTGACCTCGCCGAGCGCACCCGGGACCCCAAGGTGCTGGCCCGCGCTGTCGAGATTGCCAGCTTTGCCGGCGACCACGCCCGCGCGCTTTACCTGGTCCGGATCTGGCTGGAAGTCGAGCCGGAGTCGGCCACTGCCCGCCAGTCGCTGGTTGCGCTGCTGATCCAGACCCGCCAGCTCGGTCGGCTGCAGCCGCATCTGGCCGAGTTGCTCGACAGCGACAAGGAGAACCTGGCGAACAACCTGATGCACATCAACCGCATGCTTTCCCGCATTCCCGACAAGGCCGGTGTGCTCGAACTGCTGGATGGCGTGCTGGCCAAATACCGCGAGCTGCCCGAGGCGCATTTCGCACTCGCCCAGGCCGCGCTGGCTGCGGGTGACGAGCAGCGGGCGTTGGCCGAAAGCAAGGAGGCGCTGCGTCTGCGTCCGGACTGGGAGGCGGCGGCCATCGCTCACGCCAGGCTGCTCGGCCGCAGCGATGCCGGGGTGGGTGTCGACGAGTTGAAGACCTTCGTCAAGCGTTACCCCCAGGCTCGTGAGGCTCGTCTGGCGCTGGGCCAGATGCTGGTTGCCGACAAGCGCCTGGACGAAGCCCGTGAGCAATATCAGCGCTTGCTCAAGAGTTATCCGGACGAGCCCTCGGTCGTCTACCCGGCGGCGATCCTCGCGCTCCAGGCTGGTGATCGCGACGGTGGCAGGCAGCAGCTCAAGCGCCTGCTGAGCACCGACTATCCCGACAAGAGCGGCATTCATTACCTGCTTGGCCAGCTTGCCCAGGAGGACAAGGCGGGCGAGGAAGCGATTGGCCACTTTCGCCAGGTGACCGCCGGCGAGCGCTACATCGCCGCCCGCGGCCGGATCGCCATCATCCTGCTCGGCCAGGGCAAGCGTGACGAAGCCCTGGAACTGCTGCGCCAAACCCGCGGCGCGACACCCGGTGAGCGTACCCAGCTGGCGCTGGCTGAAGCCCAGTTGCTGCGCGAAGCGGGCGACGAAGCCGGTGCCTCCGGTGCCCTCGAAAAATCGCTGCAGGCGACGCCGGACGATCCCGAGCTGCTCTACGATGCTGCGCTCACCGCTGAGCGCCTGGGGCGGCACGACGCCATGGAGAAGCATCTGCGGCGCCTGCTCAAACTGCACCCCGAGCATCCGCATGCGCTGAATGCCCTCGGTTACTCCTTTGCCGACCGCAACATCCGGCTCGAGGAGGCTGCCGAATTGCTCGCCCGGGCCATCGCCCTGATGCCGGGCGACGCCTACATCATGGATAGCCTGGGCTGGCTGCAGTACCGCCAGGGCAAGCTGGAAGAGTCGCTGAAGACCTTGCAGGCAGCCTATCGCATCAAGGCCGACCCGGAAATTGCCGCCCATCTGGGCGAGGTGCTGTGGCAGCTGGGACGCCGGGATGAGGCGCGTCAGTTGTGGCAGGCGGCACGCGCCGAGAATCCGGACAATCAGGCACTGAATGCCGCGATCAAGAAATTCCTGCCTTGAAGCGTTTCGTCGCCTGCCTGTTGGGCTTGGCCCTGCTCACCGGCTGCGCCCAGACCCCGGAACTGCCCTTGCCGCCGCGCGACAGCCTGCAGGGCTTCGTGCTCGAAGGCCGCTTTGCCCTGAAACTGACCCAGTCCGACGGGCGCAGCGAATCAGGCAGCGGTCGCCTGTCCTGGACTCATACCGACCACAGCGACCGGGTGCTGATCGCCAACCCGCTTGGTGCCGGGCTGGCCGAAATCGACAGCATCCCGGGGCGGGCGACCCTGCGCACCAGCGACCAGCAGACCCACGTCGCCGATGAGCCTGACCGCCTGCTCGCCGAGCTGACTGGCTACCCATTGCCGATCAGTCGCCTGCCCGGCTGGCTGCTCGGTCGTCCCGGTGTCAGCGGCAGCCTGGAGCGCGACGCCCTGAACCGCCCGCTGCGCCTGCGCGAGGACGGCTGGTTGATCGAGTATGTGTACGCCAACGACAATCCCGACGCACTACCGCAGCAATTGCGTGCCAGTGGCAACAACATCGACTTGCGCCTGCGTCTGGAAGACTGGAAACCCCTGCCGTGAAGCACCTTGACTGGAACAGCGAGTGGCCGGCGCCGGCCAAGCTCAATCTATTCCTGCACGTGGTCGGGCGCCGTGCCGACGGCTACCATCTGCTGCAGACCGTATTCCGTTTCATCGACCGCTGCGACACGCTGCGCTTCAGCCCGCGCGCCGACGGACAGATCGAACTGGCGACACCGATTCCCGGCGTTCCTGCCGACAGCGACCTGACCGTGCGTGCCGCCCGCCTGCTCCAGCAGCACACCGGCTGCCGCCGGGGCGCCACCATTTATCTCGACAAGCGCCTGCCGATGGGCGGCGGTCTCGGCGGCGGCTCCTCCGACGCGGCCACCGTGCTGCTCGCCCTCAACCACCTGTGGCAGACCGGCGTGCCGCGCGCCGAACTGGAACGCCTGGGGCTGACCCTGGGCGCCGACGTGCCGGTGTTCGTGCATGGCCGCAACACCTTCGCCGAGGGCGTCGGCGAAGCCTTTACCGATGTCGAGCTGCCGGTCGCTACCTACCTGGTGCTCAACCCCGGCGTCTCCGTACCCACTGCGGCCATCTTCGGCGCCCCTGAACTGTGTCGCGACACCCCGGCCATGCGTCCCGCCGACTGGCGCCCAGGGCAGGGGCGCAACGACCTGCAGGTGGTCGCCTGCGCCCGCTTTCCGGCGGTGGCGGCGAGCCTGGCCTGGCTGCAGCAGCAATCCCCGTCGGCGATGATGACTGGCTCCGGCGCCTGCGTCTTCGCCAGTTTTTCCGACCGGGATGCCGCCGCTGCCGCCCTGGCGGTGCTGCCGCCGGGCATGGACGGCTGGCTGGCCGATGGCCTGGCGCAACACCCATTGGCAGAAATTGTTTAAAAGGGCTGGATTTCCGGAATCCCCTCCTGTATCATTCGCGCCTCGTTCGAACGAGACCCCGTTCTGACGAACCGCAGGGGAGTCGCCAAGTTGGTCAAGGCACCGGATTTTGATTCCGGCATTCGAAGGTTCGAATCCTTCCTCCTCTGCCAGTTTCCCTTCGGGCAGGTCTTCGGCCTGCCCGATTTTCATTGTATCGGGCGAATTCGCAGCGCGCGCGAGTCCCCCTGAGGAATGCGGAAATGGCCTATAACAGCCTGATGGTCTTCACCGGCAATGCCAACCCCAAACTGGCCGCCGAAGTTGCCAAGCACCTGAACGTCGATCTCGGTCGTGCCAATGTCGGCCGTTTTTCCGACGGCGAAGTCAGCGTCGAACTGCAGGAACACGTCCGCGGACGCGACATCTTCGTCCTGCAATCGACCTGCGCCCCGACCAACGACAACCTGATGGAACTGCTGGTCATGGTCGATTCGCTCAAGCGCGCCTCGGCCGGCCGCATCACCGCCGCCATTCCCTACTTCGGCTACGCCCGCCAGGACCGCCGTTCGCGTTCGTCGCGCGTGCCCATCGCCGCCAAGCTGGTTGCCAACATGCTCGCCGCCTCCGGCGTCGACCGCGTGCTGACCATGGACCTGCACGCCGAACAGATCCAGGGCTTCTTCGACATCCCGGTCGATAACATCTACGCCCTGCCCATCCTGCTCGACGACATCCGCAAGCAGAACTACGAAAACCCGATGGTCGTTTCGCCCGACCACGGCGGCGTCGTCCGCGCCCGCTCGCTGGCCAAGCGCCTCGAATGCGACCTGGCGATCATCGACAAGCGCCGCCCGAAAGCCAATGTTTCCGAAGTGATGAACATCATCGGTGAGGTCGACGGCCGCACCTGCATCATCATGGACGACATGGTCGACACCGCTGGCACCCTGTGCAAGGCCGCCACCGCGTTGAAGGCCAATGGCGCCAGCAAGGTCGTCGCCTACTGCACGCACCCGGTGCTGTCCGGCCCGGCGGTCGAACGCGTCAACAGTTCCGACCTCGACGCCCTGGTCGTCACCGACACCATTCCGCTGCGCGACGATGCCGCTGCCTCGCCGCGCATCCGCCAGCTTTCCGTGGCCGACATCATGGCCGAAACGATCCGCAGGATCAGCAACGACGACTCCGTCTCGTCGCTGTTCATTGACTGAGTTTTTTTAACCTTCCCGATCTGGTCGCGGACCGGGAAACTACTGGAGTAGTACCATGCAATTTGAAGTCATCGCCAATGTGCGCAATCTGCAGGGAACGAGTGCGAGCCGCCGCCTGCGTCGCGCCGGCACTGTCCCGGGCATCGTCTACGGTGGCAACGCCGCCCCGACGGTCATCGAGACCAACCACAACGACCTGCTGCTGAAGATGAAGAAGGAAGCCTTCCATTCTTCCATCATCAACCTGGTCATCGACGGCAAGAAGGAACAGGTCCTGCTGCGCGATTACCAGACGCACGCCTACAAGCCGCTGATCCTGCACATCGACTTCCAGCGCGTCGATGCCGACCATGAACTGCACATCAAGGTGCCGCTGCACTTCGTCAACGAAGAAGCCGGCCCGGGCGTCAAGCTCAACGGCGGCCTGGTCAACCACGTTGCCACCGAACTGGAAATCCACTGCCTGGCCAAGGATCTGCCGGAATTCATCGAAGTTGACCTCGGCGCGCTGAACGTCGGCGACAACATCCACGCTTCGCAGATCAAGCTGCCGCAAGGCGTTGCCCTGGTCAAGCACGGCGAAGAAGACCCGATCGTGGTCAGCATCGTCGGCAAGGGCGGTGCCCAAGCTGCCGAAGGCGAAGCTGCTGGCGCGTAAGTTCCGCCATCCCGCTGTTACGGCCGCCGCTGGCTTCAAGCCGCCGGCGGCTTTTTCGCTTTGATCGCCATGACCTCTCCCCGCCTCATCGTCGGCCTCGGCAACCCCGGTCCGGAATACGAAGCCACCCGGCATAACGCCGGTTTCTGGTTCGTCGACCGGCTGGCCGAGCAACTGAAGATCAGCCTCGCCCCGCAAGCCAAGTTCTTCGGCAAGGCGGCGCGCGCCGGCGAACTGTGGCTGCTGCAGCCGACCACCTTCATGAACCGCTCCGGCCAGGCGGTGGCGGCGCTGGCCAATTTCTACAAGATTTCCCCGGCCGAGATTCTCGTCGTGCACGATGAACTCGACCTGCCCCCCGGCGGCATCCGCCTCAAGCAGGGCGGCGGCAACGGCGGCCACAACGGCCTCAAGGACATCCAGGCCAAGCTGGGTACGCCGGACTTCTGGCGGCTACGCCTGGGCATCGGTCATCCGCGTACCCTCGGCCTGGCCCAGCAGGTTGTAGACTTCGTCCTGCACCAGCCGCGCAAGGAAGAAGCGCCCGATATCGAGCACGCCCTGCACCGCAGCCTGCTGGCCTGGCCCAGAATCGCCGCCGGTGACTACACCGGCGCCCAGCAACAGTTGCACGGCAAAGCCGTCTGACCCGAACACAAGGAAAAACCATGTCTCTGAAATGCGGTATCGTCGGCCTGCCCAACGTCGGCAAATCCACCCTCTTCAACGCCCTGACCAAATCCGGCATCGCCGCCGAGAACTATCCCTTCTGCACCATCGAGCCCAACGTCGGCATCGTCGAAGTGCCCGATCCGCGCCTGGCGCAGCTGTCGGCCATCGTCAAGCCGCAGAAGATCCAGCCGGCCATCGTCGAATTCGTCGACATCGCCGGCCTGGTCGCCGGTGCTTCCAAGGGCGAAGGCCTGGGCAACCAGTTCCTGGCCAACATCCGCGAGACCGACGCCATCGTGCACGTCGTCCGCTGCTTCGACGACCCCAACGTGATCCACGTTTCCGGCAGCGTCGATCCGATCCGCGACATCGAAGTGATCGATACCGAACTCGCGCTGGCCGACCTGGCCACCGTCGAAAAAGCGCTCAACCGCTACCGCCGCCCGGCCAGCGCCGGCGACAAGGAAGCCAAGATCCTGGTTGCCGTGCTGGAAAAATGTTTTGCCCAGCTCGACCAGGGCAAGCCGGTGCGCGCCCTCGACCTCTCCAAGGAAGAGTGGGCGAGCATCAAGCCCTACTGCCTGATCACCGCCAAGCCGGTGCTTTATGCCGCCAACGTCGCCGAAGACGGCTTTGCCGACAATGCCCTGCTGGCCAAGGTCGAAGCTCATGCCGCCGCTGAAGGCGCCCAGGTGGTCGCGTTGTGCGCCGCCATCGAAGCCGAGATCGCCGACCTCGACGACGCCGACAAGATCGACTTCCTCGAATCCATGGGCCTGACCGAACCCGGCCTCGACCGCCTGATCCGCGCCGGCTACAAGCTGCTCGGCCTGCAGACCTACTTTACCGCCGGGGTCAAGGAAGTGCGCGCGTGGACCATCCACGCCGGCGACACTGCCCCGCAGGCGGCCGGCGTCATCCACACCGACTTCGAGCGCGGCTTCATCCGCGCCCAGACCATCGCCTTCGACGACTTCATCCAGTTCAAGGGAGAAGCCGGCGCCAAGGAAGCCGGCAAGATGCGCGCCGAAGGCAAGGAATACGTGGTCAAGGACGGTGACGTGCTCAACTTCCTGTTCAACGTCTGACGCCGGCATTGCCGCTTTCTGCGAAAATAACAGCCCCCTTTTGGAAACCCGGATCCCCATGCCCCCGCATCCCGCCATTGCCTCAACCGAAGAAATCGTCGCCGAACTGAAAGCCGGCCGCATGGTCGTCCTGGTCGACGAGGAAGACCGTGAAAACGAAGGCGACCTGGTCATGGCCGCCGAGCACGTGACGCCGGAAGCGATCAACTTCATGGCCAAGTACGGCCGCGGCCTGGTCTGCCTGACGCTGACCGGCGAGCGCTGCAAGAAGCTCGGCCTGAGCCAGATGGCGCGCAGCAACGGCACCCAGTTCGGTACCGCCTTCACCGTCTCGATCGAAGCTGCGGAAGGCGTCACCACCGGTATTTCCGCCGCCGACCGGGCGCACACCATCCGCACTGCGGTGGCCCGCAACGCGGTCGCCGACGACATCGTCCAGCCCGGCCACGTCTTTCCGATCACCGCCCGCGAGGGCGGCGTCCTGGTCCGCGCCGGCCACACCGAAGCCGGTTGCGACCTGGCCGGCATGGCCGGTCTGGAACCGGCTTCGGTGATCTGCGAGATCATGAACGACGACGGCACCATGGCCCGCCTGCCGGAACTGATCGAATTCTCGAAGCAGCACGGCCTGAAGATCGGCACCATCGCCGACCTCATCCACTACCGCGCCGCCTCGGAAAAGCTGGTCGAGCGCGTCACCAGCAAGACCATCGCCACCGCCCACGGCGAGTTCCTGATGCACGCCTACGTCGACCGCGCCGGCGGTGCCACCCACCTGGCGCTGGTCAAGGGCGAGATTCCGGCTGGCGGCGAGACCCTGGTCCGCGTCCATGAACCGCTGTCGGTGCTCGACTTCCTTGACCCGGCGAGCAAGCGCCAGTCGTTCTCGATCGACGAGGCGCAGGCGGCGCTGGCGAAAAACGGCCACGGCGTGATCGTCCTCATGCACCGCCCGGAAGACGGCGAAGCCCTGCTTACTCGCCTGACCACGCCAGTCGATGCGCCGCGCCAGCAACAGAAATGGGACCCGCGCACCTACGGCATCGGCGCGCAGATTCTGCGCGACCTCGGCGTCGGCCGCATGCGCCTGCTCTCCAGCCCGCGCAAGATGCCCTCCATGACCGGTTTCGGCCTCGAAGTCGCCGGTTTCGTCACTTCCCCTGCGGAGCTTTGATCCATGTCCCGTTTTGACAACGTCTTCGAATACGACAAGAACCTCGATGGCAACGGCCTCGCCATCGGCGTCGTCATGAGCCGCTTCAACCTGCCCGTCTGCGAAGGCCTGCTCTCCGCCTGCATCGCCGAACTCAAACGCCTCGGCGTCGCCGACGAGGACGTGGCCATCGCCACCTGTCCCGGCGCCCTGGAAATCCCGCTGATCCTGCAGACGATGGCGCAGACCGGCGAGTTCGACGCACTGATTGCCCTCGGCGCGGTGATCCGCGGCGATACCTACCACTTCGAGGTGGTCTCCAACGACGCCTGCCGGGCGATCATGGAACTGCAACTGCATACCGGCATTCCCATCGCCAACGGCATCCTCACCTGTGACACCGACGAACAGGCCGAGGTCCGCATGCAGCCCAAGGGTACCGATTGCGCCCAGGCCGCCGTCGAAATGGCCAACCTGCAAAGGGCACTGATCAATGAGTGAACAGGAACAAACCCCCAAGGCGCCGCCCAAGTCGGCCCGCCGCCGTGCCCGTGAATTCGTCCTCCAGGGCCTCTACCAGTGGCGGGTCGGCGGTGCCGATGAAGCCGCCATCGAAGCCTACGCGCCGGAAATGGAAGGCTTCGCCAAGGCTGACCGCGAATTCTTCGTCGGCACCCTGCGCGGCGTCATCGGCCAGCAGGCGGCGCTCACCGAACGTATCGCCGCCCACATCGACCGCCCCTTCGCCGAGCTGTCGCCGGTCGAGGCCAGCGTCCTGCTGATGGGCAGCTTCGAGATGGTCAATCATCCGGAAACGCCCTACCGCGTGATCATCAACGAAGCCATCGAGCTGACCAAGGCCTTCGGCGGCACCGACGGCCACAAGTACGTCAACGGCGTGCTCGACAAGATTGCTGCCGACGTGCGCGCCGCCGAGGTCGCTGCGCGGCGCAAGGGCCGCTGACCCGATGCCCGGCGAATTCGGCCTGATCGCGAAATACTTCGCCCGGCCGACGCCGTCGGCAGTCCTCGGCCCGGGCGACGACTGCGCCCTGGTCCAGCCGTCGCCCGGCAAGCAACTGGCGGTGACCACCGACATGCTGGTCGCCGGCGTCCATTTCCTGCCCGATACCGACCCCGGTCGCCTGGGCTGGAAGGCGCTCGCCGTCAACCTCTCCGATCTTGCCGCGATGGGCGCAACGCCGCGCTGGGTGACGCTGGC
>DILW01000193.1 GCA_002425245.1 Betaproteobacteria bacterium UBA5582 | reverse complement strand
GCCGCGATCAGCCTGGCGGTGGCCGGCATCCTGGTGATGAACGTGATGCTCGTCGCCGTCACCCAGCGCACCGGCGAGATCGGCCTGCTCAAGGCGCTCGGCGCGCCGGCCCGCACCATCCGCCTGGCCTTCCTGACCGAAGCGGCGATGCTGTCGGCGAGTGGCGCCCTGGTCGGCTACGGCCTCGGCGAAGCCGGCGCCTTCGCGCTGCGCCAGCTGTTCCCGGTGTTTCCGGCCTACCCGCCGGACTGGGCGGTGATCGCCGGCCTGCTCACCGCGCTGTCCACCGGCTTGCTCTTCGGCTTCCTGCCGGCCCGCCGCGCTGCCCGGCTCGACCCGGTGCAGGCGCTGATGAAGCACTGACATGCGGCTTTCCGACGCCATCTCGCTGGCCAGCCGCGCCGTCACCGCGCAGCGCCTGCGTAGCTTCCTGACCCTGCTCGGCATCGCCGTCGGCATCGCCTCGGTGATCCTCCTTACCTCGATCGGCGAAGGTATCCACCGCTACGTGCTTGGTGAATTCACCCAATTCGGCACCAACGTGATCACCGTCGCCCCGGGCAAGACGAAGACCGGCGGCGCGCCGTCCGGCCTGCCGTCGAGCGCCCGGCCGCTGTCGCTGGACGACGCGAAGTCGCTCGAACGCCTGCCGCAGGTGGTGGCGGTAACGCCCAACGTGCGCGGCAACGCCGAGGTCGAGGGCAACGGGCGCACGCGGCGGACGCTGATCTACGGCGTCAATGCCGATTCGCGCATCGTCTTCCGGTCGACCCTGCGCAGCGGCCAGTTCCTGCCCGACGAGGACCCTGCCAACGCGCGCGCCTTCGTCGTCCTCGGCAGCAAGCTGAAGGAGGAACTGTTCGGCGCCGACAATCCGCTCGGCCAGCGCCTGCGCATCGGCGGCCTGCATTTCCGGGTGGTCGGCGTGATGGCGCCGAAGGGGCAGTTCCTCGGCATCGACCTCGACGACACCGCCTTCATCCCGGCCGGCCGCGCCCAGGAGCTGTTCAACCGCGAAGGCTGCGACGAGATTAACCTGGCCGCCGCCGAGGGCGTGCCGGCGGCGCTGGTCGCCGAACGCATCCGCCGCCAGTT
This sequence comes from Betaproteobacteria bacterium UBA5582, assembly GCA_002425245.1. Lineage (GTDB taxonomy): Bacteria > Pseudomonadota > Gammaproteobacteria > Burkholderiales > Rhodocyclaceae > Azonexus. Next base: position 4,830 of record DILW01000193.1, on the reverse strand, counting down.
GATCGAACGCCACGGCCGCGAGGACTTCACCATCGTCACCCAGGAGGAAATGCTCAAGACGCTGTCCAGCATCCTCGACGTGCTGACGCTGGCGGTCGGCGCGCTCGGCGGTATTTCGCTGCTCGTTGGCGGGGTCGGCATCGTCACCATCATGACCATCGCGGTCAGAGAGAGGACTTCGGAAATCGGCCTGCTGGTCGCCCTTGGCGCCTCGCGGCGGACCATCCTCGGGCTCTTTCTCGGCGAGGCGGTGGCACTCTCGGCGCTCGGCGGCGCGCTCGGGCTGGCGCTTGGCATCGGCCTTGCCCAGTTGATCCACTTTGCAGTGCCGGCGCTGCCGGTGCATACACCGCTCAGCTTCGTCCTGCTCGCCGAAGGCATCGCCATCGCCATCGGGCTGCTGGCCGGGGTGCTGCCGGCGCGCAACGCGGCGCGCCTCGATCCGGTTGCAGCATTACGGACGGAATGACGTGCTAGAGTGCTGCTTCCCAACCCAATAACAACCTGACAGGAGCCCAGCAATGTCGTATCACATCGACCAACTCGAACCCGGCATGTCCGCCAGCACCTCAAAGACCGTGACCGAAGCCGACATAATCCTCTTCGCCGGCATCTCGACCGACGTCAACCCGGCCCACCTCGACGAGGAATACGCCAAGGGCACGATGTTCGGCGGCCGTATCGCGCACGGCATGCTGTCGGCCGGCTTCATTTCGGCGGTACTCGCCAACAAGCTGCCCGGACCGGGCACCATCTACCTGTCGCAGACGCTCAAGTTCAAGGCACCGGTGCGCCCGGGCGACACCGTCACGGCGACGGTGACGGTCAAGGAAGTCAATACCGCGAAGAACCGCGTCACGCTCGACACCGTGTGCACGGTCGCCGGCAAGACGGTGATCGAAGGCGAATGCGTGATGATGCCGCCGGTCCGCGCCGCCGCTCCCACCGGTACGGCCTGAGACACTTACACCCATGAAAAACGCCGGCGGGGCGACCCGGCCGGCGTTTTTTGTTTTTGGTTGGCCTAGAACGCTTCGTCGGCGCGCAGGAAGCGCCACTGCCCCATGGGCAGGTCGCCCAGGCGGATGCGGCCGATGCGCACGCGCTTCAGGCCGACCACCTTGAGGCCGACCAGTTCGCACATGCGGCGGATCTGCCGCTTCTTGCCTTCCTTGAGGATGAAGTGCAGCTGGTCCTCGTTCAACTGCTTGACCCAGGCCGGCTTCAAGGCCTTGCCGTCGAGCTCCAGGCCGTGGCGCAGCAGCTCCAGGCCGCCCTTGATCATTTCGCCGGAGACGCGCACCAGGTATTCCTTCTCGGCATCGCTGTCCTCGCCGATCAGGCGTTTGGCGACACGACCGTCGCTGGTCAGCACGAGGAGGCCGGTCGAATCGACGTCGAGCCGGCCGGCCGGGGCCAGGCCGCGCAGCATCCACGGCTTGAACTCGGGCCCGCCCGATTGCGGCACCTGGTTTTCCGCGGTGATCAGCGTCACCGCCGGAATGCAGCCCGGTTCCGGCTGGCCGGAAACGTAGCCGACCGGCTTGTGCAGCAGGATGGTGACCGCCTTGGCTTGATCCTTCTTGGCCTCGGTCGACACTTCGATGCGCGCATCCGGATCGATGCGCGAACCGAGTTCGCTGACCTGCTCGCCATTGACGAAAACCCAGCCGCGCTCGATCCACAGATCGGCTTCGCGCCGCGAACACATGCCGCGTTCGGACATCACCTTGGACAGCCGCGTCCCCGTGGGCGGGGGGCCTGAGCGCTCGACGGGCGCCGCCGCCTTTTTCACCGGCCGGCCAGCCGGACGTTCAACCGGCGTCGCAACTGCCATCGGCTTGCGTACCGGCGAACCGCCACGCAAGGGCGTGCGCTTTCCGGGCGCTTCCGAACGCAGGCCGGCCTTCACGCCCAAGGTACCGGCCGGCTTGGCTTTCACCTCGGCCTTGACCTCCAGATCGGCCGCACCCTCATCCGCTGACCGCTTGTCGGCCACCGGGCGTTCCGGCGCTTTGGCCGGCCGTGCTCGCGCCGGTGCCGATTTTTCCGGGGCAGGCGGCTCCGCTTTCTCGGCGGCAGGCGCGGCCTTATCGGCCGGCTGGCGCCACTTGGCCCAGGGATCGTCAGCCTGGGTCATTGCAGATCGAGGAGTTCGACCTCGAAGACCAGCGTTGCGTTCGGCGGGATGACGCCGCCAGCGCCGCGGGCGCCGTAACCGAGGTGCGCCGGGATGGTCAGCTTGCGGGTGCCGCCAATCTTCATTCCCTGGACGCCTTCGTCCCAACCCTTGATGACATGGCCCTGGCCGAGCGGAAACTGGAAGGGATCGTTGCGATCCTTGCTCGAATCGAACTTGCTGCCGTCGGTCAGCCAGCCGGTGTAGTGCACGGTGACGAAAGCGCCGGCGGCGGCGACGGCGCCGCTGCCTTCGACGGTGTCTTCGTAGATCAGGCCGGAGGCCGTGGTGATTTCAGCCATGAGATGCTCCTTTGCGAAAGCGCGAAATTCTAGCACAAGCCATTGATAGCCTTTGACTTTCATGAACTCCTGCGTATAATGCGCGGTTCTCTGTAGCACCCTTTAGATTTATTTTCGGAGTCCAACCCATGTATGCGGTCATAAAAACCGGCGGCAAGCAGTATCGCGTTTCCGCTGGCCAAAAACTCAAAGTAGAACAGATACCGGCAGACGTTGGCGCAGAAGTCACCCTCGATCAGGTCCTCATGGTAGGCGAAGGCGAGTCGGTGAAGGTCGGCGCCCCGCTCGTTGCTGGCGCCTCCGTCAAGTGCACCGTGGTTTCCCACGGCCGCCACGACAAGGTCAAGATCTTCAAGATGCGCCGTCGCAAGCACTACCAGAAGCGCCAGGGCCATCGTCAGAACTACACCGAACTGCGCATCGACACGATCGCTGCCTGAGTTCAGAGAAGGAGCTAGCAAATGGCACACAAAAAGGCAGGCGGCAGTTCGCGTAACGGCCGCGACTCACAGGCACAACGACTCGGCGTCAAGCGCTACGGCGGTCAATTCGTTCTCGCCGGCAACATTATCGTTCGCCAGCGCGGTACCGAATTCCACGCCGGTGAAAACGTCGGCATGGGCAAGGACCACACCCTGTTCGCGCTGAAGGATGGCACCATCCAGTTCGCCATCAAGGGCGAAAAGAAGCGCCGCACGGTCACCATCGTTCCGGCTGCCGAATAATTCGGACCGGCGGAACCCAGAAGCCCTATCCGCCGGATAGGGCTTTTTAATTTTCAGAGGCGGAAAGCATGAAGTTCATTGACGAAGCAAAGATCTACGTTAAAGCCGGCGACGGCGGTAACGGCATCGCCACCTTCCGCCGCGAAAAATACATCCCGATGGGTGGCCCCAACGGCGGCGACGGCGGTCGCGGCGGCAGCGTGTACGTGATCGCCGACCGCAACATCAACACCCTGGTCGATTACCGCTACACCCGCAAGTTCCTCGGCCAGCGTGGCGAGAACGGCGGCAGCGCCGACTGCTACGGCAAGGGCGGCGAAGACATCTTCCTGCGCATGCCGGTCGGCACCGTGGTCACCGACCTGAACACCGGCGAAATCCTCGCCGACCTCGACGTGCACGACAAGAAGGTCCTGCTCGCCAAGGGCGGCAAGGGCGGCCTCGGCAACACCCATTTCAAGTCGTCGACCAACCGCGCGCCGCGCCAATGCACCAAGGGCGAGCCGGGCGAGGAATTCGAGGTCAGCCTCGAACTGCGCGTGCTCGCCGACGTCGGCCTGCTCGGCCTGCCCAACGCCGGCAAGAGCACGCTGATCCGCGCCGTCTCGTCGGCCCGGCCGAAGGTCGCCGACTACCCGTTCACCACGCTGCATCCCAATCTCGGCGTGGTCCGCGTCGGCGCCGAGAAAAGTTTCGTCATGGCCGACGTGCCCGGACTGATCGAAGGCGCCGCCGACGGCGCCGGCCTCGGCATCCGCTTCCTCAAGCACCTGCAGCGCACGCGCATCCTGCTGCACCTGGTCGACATCGCACCGATCGATCCCGATGCCGACCCGGTCAAGGACGCCAAGGCCATCGTCGGCGAGCTGGTCAAGCACGACCCGGCACTGGCCGACAAACCGCGCTGGCTGGTCCTCAACAAGCTCGACCTGATCCCCGAGGAAGACCGCGAAAAAGCGGTCAAGGACTTCCTCAAGGCCTACAAGAAGGCGACCAAGTACGACGGCCCGGTGTTCCCGATCACCGCCATCACCGGCGACGGCACCAAGCCGCTGATCTACGCGATCCAGGAAGCCCTCGAACAGATGGCCCGCCCGGAAATCGCCGACGACGACGAAGACACGCCCGCCGAGGAACAATGAGCCGCAGCCGCCTCGCTTCCGCCAAACGCCTGGTCGTCAAGGTCGGCTCGGCACTCGTCACCAGCAACGGCAACGGCCTCGACCTTGCCGCGATCGACAGTTGGGCACGGCAGATCGCCGCCCTGCGCGAACAGGGACGCGAGGTCATCCTCGTCTCCTCCGGCGCCGTCGCCTGCGGCGTCCAGCGCCTGGGCTGGGGCCGCCGGCCGAAGACCGTGCATGAAAAACAGGCCGCCGCTGCCGTCGGCCAGGCCGGCCTGGTCGAAGTCTACGAAGCCGCGTTCAGCAAGCATGGCCTGCACACCGCGCAGATCCTGCTCACCCACGACGACCTCGCCGACCGCAAGCGCTACCTGAACGCCCGTGCCACGCTGAACACCCTGCTCGGCCTGGGCGTCATCCCGATCATCAACGAAAACGACACGGTGATCACTGACGAGATCAAGTTCGGCGACAACGATACGCTGGGCGCCCAGCGTATC
>DILW01000120.1 GCA_002425245.1 Betaproteobacteria bacterium UBA5582 | reverse complement strand
GACACGCCGCCAGCCGGCAACACCCCGGCGCCCGGCGCCAGCACAACCGACAAGGCAAGCGCCCCACCGCCCGGCAGTGGCATCCCGCGCGATATCGCGCCCTTGGTGCAGCAGCAGCTCGATGGCCTGGCCAATCAGAACTTCGCCTGGCAGGGCCAGGTCTGGCCGGGCCAGAAGATGTGGTGGGAGATTGGCGAAAACCCCGAAGACGAGCGCAAGGTCGGCGAGGAAGCCGGCGCCCGCTGGCGCACCCGGCTCAAGCTCGATCTGCCCGTGCTGGGGGGGGTCGAGGCGCGCATCTTCCTGCAGGCAGACAATCAGTTGAGTCTGCGCCTGCTGACCGACACGCCGGAAAGCGAAACCCAGTTGCGCAACAACCTGGCGGCACTGGAGCGCCAGTTCGGCGCCGCCGGCCTCCAGTTGCGCCAGGTGCGCGTGGAACATGAACCAGACACCGAAACCTGATCCAGCCCGCGAGGCAGTGGCACTGGCCTACCGTCAGACCGACGCCGCTCCGCGCGTGGTGGCCAAGGGCAAGGGCCTGGTCGCCGAGCAGATCATCGCCAAGGCCCGCGAGCACGGCGTTTTCGTGCACGAGTCGCCGGAACTGGTGGCATTGCTCACCCAGGTCGATATTGACGAACACATCCCCCCTCAGTTATATCTAGCCGTCGCCGAACTGCTGGCCTGGCTCTATCGCCTGGAAAACGGGGAAAATCCCGAACCACCGTCGGTCTGATTCACTAAAATCAACCTGTCCGCAATCCATGGCCACCGACCAAGAACTCGCCCCCGTCTCCGTTTTTGAAATCGATCAGGCGGAGCATCGCGAGCGCTATCTGGTCACCCATCCCCGCGAGATTCTGCGCAACCTCCGGCTGATGGAGGAAAGAAAACGCTTCATTTCGGTCTATCTGGAAAACGGGGAGAATTTCTTTCTCAGCACGGTGATCGCCATTGACGAGGAAGCGGGCGTCTTCCTTCTCGACCCGCCGGGCGTACCCGAACTACGGCCCCTGGCGCTGGCGGCAACCCGGATCACCCTCTCCGGCGTACTCGACCGGATCAAGATCCAGTTCCGCGTTGAATCGTTGACGAACGACACCCACGAGGACAAGCCCGCCCTGCGGGCAACCTTCCCCCGGGAAATGCTGCGCCTGCAACGACGCGAGTTCTTCCGCATCGAAACCCCTTTGGCCAATCCCCTGCGTTGTCAGTTGATCAGGCACAAGGATAACGAACAGGTGCTGGTTGCCGAATTGCCGTTGCGCGACATCAGCGGCGGCGGCATGTGCCTGAGCGGGCCGATCGAACTGGCGGAATCTTTTGCCCCCGGGGAACTGTTCTCCGAATGCCGGCTCGACATTCCGGGCGATGCCGTGTTCGCAGTGAATCTCAGGATCCGGGAAATCACCCGGCTCGAAACCGCATCGGGTGACTGGCAGCTACGCCTGGGCTGCGAGTTCATCAACCTGCCCGGCACCCGGCTGAGCCTGATCGAGCGCTACGTCACCCGCCTGGAACGGGAACGCAAATCACGCGAGAGCGGCGCGCTGTAAGCCTACAAGGCGGCAAAAACCGACGGCCGCCGTTCACACCTGCATGTTCATCACGTCCTGATAGGCCGACACCAGACGGTTACGAACCTGAACCATTTCCTGGAAGGAAACACTGGCAGTCTGCAGGGCAATCATCACCTCGTGCAGGTTCTGGCTGCTGTCGCCAGCGGCAAGTTTTTCCGCCATCTGGTTGGCTGACTGCTGGGTTTGGTTAACCTTGTCGATCGAGCTCTTCAGGACATTGGCGAAATCCGGCACCCCGGCGTCGCCCGCAGAAGCCTCTGCCGGCTTGCCCGAGGCCTGCGCCGCGGTCGAGCGCAATACGCTCAACATCTGTTCGATACCGTTGGTGTCCATATCTCTGCTCCTTGAATCGATGCATTACTAGCAAAAAGCACGCCAGCATCAATCCTGGTAATACCCTTCTTCACGGTACTGCTGCAACTTGTAGCGCAAGGTACGCTCCGAAATCCCCAGACGCTCAATTGCCAGTTTACGCGAACCACCCACCTCGGCCAAGGTTTGCAGGATGTGCTCGCGCTCAAGGTCGCGGATGTTGCGGCCTTCGCCACGCGTTTCCTCGATCGGCGCTGCCGGCGGCACTGCGGACCTGGTCGTTGCCGGCAAATTGAGATCGGCGATGTCGATCAGCTTGCCGCTGGCCATGATCAATGCTCGCTGAATGACATTCTCCAGTTCCCGCACGTTGCCCGGCCAGCGGTAAGCCGTCAGCGCCTGCGCCGCAGCCGTCGACAGCTGCATGCCAGGGCGTCCAAAACGGGCACCGTGTTCGGCCAGGAAATGCCGGGCAATCGGCACGATGTCCAGTGGGCGCTGGTGCAGGGCGGGGATGGCCAGCGGGAAGACGTTGAGCCGGTAGTAAAGATCCTCGCGGAACACCCCCTTGGCCACCGCCTCGGCCATATCGCGGTTGGAAGTGGCAACGATGCGGATGTTGAGCGCCACCGGCTTCTTGCCGCCGACCCGCTCCACCTCGCGCTCCTGGAGCACGCGCAATAGTTTGGCCTGCAGGCCCATCGGCATTTCGGTGACTTCATCGAGCAGGAGCGTACCGTCCTGGGCCTGTTCGAACTTGCCGGCCTGGGCTTGCTGGGCGCCGGTGAAGGCGCCCTTCTCATAGCCGAACAGGGTGGCTTCGAGCAGGCTGTCGGGGATGGCGGCGCAGTTGATGGCGACGAACGGACCGGCGCCACGGGCCGAATGACGATGGATGAAGCGAGCGACCACTTCCTTGCCAACCCCCGACTCTCCTGTGAGCAACACCGTCGCATCGGTCTGGGCGACGCGCTGGGCCATGGCGAAGAGTTCGCGACTGGCGGCGTCTTCGGCGACCACACCGCCGTCGTCGCGGGCGTCGGCCAGCTGGTATTTGTTGATGTAGCCGAGCAGCGCCTCCGGCGCAAACGGCTTGAGCAGGAAATCGCAGGCACCAGCACGCATCGCGTCGACCGCCTTGTCGACCTCGGCGTAGGCGGTCATCAACACCACCGGCAGATGCGGCAGGCGGGCACGAATCTCCTTGAGCAGGGTGATGCCGTCCATCGGCATCATGCGCACATCGCTGACGACAATCGAGAACGCCTGTTCGGAGAGGACTTGCAATGCCGGCTCGCCACCATCGACGGCAACGTAGGAACGGCCGGCCAGTTCCAGGGTGTCGCCGATGGCTTCGCGCAGACTCGGATCGTCCTCGACGACCAATACCGGCAGACTGTGTTCGCTCATGGTTTCAACTTTCCTTTTCCGCTGCTGCCACCGGCAGCAGCATGACAAACTCCGCCCCTTGGCCACCAGCCGGTGCCAGTTCGATATTGCCCCCGTGCGCCCGGGCCACACCCAGGGCGATGGCCAGCCCCAGGCCGGTGCCCTGGCCCTTGGTCGTGTAGAAGGGCTCGAAGATGCGATCACGCTTGTCGGCCGGGATACCCGGCCCGGTATCGCTGACCGAATAGCGGAGAAAATCGCCGCAAATTTTGCCGGAGAGGCAAATTTTGCCGCCTGCCGGCGTTGCCTGTAGGGCATTTTCCAGCAGGTTGACCAGGGCGCCGAACAAGGCCTTGCGACTACCGACCAGCCTCGCCCCCGCGCATTGATCGTCGACCAGGAACTCGACCTGCTGGGCGAGCATCAGTGCCTCCATCGTCTGCGCCGCTTCGGCCAGCAGTTCGCCGGCGACGATCCGGTCGCGCCCGATGCTCTCGCCGCGGGCAAACAGCAGCACATCCTGGATCAGGCGTTCTAGGCGACGCAATTGCGCCGTCGCTTTTTCGGAAAAGCGGGCCCGCGCTTCGTCGCGGATGCCCGGCTGGCCGAGATTAGCGGCGTAGAGCAGGGCCGCTGCCAGCGGCGTGCGCAACTGGTGGGCCAGCGAAGCGGCCATCTCGCCCATGGCCGCCAGGCGCTGGCTGCGCTCCAGTTCTTCCTTCATCTGCTGGGCCGAGGTGATGTCATGAAGCAGCAGGATCTTGCCTTCGCCGGATGGCAGCAGGCTTTCGGCAATCGACAGACGACGCTCGCCCAGCCACCACTCGCCGACGGTCATGCTCGGCGCCAGCGAACGGCTGACCACGTCGCCCCAATGCCGGCCAAGCGCCTCTTCCCCCAGCATGAGCATGGCGGCGGGATTCAGGGCCAGGACATGGGCACTGGCATCAAGCAGCACCACGCCCGCCGGCAGGGCGTCGAGCAGCGAGGAAAGCCGCTCGGACAAGGCTTCCTTCTCCCGGTACTGACGCCGCAACTCGCCGTTGGCGACGGCCAGTTCTTCGGTCAGCGAGGCCACCCGGCCCTGCAAGGCCTCATAGGCCTGAGTCAGTTCAGCCGAGACCTGGTTGAACATCGCAAATGCCCGCTGCAACTCGGCGGCCTTGTCGGCGCTGGACATGTCTGGGCTGGGGTTTGTCATTAAAATCTTCGGGTGCATTCGGCGCCGGTAATAGTAGAATATTTCTAGGAAAATTTCGCTTCCGCTTGATTCTTATTCTGTTTACCTGATCGATACGGCAATTAATGGCTGCAAGTACTGAAACCATGGCAGGAAATACGCCAGCAGAAAATCCGCTGGCTCGCCTGCGTGAGGCTTTCAATCGCTTGAACGGCCAGCAGAAGATCGGTCTGGCCGTCGCCCTGGCCGCGATCATCGCCGTGATCGTCGGCGCCATCCTGTGGAGCCAGCAGCCCGACTTCCGTGTCCTGTTCTCCAATCTGAACGAGAAGGACGGTGGCCAGATCGTCGCCTCGCTCGAACAGCAGAACATCCCGCACCGTCTGTCAGCCAGCGGCACCATCATGGTCCCCGCCGACCGCGTGCATGAAGTGCGCCTGAAACTCGCCACCGAAGGTCTGCCGCGCGGCGGCATGGTCGGCTTCGAGTTGATGGAGAACCAGAAATTCGGCATCAGCCAGTTTGCCGAGCAGGTCAATTACCAGCGCGGCCTGGAAGGCGAACTGGCGCGCACCATTTCGTCGATCGGTTCGGTCGAGTCGGCGCGGGTCCATCTGGCCATTCCCAAGCCTTCGGTCTTCGTTCGCGAATCCCAGCAGCCGACTGCGTCGGTGCTGCTCAACCTGTACCCCGGGCGCAACCTCGACGCCAATCAGGTCGCCGGCATCACCCACCTGATCTCGTCGAGCGTGCCGCAACTGCAGGCTGGCAACGTGAGCATTCTCGATCAGCGCGGCAACCTGCTGTCGACGCTGAAGAACAGCCTGACCGAGGCCGGTCTCGACGCGACGCAACTGAAATACGTGCGCGACATCGAGCGCAGCATCATCGAGCGCATCGAGGAGATCCTCAAGCCAATGCTCGGCGCCGGCAACTACAAGGTGCAGATTGCCGCCGACATCGACTTCACGCGCAGCGAACAGACCGCCGAAACCTTCCGCCCGAACGCCGCGGCCGAGGCCGGTGCGATCCGCAGCCAACAGAACAACGAAACCGCCAGCATCAGCCAGCCGACAGGCGGCGTTCCCGGCGCCCTGACCAACCAGCCGCCAGTCCCGGCCACCGCCCCGCTGACCACGCCGGACGTCGGCGGCACCGCCAATACCGCGCCGCGGCCGCCGATCCCCGGCAGCATCAACGCTGCCGGCATCAACGCCGCGCTCAATGCTGCCGGTCAGCCGCTCAACACGAGCAAGAATTCGACGATCAATTACGAACTCGATCGCACCATCCGCCACACCAAGCAGGGCATGGGCGCCATTCGCCGCCTGACTGCAGCCGTGGTCATCAACCACCGCAAGGAAATCGACGGCAAGACCGGGCAGGAAGCGATGAAGCCGCTGCCGGAAGAGCAGATGAAGCAGATCAACGACCTGATCCGCGAAGCGATGGGCTTCAGCCAGGAGCGTGGCGATTCGATCTCGATCGCCAACGCGCCGTTCGCCATCGTTGAAACGCCGGATATTTCCCTGCCCTTGTGGAAGGATCCGGAAGTCGTCAGCTTCGGCATAACCCTGCTCAAGTACCTGCTGTTGCTCGGCGTCGTCGCACTGCTCTACCTGAAGATCGTCCAGCCGGCACTGAAGACCATGTTCCCGCCGCCGGCAGAGGAGAGAGACGAGGCCAGCGGCGTGGCCGGCGCCAGCGCCCAGGGCGGCATCGTCGGCGACGACGGCGAACTGATCGAGGACGCGGTCAAGATCGACCACTTCGGGGTCAAGATCCAGAAGGCCCGCGACCTGGCGAACAGCGATCCGAAGGCGGTAGCGAACATCATCAAGGAATGGATGGGCACCAATGCCACCTGAAGACGGACTCGAAAGAAGCGCCACCCTGCTGATCGCGCTGGGCGAGGACCACGCCGCCGAAATCCTGAAGCATCTCGGCCCGCGCGAGGTGCAGCGCCTTGGCCACGCCATGGCCGGCCTGAAGAGCGTTCCCCGGGCCACGGTCGAAACCGTGCTCGACGAATTCCACAAGAACATGGAAGAACACTCGTCGGTGCACGTCGACACCGACAACTACATCCGCTCGGTCCTGACCAAGGCGCTTGGCGACGACAAGGCGTCCAACCTCATTTCCCGCATCCTGCAGGGCGGCGAGACTTCCGGCATCGAAGGGCTGAAATGGATGGACGCGCCCACGGTGGCCGACCTGATCCGCAACGAGCACCCACAGATCATCGCCACCATCCTGGTTCACCTGGAACACGACCACGCCAGCGAAATCCTCAACCATTTCACCGAACGCCTGCGCAATGACGTCGTTCTGCGCATCGCCACCCTGGAGGGGATACAACCGGCAGCCCTGCGCGAGTTGAACGAGGCCATGCTGCGCATCCTGTCCGGTTCGTCGACCATGAAGCGGACGGCGATGGGCGGCGTGCGCACGGTTGCGGAAATCCTCAACTTCATCGGCACCGCCAACGAAACCTCGGTGGTCGATGCGATTCGCGAATACGACCCCGATCTGGCGCAGAAGATCCTCGACGAGATGTTCGTCTTCGAGAACCTGATGGACATCGACGACCGCTCGATCCAGATGATCATGCGCGAAGTCCAGTCCGATTCCCTGGTGCTGGCGCTCAAGGGCGCATCGCCGGAACTGCGCGAGAAGATATTCAAGAACATGTCGCAGCGCGCCGCCGAAATGCTGCGCGAGGATCTCGAATCCAAGGGTCCGGTCCGCCTCTCGGAAGTCGAGGCAGAGCAGAAGGAAATCCTCAAGATCGTCCGCCGCCTGGCCGACGAAGGACAGATCGTGCTCGGCGGCGCCGGCGGCGAACAGATGATCTGATCTCATGGCTCGCGTCATTCCCAAGGAACATCTCGCTGCCTACCAGCGCTGGCAGGCTAACCCCTTCGGCGCCGAGGAACGCGCCGCCCCCGAACGGTCGCCCACCCCGGCCGGGCCGGCGCAGGAATCCGATACCGGTGAGCAGGTCGAGTCGATGCCCGCTCTGCCAACTGCCGAACAAATTGAACAAAGCTACGAGCGGGCCCGCCAGGAAGGTTTCCAGCAAGGCTACGCCCAGGGCATGCAAGCCGCCGAAGCCGAATTGGCAGACGTCCGCCAGCAGGCCTTGGCGCAAGCGGCGCAGATGCTTGACAATTTCCGTCAGGCACTGGCCGCACTCGATGAAGTGGTCGGCGAACAGACCCTCAACCTGGCCCTGGAAGTCGCCTCCCGGGTAATCGGCAGCACCGTGCAGGTCCGCCCGGATTTGCTGGTTCCGATCATGCGCGAAGCGATTCAGGCCCTGCCCATTCACCACGGCACGCTCGGCATTCATGTCAACCCGGCGGAAATCGAACGATTGCGCGAGCACATGGACGAACTGGCCAGCCAGTCGGCACTGCAGCTGGTACCGGACAGCTCGGTTGCCGCCGGCGGCTTCCTGCTCAAGGCAGGTAACAGCGAAGTGGATGCCCAGCTCGAAACGCGCTGGCGCAGGGTACTTGAAGCCATTGGCGTTGATCCCGAGCGATGGCTGATCAGTTAGACCACCGGCAACGCTGGCAACGCTTCCTCGACGGCTGCAAACTGAGTGCCGGCAACGCCCAGCCAATCTGGCCCTGCGGCCGGTTGACCCGGATCAACGGCCTGGTCATGGAGGCCAGCGGGCTGAAGCTGCCGCTCGGCAGCACCTGCCGCATCCATCCCACCATCGGTGCCGCGATCGAAGCCGAAGTCGTCGGCTTTGCCGGCGACAAGCTCTACCTGATGCCTTCCGACGAAGTTTTCGGCGTCGCCCCGGGGGCCCGCGTCATTCCCTTCGACGCCCCGGCCCCGCCGCCCAGCGTCAGCCAGCCGGGCTTCCAGAAGCGCCGCGCGATCGACCGGGCCAAGCAGGTCCCGGTCGGCGACGAACTGCTCGGCCGGGTGCTCGACGGTGTCGGACGACCACTCGACAACAAGGGTGTTCTCCACGCCAGCCTGGCCCGCCCGCTGCAGAGCCGGCCGATCAACCCGATGAGCCGGGCCGCCATCGAGCAGCCGCTGGACGTCGGCATCCGCGCCATCAACGGCCTGCTCACCGTCGGCCGCGGCCAGCGCATGGGCCTGTTCGCCGGCTCCGGCGTCGGCAAGTCGGTGCTGCTGGGGATGATGGCGCGCTACACCGAAGCCGAGGTGATCGTCGTCGGCCTGATTGGCGAACGCGGCCGCGAAGTGAAGGAATTCATCGAACACATCCTCGGCGAAGAAGGCATGCGCCGCGCCGTCGTCGTCGCCGCCCCGGCCGACACCGGCCCGCTGATGCGCCTGCAGGGCGCGGCCTACGCAACAACGATTGCCGAGTATTTCCGCGACCAGGGCCGGCACGTCCTGCTGATCATGGACTCGCTCACCCGTTACGCCATGGCGCAGCGGGAAATCGCCCTGGCCATCGGCGAGCCACCGGCCACCCGCGGCTATCCGCCGTCGGTCTTCGCCCGTCTGCCGCAACTGGTCGAACGGGCCGGCAACGGACAGGAAGGCGGCGGTTCGATCACCGCCTTCTACACCGTTCTGGCCGAAGGCGACGACCAGCAGGACCCGATTGCCGATTCCGCCCGCGCCATTCTCGACGGCCACGTGGTGCTCACCCGCACGCTCGCCGACGCTGGCCATTACCCAGCCATCGACATCGAACAATCGATCAGCCGGGCCATGGTCAACCTGATCGAGAGCACGCAGATGAACGACATCCGCCGCTTCAAGGTGCTGTTCTCGCGCTACCAGCGCTCCCGCGACCTGATCGCGGTCGGCGCTTACGCCCCCGGTTCCGACCCGGTCCTGGACCAGGCGGTCAACATGTACCCCAGACTCGAAGCCTTTCTGCAACAAAGCATAGGTGAGCAGGCCGACTTCCAAAGCGCAGTCGCCAACCTGCACACCCTGATGAACTGACCATGTCCCAGAATTTCACCCTGCAACCCCTGCTCGACCTGATGCGCGACCGCACCGACGAGGCGACCCGGCAACTGGGCAAGCTCATCGCCGCCGAACAGAACGCCCGCAGCCGCCTGCAGATGCTCGAACAGTACCGGGCCGAATACGCCGAGCGCATGCGCGCCGGCATTGCCCAGGGCCTCACCATCCAGGCCATCAACAACTACCAGGAATTCCTCCAGCGCATCGACACCGCGATCGAACAGCAAGCCCGCCAGGTCCAGCTCTCCGAAAACGAAACCGGGCGCGGCAAGCAGCACTGGCAGGAGCAGAACACCCGCATGAAGGCCATCGATACCCTGGCGGTGCGCCATGATGAGAAACTGCGCGCTCAGGAAAACAAGCAGGAACAAAAACTGCTGGATGAATTTTCGTCCCGCCAGTTCAGCCGGCGGAAGATCGAAGGCGAGAGCGATTAAATTCCGGGCACGCGCCTTGCTTGAGTTGAGCAAACATCTCTAATCAGGAATCCGGCATGGCCATTAGCGTAGTTCTCGCTGGCAACCTTCCCCAAGGGCAAGCTCGTCTTCCCGGCCAGCAGGCAGGCATCACCGGCGACGCCGGCGGGCTCGACTTCTCGTCTCTGCTAGCCAGCCTGCCGACACCGGCAGCTGACGCCAAAACGGTTCTACTGCAAGCCAATGCACCAGCACTCCCCGGGGGAATCGCCGCCACGCTCGAGCAAATCCGGCAGGCACTTCCCCCGAAGACCCTGACACTGCAGCCCCAGGCGAGCACGCCCCCGGCATCGAAGGCAGAAGAATTGCCGCTCGTGCTCCCGGAAATTCAGGACAAGGGCCAGCCTGAGCAGATTGAGACGACCGCCGACACAAGCCCCCTCGCTGCCCTGTTGGCTCCTCCAACCGCCCGCCCGGTCGAGCCCCCGGTCGCAAGTCATACAGACGATGCCGACTGGCTGGCAAAGATCAGTGCCGAAACCGCCCTTGTCGATGAAAAAGCAATGCCTGCCGCAACAACTTCGGCAGAGAGCAGCGCCGACCAGCCCCTGCCGCCGGCAGCGCTCCCGAGCGTGGCCCAGGCCAGCATGCCGATTGCCGCCACGCCGGCCCGCATCCCGGATGCCAGCAAGCGCCCGGTCCAGTTATCGCTCACTACCACGGACGACACGCCCACCTTGCCGACCGCTGTTCAGGGCACCCCGACAACGGTGCAGACACCGCCGGACAGGCCGGCCCCCGCACCCGCCGAAATGGCCGAGTTGGCAACCCGCAGTACCAAAGCCGTGAACGCGCAGACGATACCGAATCCCGCCCCCGCCACCGGTTTCGGCGAGACCCTGGCCAGCCGGTTGGCCACCGACGGCAACGGCACGCCGGCAATAGTTGCCGCCGACCAGAGCAACATGCCGGCAAGCCCCGCCAATCCGCTAGCAGCGCAAACCGAACGGAGCGTCACCGCCAGCAACGTGGTCAGGGAGCACCCGGCCAGCATCCCGGCACACGTCAACGACCCGCGCTGGAGCCAGCAACTGGGCGATCGCGTCCTGTGGATGGCCAGAGGTGAAGTGCAGAGCGCCCAGATCAACATCACGCCGGCCCAGCTTGGACCGATACAGATCAGCATCAGCCTGCAGGGCGACCAGATGACGGCCCAATTCGTCAGCACCCATCAGGAAGTCCGGCAAGTTCTCGAAGATTCGCTGCCGCGCCTGCGCGAAATGCTCTCCGGGGCCGGCATCAATCTCGGCCAAGCCAATATCGGCGCCCAGCAACAGCAACGCGATACCCGACCGCAGTTTGCCGGGGTCGTGCCCTCGGCAGGTGAAGACGCTATACTTCCGGCGGATGCAACCTGGGACAAGCAGCCGCTTCAACCATTGAGCCGCGGGCGTGGCATGGTCGACCTGTTTGCCTGACATAACATTGGAGAGGGAGAAGCATGGCCAAAGAAGAAAAACCTGCCGAAGGTGGCGAGGCACCTCCGAAGAAGAGCAAGAAGCTGCTGATCATCATCATCGCGCTGGTCGTCGTCGTCCTCATTGCCGGGGCCGCTGCTGCCGTGCTGCTCATGGGCGGCAAGGATGACCATGCCGAAGACGAGGAAGTCGCCGAAGAAACGGTAAAGAAACCGGTGAAGAAGAAGAAGGCTGATGCGCCGCCGGTGTTCGTCAATCTTGACCCGTTCACGGTCAATCTCGTGCCGGAAACCGGTGACCAATACCTCCAGGTCGTCCTGTCGGTGGAACTGGATGCCCCCGAGTCGCAAGCCACGCTGGCGGGAATGATGCCGCGCATCCGCAACAACGTGACCCTGCTCCTGTCGAGCAAGAAGGCGTCCGAACTGCAGCCCAAGGAAGGCAAGGAAAAGCTGGCCATCGAGATCCAGAACGAGATCAATTCGGCCATCGAACCGCCGACCAAGAACAAGCAAGGGCAAGTCGTCGCACCGGAAGGACCGGTCACCTCGGTGCTGTTCACCTCGTTCATCATCCAGTAGGACCCATGGCTGGCGATTTTCTCTCTCAGGATGAAGTTGACGCCCTGCTCAAGGGCGTCACCGGAGAGTCGGACGACCCAGCCGGCGAGGAAACCGACGACAACAGCATTCGCAGCTACAACCTCGGCACTCAGGAGCGCATCGTCCGCGGCCGGATGCCGACGCTGGAACTGGTCAATGAACGCTTCGCCCGCTACCTGCGTATCGGGCTGTTCAATTACATGCACCGCAACGCGGAAATCTCGGTCGGTCCGATCCGGGTGCAGAAGTACAGTGAGTTCATCCGTAACCTGGTGGTGCCGACCAACCTCAACCTGGTCGCGGCCAAGCCGCTGCGCGGCACCTCGTTGTTCGTGTTCGACCCCAACCTGGTCTTTCTCGTTGTCGACAACATGTTCGGCGGCGATGGCCGTTTCCACACCCGGGTCGAAGGACGGGACTTCACGGCGACCGAACAGCGCATCATCCAGGGCCTGCTGGGTGTCGTCTTCGGCGAGTACAGCAAGGCCTGGAAACCGGTTTTCGGGATCACTTTCGAGTACATCCGCTCGGAAATGAATTCGCAGTTTGCCAACATCGCCACGCCATCCGAGATCGTCGTGTCGACCTCGTTCACGCTGGAATTCGGCGGCGCCACGGCCGACATGCACATCTGTTTCCCGTACTCCATGCTTGAACCGATCCGCGATCTGCTCTATAGCACCATGCAGAGCGATCAGCTATCGACCGACAAGCGCTGGATCGGCACCCTGCGCAAGCAGCTTCAGGGCGCCGAAGTGGAGATCGTTGCCAACCTGGGAACGGGCCAAGTCAGCCTGCGCGACATTCTCAAACTCAAGGTGGGCGATGTCATTCCCATCACCATTCCACCCTTGATCGAAGCCACGGTGGACCACACCCAACTGATGGAATGCAGCTACGGCCAACAAAACGGCCAATACGCCCTGCGGGTCGAGCGCTTCATCGGCAGCCTGCCGGATCAGCCGAGCGAACCGCTTCCGGGAGAAAAGAACAATGTCTGACAGCACGGAAAACCAGGAAAACATGGAAGAACAGATCAGCGAGGACGACTGGGCCGCCGCCATGGCCGAGCAGGCACCTCTCGACTCCGGCTCGATGCCGGCAGCCGCGGCGCAGCCGGCCGACATCTTCCCCTCTTTTGGCGGCAACGCTGCCGCCGCAGGCGTGATGAACGAACTCGACATGATCCTGGACATCCCCGTCCAGATCACGGTCGAGCTCGGGCGTACCAAGATCACGATCAAGAACCTGCTGCAACTGGCCCACGGCTCGGTGGTCGAACTTGACGCCATGGCCGGCGAACCGATGGATGTGCTGGTCAACGGCACGCTGATCGCACAAGGGGAGGTGGTGGTGGTCAATGACAAGTTCGGCATCCGCCTGACCGACATCATCACGCCCTCGGAACGCATGCGCAAGATCAATCGCTGATGCGATCGGCCTGCCGCCGCGGCAGGCCTCTTTTGGGTTTAAGATACGCTCCTCGAACGAGGACCCCCGAACTTGACGCGCATCCTTATCCTGCTTGCCCTGCTGCCTCTGCCTGTCATGGCGGCGGATGGCGCCCCCGGAATTTCCGCCGGGACATACATTCAGGCCACCCTGGCGCTGCTGCTCATCGTCGGCCTGCTGCTCGGCGCCACCTGGGCGGCGCGCAAGGTTTCCGGCGGACGCATGTTCGGCCAGGGCAACTTGCGCGTGATCAGCGGCGTCGCCCTCGGCCCCAAGGAGCGGATCGTGCTGGTCGAAGTCGCCGATTCCTGGCTTGTGGTCGGCATCGTCCCCGGCCAGATTCGCACCCTGCACACCCTGCCCAAGGGCGAATCCGCGCCCACCCTCGAATCGACCACACCAGCCTTCGGCGAGTGGCTGAAGGCGATTCGTGAACGGAAAAACGATGCGCCGTAATATTCTGGTCGCCCTGGCTCTGCTCAGCCTTTCCACCCCGCTCCTGGCTCAGGGTAGCGGCCTGCCGGCCTTGACATCAACACCGGCAGCCGGTGGCGGCACGACTTACAGCCTGACCATCGAGACCTTGCTGCTGCTGACGGCGATGACCTTCATCCCCGCAGCCTTGCTGATGATGACCAGCTTCACCCGCATCATCATCGTCCTCTCGTTGCTCCGGCATGCAATGGGTACGCAAACGGCACCGCCGAATCAGATCATCATCGGCCTGTCGCTGTTCCTGACCTTCTTCATCATGTCGCCGACCATCGACCGCATCTATGGCGAGGCTTACGTGCCGCTCTCGGAAGACCGGATCAACATCATGCAGGCCGGCGAGCGGGCTGCGATCCCGCTACGCGAATTCATGCTCAAGCACACCCGCGAGTCGGACATCGCCATGTTCGCGGGCATCGCCAAGGTCACCAACATCGCCACCCCCGATGACATCCCGCTGCGCATCCTGATTCCCTCCTTCGTCATCAGCGAACTAAAGACGGCCTTCCAGATCGGTTTCGTCCTGTTCATTCCCTTCCTCATCATCGACATGGTCGTCGCCAGCATCTTGATGGCGATGGGCATGATGATGATGTCGCCGATCATGGTCGCCTTACCGTTCAAGCTGATGCTGTTCGTCCTCGTCGATGGCTGGCACCTGGTCATCGGTTCCCTGGTGCAGAGCTTCAACATATGACCCCGGGCGTCGTCATGGAAATCGGCCGTCAGGCCATCGAAGTCACCCTGCTGCTGAGTGCGCCCCTGCTCATCGCGGCGCTGGCGGTGGGGTTGATCGTCAGCATCTTTCAGGCGGCAACACAGATCAACGAAGCCACCCTGCAGTTTGTTCCCAAGCTGGTGGCGGTGTTTCTCGTCCTGATCCTGGCCGGCCCCTGGATGCTGCAATACATGGTCGACTACATCCAGCGACTGTTCGGCAGCATTCCGCAGATCATCGGCTAGCCATGCTTGGCTTGTCTACGGCGCAGATCGACGCCTGGATAGTCTTCTACGCCTTTCCGCTGGCGCGCGTGCTCGGCCTGATCGCAACGGCGCCCCTGTGGAGTACCGCCGGCATTCCCAGGCGCACCCGATTGATCCTCGGCCTGGCCATCACCATCGCCATTGCCCCGGTGCTACCGCCGATGCCTTCAGTGCAACCAGCATCGCTGGCGGGACTGTGGATACTCGGTCAGCAGATGCTGATCGGGATCGCCATGGGCTTTGCCGCACGCATCGTCTTTGCCGCCATCGACATGGCCGGCACCTTCATCGGTTTCCAGATGGGTCTGGGTTTCGCCACCTTTTACGACCCGATCGACGGCGCCCAGACGCCGGTTGTCGGCGAATTCATCGGCATCATCGCCCTGCTGCTGTTCCTGGCCCTGGACGGGCATCTACTTTACGTTTCCACCCTGGCCCAGAGTTTCCATGCGATTCCGGTCGGCCCCGAGGCACTCTCTCCGAACAGCTGGCGCAATCTTGTCGAATTGGGCGCCAAGATATTCTCCGCCGGCCTCTTGCTGGCCTTGCCGGTGCTGGTCGCGCTGATGATCACCAACATCGGATTGGGCGTGCTGACCAAGGCGGCACCGCAACTCAACCTGTTCGCCCTGGGTTTTCCGGTGACGCTGATGGGCGGCTTCTTCGCCATCGGCATCAGCCTGAGTTACCTGACGGTACCGCTGCAGGAAATTTTCGACTACGCGCTTCGGGCCATGCTCGGTTTTGCCCTTCCCGCCGCTCAGTAGGTATTGGCGCTGAGGCCGAAGGAATCCGCCGGCGCACGGCGGACGACGCGCACCAGCCCTTCGGCAACGCGCTGGGCACCGAGCGTGCGCGACTCGACCCCCTCGGTGTATTCGAGGATTTCGTAGGCTGAGTGACCACCCTCCTCGCGCAACTGGACCGCCCGCCGCTTGAGGATCTGCAACGCCTCGCCGGCACCGCCCGTATGGAAGCGTTTCATCTTCATCGACAGCCGATAGGTGTCGTCCGACAGTTTGGCCTCTTCCAGTTCCCAGTTCGGGGCCAGGGGATCGTAGATCAGGTAGATCGCCGCCGCCGCGCCGAGCGCGACATTCCACTTCATGCTGGTATTGAGCCCGACCGTAAAGGGCGTCGTGCCATTGGTGGAACAACCGGCCAGCAGCAGCGCGATCGCAAGGGGTAGCAGTCGCTTGCTCACAGCAGGTTGAACAGGCTCAGTTGGGTGACCTGCTTGAAGGTGATCTGCGAAGCCTCAAGCTGCGTCTGATAACGGGCAAAGCGCGAGATGGCTTCGGTGTAATCCAGGTCTTCAAGTTCGGAAAGACGAACCGAGTGCTGATAATCCATGTCCTTGGCGTTGATCTGCACGCTTTCCAGGGTATTGAGACGCGCACCGACCGAAGTCCGGGCATTGATCAGCTGATTGATCGCAGCATCAATCTCGGCCAGGTTGGTGGCCAGCGTGGCGCTGTTGAAGGTGGCACTGCCGATTGAGTCGATCGTATCCTGCACCGTGTCAAAAACACTCTTGCCCAGAGGCTGCCCCTGCGCGTCAGTGACCCGCATGAACAGGTCGTCGCCGTTTTCGGAAACGGCCATGTTGATAGACGGGGAAACCTGGATGCTGACCTTGCCCTGATCACCCAGATAGGTGTACTGACCGCTGACAGCGTCCAGAGCAATGGGCTTGACCCCGGACTGGAAGCCGGAAAACACGTAGTTCCCTTGCGAATCCTTGGTATTGGCCAGGTCAACGAGACTGCTCAGACGTTGCCTGAGGTCTTCGGAAATGGCACTGAGCTGTTGCGAGCCGGCGGGCTTGCCCTGCGCTTCGGTAGCGGCAACACGGATGTTGATCAACTGGTCGCCCAGGCTACCCAGGGTCGACTCCAGCGACGACAAGGCAGACAGGGCGGTGGACTGATTGGTCAGATACTGCTCGTTCACCCCCTTTGCCTGCCGAACTTCGAGGGCATTCAGTGCGGCAATCGGGTCGTCCGAAGGAGACAGCATCCGGCGCCCGCTGGAAAGCTGGTCCTGGGTCCGCTGCAGCTCGTACTGCTGATTGAGCAGGTTACGGGTGCCGCTGGCGAATTGCATTGATGTGCTGATGCGCATGATCGACTCCTTAGCGGATGGACAGAAGCTGCTCGAACAGATCGACACCGATCTGCAGCGCCTTCGCCGACGCCTGGTAAGCCTGCTGGAACTTCAACAAATTGGCCGCTTCTTCATCAAGATTGACGCCGGACAGGGAATCACGTGCGCCCTCGATCTGGTCGTGCAGTGCGGACTGGGCATCCAGCCGGATCTTGGTTTCGCGGGTGACGATACCGGTATCGGCAACGATCGTCGCATACGAGGAATTGAAGGTCGCCGTGCCGCCATACATGGTCTTTTGATTCTGCAAGCCAGCCATCAGAACAGCGTTGCGTCCATCCTGCACACCGCCTGTATTGCGCTCCACCCCAAGCGTATCGCCGCTGTTGCCAACGCCGGTCACGGTGTAGCGAACGCCGTTGATGGTCAGTTCCCTGAGCGCGCCACTGCCATTGTTCAGCGGAATGCCGCCACCGGCACCGCTGGCGCTGGCGCCTGAGGCGTAAGTCGCCGTCCAGTTGCCGGCAAACCCGGTCAGTTGCTGCGCGCCATTGACGCTCAGGCTGACCGCTGCCGTCGAAAAAGGCGTCGTCACTTCTGCCACTGTCAGCTTCAAGGTGCCGGTGTTGGTAGTTGCTTGCGTCGTTCTCACTGGCGAGGCAGCGGCGACCAGCCGCGGATCTTCTACGACCAGAGGATTGACCTGGATGTCGCGGGCGGCGAAACCGGGAACACTGGACGCCGGAATGATGAACAACTGGCTCTCGAAGCCGACCTCGCCAGCCACCCGGCCGTTGAGATCCATCCCCAGTGCCTGCTGGTCGTTCAGCGCCTGGGCAACCGCCGTGGCGATTTCCCCCAGTGCAGTGCGGGCGCCCTCGAGCGTACCATTACGGAAGCTCATCAGTGCCCCCAATTCGCCGCCGCTGAGGAGGTTGTCGGCCAGTTCGACGGTGCCATTGCGATACTGGATCGCCACACCCATCTTGGTACTGTCCGAGGACTTTTCCTGAGCCACCAGGCTGGTCACCTGAGTGCCGACGACCAGTTGCTGGCCCGAGCCGAAGAAGACATTGACGGTACCGTCGAGGTTGTTGCTGGTGCTGACGCCGACCAGCTTGTTCAGTTCGTTGACCAGGTAATCGCGCTGGTCAAGCAGGTCGTTGGCCGGCTGGCCGTAGGTCGACTGCGCCAGGACGATGTTCTGATTGATCTGGCCGATGCTCTCGGTCAGTGCATTGATACCGGCTACCGCATTGCTGATACGCCCGTTGGCCTGTTCGCCCAGCGACTGGAAACGTCCGTCGAGCAACTGGAAGCGCGAAGCCAATGTCTGCGCCGAAGCAACCATCGACTGGCGGGCAGGAATCAGCGAAGGGTTGCTGCCGACTTGCTGGACGGCAGCAAAAAAATCACGCAGGGCGGGCGACAGACCGGCATCCTGATCGGCCAGCAGGTTGTCCATCTGGCTCAGGCTGGCGTACTGGGTTTCCAGTTCGGTCAGGCGCGATTGCGACTGGTTCATTTGCCCGGTCAGGAATTCGCTGTAGTTGCGCTTGACGGTCTCGATCTTGACCCCTTGACCAAGCGCACCTTCGTCGCTGTTGACCGCGAATCCGGTCGACTGGAACACCGCTTGCCTGGAAAAGCCCGGAGTATTGGCATTGGCAATGTTGTGCTGGGTCGTCAGCAGACCAAGCTGGGCTGCACGCAACCCGGATATACCGATGTTCAAGTAAGTCGTCATCACACACCTCTGAGCGGTTTAACGGCACAACCGCCGGTTTATGTAGGCCGGGATCAACCGATCAGTGCCTGCCTCAGGGTGGGACCGTTGATGATCCCGGCGAGTTTTTCGGCGTACATCGGGTCGGTTGCATATCCCGCTTGTTGCACTCTTCGAGCAAACTCCGTGCCACTCTGCGAACCAATTACTTCCGAGTAACGCGGATTGTTGCGCATGAGATTGGCGTAGTCGCGGAATGCCTCGGCGTAAGACGGGTAGGCGCGGAACTTCTCGACCACCTTGACGGCCTTGCCGTCGACATACTCGGTGGTCGGCACTTCGACCACTTCACCCTGCCAGGAGCGCCCCGCCTTGATGCCGAACAGGTTGTGGCTGGCGCTGCCGTCAGCACGGGTAATCTGCTGCTTGCCCCAGCCACTTTCCAGCGCCGCGTGGGCGAGCACGAACTGGGGTGCGATGCCGGTGCTGCGCGAGGCTTCTACCGCATGCGGCCAAAGCTGTTCGGCAAATTCCCTGGCGTTTTCCGGCGGCCGACTCGCCGCCGCTGTTGCTTGCGCCGACTGCGCGGCGTAAGCCGCAGAAGTCGGCAGACCGCTCAGCACCGGTGTATAACGGACGCCTGCCGGCAAGCCCGGCAAGCCGGAAGGCGTGTTCGCACCGGCAAGGATTGCCGGCAAATCCATCTCTGCTACCTCGTCCGTCGCCGCATCGACGCCCATGCTGCGCCCGAGCTGTTGTTCGATCAGCTTGGCAAAGCCGACACCCTGGCCGCTGCCGGCCAGGTTCTGGGCCATCTGCTGGTCGAGCAGGCCGTTGTAGAAGCGGGTCTGGTCGCTGTGCAGCAAGCCGTCGCTGGGAACGGTATCGCGCATGCTCTTCAGCACCATCTGCAGGAACATCGCCTCGAACTGCTTGGCTGCCCCTTGCAGGCCGGCTTTGGGATCCTTGCGCAACTGTTCACGCAAATCCTGCGCAGCCTGCACGTCGAAGGCCGCGCGTTGCGGCTGGGTACGAATCTCGTTGGCCATGGCGACCTCAGATCACTTCGAGTTCGGCACGCAGGGCGCCGGCAGCCTTCATCGCCTGCAAGATGGCCAGCAGGTCCATGGGATTGGCACCCAGCGAGTTCAGCGCCTTGACCACGTCGGCCAGGCTGGCCCCGGCGCGGACATTGACCATCGCGCCACTATCCTGCTTGACCTGCACGTCCGCCCCCTGGCCCGGCTGGCCGGCATCGACCACCACTGACAGGTTGCCGTGGGCGACGGCGCAGGGCAGGAGGGCAACACGCTGGTTCATCACCACCGAACCGGTACGCGGATTGACCACCACCTTGGCCTGCCCCAGCGAGGGACGTATTTCGACATTTTCGACCTTGCCCAGGAAAGCCACCCTGGCATCCGGCGAGGCCGGCGCGCGCAATGCGATCCGCCGGCCATCGATGGCCTGGGCCGTACCTTCGCCCATGGCCTTGTTGATCGCAGTCACCGCATTGCTGACGGTGCCGAAATCGGATTCGGTCAGCTCGTAGAACAGGTAATCGCCCTGTCCCACCGCCGTCGGCACCGTGCGCTCGACGGTGGCGCCGCCCGGGATCCGCCCGGCCGAAAGATGATTGACGGTCACATTGGCGCCACCGGCGCCAGCGCCGACGCCGCCGACCATGATATTGCCCTGGGCAACGGCATAGACCTGGCCGTCGCCACCCTTGAGCTGGGTCATCAGCAGGGTGCCGCCGCGCAGGCTCTTGGCGTTGCCGATGGAAGAAATCGTGACGTCGATCGCCTGGCCGGGCCGGGCGAAGGGTGCGAGGTTGGCGGTGACCATGACTGCGGCGACGTTCTTGAGCTGCAGCTTGGTCGCCTGGTCGGCGGTCAGGTTGATGCCCATCTGCGACAGCATGTTGCCCATCGCCTGGGTGGTGAACGGCGTCTGCGTCGTCTGGTCACCGGTTCCGTCGAGCCCGACGACGATGCCGTAGCCGATCAACTGGTTGTTACGCACCCCCTGGAGGGAAGCGAGATCCTTGAGCCGCTCGGCGTGAACCGGTTGCTGCAGAAGCGGCAACACGGTGGCGGCAAGAATCACCGCCTTCAGGAAACTATTGCCGATCAATGCACGCATACTACCCCCCTGCCAACGCAGTTCTAGAATGGCAGAACACTAAGAAAGAAGCGTGCCAACCAACCCATGGCCTGGCTGTCGGCCAGCTGGCCGGAGGACTTGTACTCGATGCGGGCATCGGCGATCTTCGACGATTCGACGGAATTCGAGAAATCGACGAAGCTGGGATTGACGATTCCCGAGACCCGGATGAACTCCTGCTCGGCCCCGATGGATATCTGTTTTTCGCCGGAAACCAGCAGGTTGCCGTTGGGCAGCACATCGATCACGGTCACCGTGATGCTGCCGTTGAAGGTGGCGTTGTTGGCGGCCTGGCCTTTGCCATCGAAATTGGTGGCGCTCGACCCATTGATGTTCAGCCCGCTCAAACCGCTGACCGGCAGGCCGGCCATGGCGGTGATCGAGGCGGTCTGATCGCCGCTGCGCTCCAGCTTGTTGCTGGCACTCTTGCTGGCCCGTGCGTTCTCGGTGATCCTGACGGTGATGGTGTCGCCGACAAAGCGTGCCCGTCGGTCCTCGAACAGCGGACGGCTGCTGGCGATCTGGTAGATGGCCCCGTTGGCTTGCGTCGGCACATGACGAATCTCCGGCCGGGCAGACATCGGCTGGTGAACGTTGGTCGGCGGCACCGTCGCACAGGCACTGGTCAGCAGCGTCAGCAGCGCAAGCAAGAGGGGTTTCATGGCATCGCTCACAGCTGGCTCAGGCGACCAAGCATGCTGTCGGAGGTGGAAATCACCTTCGAATTGAGCTCGTAAGCGCGCTGGGTCTGAATCATGGTCACCAGTTCCTCGGCGACGTTGACATTTGAGGTCTCAACATAGCCCTGGTTGAGCACGCCGGCCCCATTGGTTCCCGGCGTGTTGGGCGTAGGCGCTCCGCTGGCCGCTGTTTCCAGAAACAGGTTCTGGCCGACGCTGAGCAGGCCCGAGGGATTGACGAAAGTCGCCAACTGGATGGTGCCCAGTTCGGTGACGGCTGCGGAGCCTTGTTGCGTCACCGAAACCGTACCGTCATTGGCAATCGAGATCGAAAGCGCATCGGCCGGAATGGTGATGTTGGGCAGCAGGGGATAGCCGTCGGAAGTCACCACCTGACCCTGGCTGTCCCGCTGGAAGGAACCATCGCGGGTATAACCGGTAGTGCCGTCAGGCAGCTGGATCTGGAAAAAGCCGTTACCGCTGACGGCTATATCGAGCGAACCATCGGTCTTCTGCAGATTGCCCTGAGTGAAAATGCGCGCGGTCGATACTACCCGCGCCCCGGTACCCAGCTGCAGCCCGGTCGGCACCTGCGTCTGCTGCGAAGACTGGGCGCCCGGCTGGCGCATGGTCTGGTAAAGCAGGTCCTCGAACACCGCCCGACCACGTTTGAAGCCGTTGGTGCTGACGTTGGCCAGGTTGTTGGCGATGACGTCGAGCTGCGTCTGTTGCGCATCGAGGCCGGTTCTGGCCACCCAGAGTGAGCGAATCATGATTTCATCCTGTCATCAGCCGTTGAGGGACAGCAATTGATCGGCGCGCTGCGCGATCTGGTCTGCCGTCTGCATCATCTTGATCTGCAATTCGAACTGGCGCGACAGGCTGATCAGATTGACCATCGCGTCAGTCACATTCACGTTACTGCCTTCCAGCGTCCCCGAAGTGACCTTTACCGCCTCATCAACCGGCGCTGGCTGCCCGCTGCGCAGCCGGAACAGCCCGTCGTCGCCGCGCACCAGATCGGCATCCGGCGGGTTGACCAGTTTCAGGCGACCGACCGGATTGACGTTGTTCGGCGTCCCGAAGGTGGGCACGATGGAAACCGTGCCATCGGGGCCGATTTCGATGTGGTTGTCCGGCGGAATCGCGATCGGCCCGCCATCACCGAGCACCGGGCGGCCGGACTTGGTCACCAGTTGCCCGGTTTCATCGACGTCCATGCTGCCGGCCCGGGTATAGGCCTCGCTGCCATCGGGCAACTGGACGGCCAGCCAGCCGCGACCCTGTACTGCGACATCGAGGTTGCGTCCGGTGAACATCAGCGGCCCCTGGTCGAATACATCGCTGACCGAAGCATCGACGACGAAGGCCCGCGTCGGCGTGCCTTCGCCCTGGACTTCGACGGCCCGGAAGCGGTGCTCCTGGGCCTTGAAGCCGATGGTACTGGCGTTGGCCAGATTGTTCGCCGTGCCGGCCTGCTGCATGAAGACATGCTTGGCGCCGGTCATGGCGGTGTAAATCAGGCGATCCATGCGATCTTCCCCGGCTCAGGCCGATCGATCAACGCAGGTTGATGAGGGTCTGCAGCAACTGATCCTGGGTCCGGATCGACTGGGCATTCGCCTGGTAATTGCGCTGCTGGATGATCATGTAAACCAGCTCCTGGCTCATATCGACGTTCGACTCCTCGATCCGGCCCGAATTGATGGTGCCGTTCAGGCCGTCCCCCGGGCCCGCCAGAGCAGCGGAGCCGGAATCGATGGTTTCCGCCCACAGGTTGTCACCGACCGACGACAGGCCATTCGGATTGCGGAAGGTAGCCAGGATCACCTTGCCCAGATCGCGGGTCTGGCCGTTGGTGTAGCGCGCCTGGACCAGGCCCTCGGAACTGACCGAAACGCTGGCCACTTCTCCGGGAGGCGAACCGTCCTGGGTGGTTTCATAGACTGCGGACACCGAGCGGCGCTGGGTGAAGGCGCTCAGATTGACGTCAAAATTGAGGTCGGCAGCGCCGGTACCGACGGTGGCCGCCGGCACGCTGACCGTTATCGGCCCGCCGGATACCCAGTTGCCGGTGCTCTGGTCGAACACCAGGCTCGTCGTTGCCGCGCCTGCGGCGGCGTTGTCGAACGACTGGTACACATCCCAGGTATTGGGCGATGCCACCGGATCCTGCTTCACGAAATACAGGGCCAGCGAATGCTGGTTACCCAGGCTGTCGTACACGGCAACGGAAGTGGCGAAATTGTACGAGGTGGGATCATTCTGATCGAACGGCGCCGTTGCCGGCACGGCCAGGCCAGAATCAAGGTTGGCACGAATTCCGACCGGGGTCCCGGTGGTACCGGTGGCTGCCGCGCTGATGCCGGTCGGCGGAACCAGGATTGGCCGCGGCGTGGTGTTGCCGATGAAGGAAACAGTACCGTCGTTGGCCACCGACTGGTAGCCCATCAGCCGCTCGCCGAGCGGGGTCACGATGTAGCCGTCCTTGTCCAGGTCGAACTGGCCGTTGCGGGTGTAGGCCGTCGATTCGTTGTTGCGCTGGACGACGAAGAAACCGTTGCCGCCGATCGCCATGTCGAGGGGATTATTGGTCGCGGTGATCGCGCCCTGCGAAAAGCTCTGGCGAACGGCCTGATTGACGCTACCCATGCCGACCTGGGTTGATGAAGTGCCGCCGCCCATGGCTGCGGCAAAGGTATCGGCAAAAACGGCACTGCTCGCCTTGAAACCGGCAGTCGAGGCATTGGCCACGTTGCTGGAGATCACGTCGAGCGCACGGGCCGACGAGTTGAGTCCGCTAAGTCCTTGTTGAAATGCCATGATCCTTCTCCAATCAGTTCAGTATTTGCCGGATATCCGAGTAGCTGATGCTCTTGTTGTCGCTGAGCTGCAGGGAAACACCGTTTGACAGCATGGAAAGAGCACTTATCGTGCCAGCCTGCAGCGCAGTCCCCTTGACCGGCTTATCGCCCATGCTGGCTTCAAAAGTGAAGCTGTACTTGCCTTGCGGCGCCGCACTGCCATCGGCCAGCTTGCCGTCCCAGACGAAGTTGCCGATACCCGCCGGCATCGGACCGATTTCCTGCGAGGTGACCAGCTTGCCGTTGGCGTCCTTGATGCTCACCACCACCCGGTCGGCCGCACCGCTCAACTCGAAGCCGCCGAGCGCACCCTGGCTGCCCAGCGTCAAACCATTGCCGGCAATAAATACCGTTTTGCCGATCATTGCCGCCGCCTGCATGTTCTGGACAGTGTTGTAACTGCCCAGCAACTGCTCCATCGTCGCATTGAGTTTCTCGATACCGCTGACCGTGCTGATCTGGGAGAGTTGTGCCGTCATCTGGTTGGCGTCGGTCGGATTCATCGGGTCCTGGTTTTTCAACTGGGTCAGCAGCAGGTTCAGAAACCGGCTCTGCATGTCTTCCGCCGCCGTGGTCTTGCTCGTCGTGCTGGTGCTCGGATCCTTGTACAAGGGATGGGTCGAGCTGGAATTAACGCCTTGAGTGCTCATGTCAAACTCCCGTTATTGGCCCTGGCCGATCTGCAAGGTACGCAGCATCAGGCTCTTGGCCGTGTTCATAACTTCCACATTGGTCTGGTAGGCGCGCGAGGCCGAGATCATGTTGGTCATTTCCTCGACCGGATCGACATTGGAAAAGGAAACGTAACCGTTGGCATCGGCCGCCGGATTGCGCGGGTCATACACCATGCGCGCCGGGGCCGCGCTTTCCACCACCTCGCGCACGCGCACCCCCCTTGCCAGAGCGCTGTTGCCGGCCACCGGGGCGGCCTCGAAAACCACCTGTTTGGCGCGGTACGGCTGGCCGTCCGAGCCGACGATGCTGTCGGCGTTGGCCAAGTTGGAGGCGACCGCGTTGAGGCGCATCGACTGCGCCGTCATGGCACTGGAGGAAACCTGAAATACATTGAACAAACTCATCTCTCGCTCCCTCAGCCCTGAGCGCTGCTCATTGCCCGCCGCAGGCCACTGAACTTGTCGCTGATCAGCTGGGTGAGCATCTGGTAATGCAGCGCGTTCTCGGCAATCTGGGCGCGCTCGACATCCATGTCCACCGTATTGCCATCGACCGAGGACTGGACTTCCTTGCGGTACTGGACATTGGCAAACGAAGCCCCGCCAGCACTCGCCAGATGCCCCTGGCGGGTGACGCTCATCGCCAGGCTGCCGCCGACATTGCGACCGCCCAGGGCGTTTTCCATGGCCTGAGAAAAATCGAAGTCGCGCGCCTTGTAATGCGGGGTATCGGCGTTGGCGATGTTCGAGGCGAGCATCTCTTGACGCTGCGCCCGCAGATTCAGCGCCTTGCTGTAAACCCCGACATGACTCTGAATATCGGCCATGACTCAAGTACTCCAAGTGTTTGATGCGGTAAAGCAAAGCAACAAACAGGCCAGATTAATTCTGGTCGCCAACCGGGAGGTGGGGCAAAATGCGCCCATGTTGATCCGCACCCTTCTTCTCCTGCTCTTCATCGGCAGCACCCAGGCCAGTGAAGCCGATGCCGTCCTCAATGCCGCCCGCGCCCATGCCCTTGGCCTCGCCCAGGGTTACGGTGGCGACGTCCGGATCGAAACCGGGCCGCTGGACACCAGCAAGCTGACCGCGTGCACCAGCCTGCAGACCTATACCCCGCCCGGCACCCGCAGCATCGGCCGGACCCACGTCGGTGTCCGCTGTCTGGCCCCCAGCCCCTGGAACATCCTGGTCCCGGTCCGCATCGCGGTGATCGGCGACTACCTTACCGCCCGCCGTGCCCTGGTCGCACGCCAAATCCTGAGCGCTGACGATCTGGCAAGCAATCGCGGCGACCTGGCGCAACTGCCCAAGGGAACGCTGACCGACCCGCAGGATGCAATCGGCAAGGTCCTGCGCAATTCACTGCCGGCCGGGCAACCATTACGTGCCGACCAGTTGATCGCCAGGCCTGTGATCCGTCAGGGGCAACAGGTCAAGGTCATGGTCCGCGGCGACGGTTATGCCGCGCGCTCGGAAGGCAAGGCCCTGAACAATGCGGCACCGGGCGAGGTCGCCCGAATCAGGATGCCTTCTGGCAGAGTCATCAACGGTACAACCCAGGCAGATGGCAGCGTTTTATTGCCGAATTGAGCTAAAGTTCGGTCTACGAATACCGTAATGACGTACATCTAATAGAGTCACGCGAGCTTCCCATGAAAATCGATTCCTCCGCTTTCAAGGCGCCGCCTGTGCCGCCGGCCGGCACCGCGCCACAAAAAACCGCTGCCGCGCCGTTGCCAACCGATGCTGTCAGCCTGAGTCAGGCCGCCCAGACGCAGTCAACCGGAAGCAAGCCGCCGGTCGACTCGGCCAAGATCCAGGAGATCAAGAACGCGATTGCCGAGGGACGTTTCCGGATCAACCCCGAAGCGATCGCTGACGGCTTGATCGAAACTGCCCGCGAATTGGTCAATAGCCAGCGCAAGGCATGAGCCAGGCCGTCGAATCCCTCCTCAGCAAGGAACTGGCGGCGGTAGACCAGTTCCTCGAATTACTCGGGGAGGAGCAGCGGGTACTGCAGGAAGGTCCAGCCGAGCGCCTGCGCTCTTTGGGCGAGGAAAAGCTGGCTCTGGTCGATGCACTCAATCGCCTGGAGTCCGAGCGCGAGCAGTTGCTCGCTGGCACCCCCGGCCCGTCCAACCGGGCCCGGATGGAGTCCTGGCTGGCTGGCAAAACCGCCACCCCGGCCTGCCGTGCGCAATGGGCCAGATTGATGGAACGGGCCGGCGAAGCGCGCCGGCTGCACACCCTCAACGCCGAGATGGTCAATTCGCTGCTGCGCAGGACTGGCGAAGCCATCGACATCCTGATGCAGCGAAAGAAGGAAGCCGCGCTCTACGGCAGCGACGGTCAGGCCACCGAAGTCACCGGCAGCCGCATCGTCGATTCGGCTTGAACCCTAAGGATTGTCGAGCGGCTTGCTGATCAGTTCGGTCGGCTCTTCGGGGCGCTCCGAGTCGATCAGGATGCTGACGCGGCGGTTGCGTGCCCGCCCCTCGGCGGTCGTATTGGTCTCCACCGGACGCGTCTCGCCGTAACCGATCGCGGTCAGCCGTTCAGCACCGACCCCGGCATCGTTGAACAAGCGCAACACCGTCGTTGCCCGCATGGCCGACAATTCCCAGTTGGACGGAAACTGTGCGGTGGCGATGGGCACGTTATCGGTGTGGCCCTCGATGGTGATCGGAAAATCGGAGTCTGCCAGTACGTCGGCCACGGCGCGCAGAGCGCTGACCGAAGCCGGTTGCAGATTGGCCTGACCGAGCGCGAACAGGATGCTGTCGTTGATCTCGATGGTCACGCCACGGCTGGTCTCGAGCACGCGAACCTTGCCCTGGGCGACTAGGGGCTTGAGCGCTTCCATGATATCGCCGGCCACGTTACGCATCTTTTCCCTTTGTTCGGCCCGCATCCCGGCGGCCACGGCGTCGGCCTGGCGCTCCGGACGCGTCACCGGCTTGGGCGGCAGGATCGGCGCCCCCTGGATGATCGCTATCGGCTGGCCGCCGGCCGCCCCGGTAGAGTTCTTGAAGGCATTGACCAGCGAATCGGAAAGAACCCGGTACTTGCCCTCATTGACCGAGGAGATGGCATACATGACAACGAAGAAGGCGAACAACAGGGTAATGAAGTCGGCGTAGGAAACCAGCCACCGCTCGTGGTTTTCGACATCTTCCTCGTGGCGACGGCGACGGCGCGCCATCAGCGCAGGTAACCGCGCAGGCGGCTTTCAATGATCCGGGGATTGTCGCCGAGGGCGATGCCGACCAATCCATCGACGAGCATTTCGCGCGCCATCACCTGGCGGGCGATGTAGTACTTTAGCTTGCCCGCAATCGGCAGAAAGATCAGGTTGGCCAGACCGACACCGTAGATCGTGGCAACGAAGGCAACTGCGATGCCGGGTCCGAGCTTGGTCGGGTCCGACAGGTTTTCCATGACGTGAATCAGCCCCATCACGGCCCCCAGAATGCCAATGGTCGGAGAATACCCGCCAGCCGATTCCCACACCTTTGCCGCCTGGCGCAACTCGTCTTCGTAGGAACCGATCTCGACATCGAGCAGTTCGCGAATACGTTCGGGATCAGCGCCATCAACCAGCAACTGCAAGCCGTTGCGGGTGAATTCGTCTTTGATCCCCGGAATATGATTTTCCAGTGCGAGCAGCCCCTCTCGGCGTGACAACTGGCTCCACTGGATGACCTGATCGAGGGTCTGCTTGTGATTGATGCGCGGCGGGAGCCACACCCACTTGACCATCGACAGCGCGCGCCGGAACACGTGCAGGGGATTCTGCAGCAGCACGGCGCCCATGGTTCCGCCAAAGACGATGAACAGCGCCGTCGGCTGAATCAGCGAAGCAACGTGTCCGCCCTCCAGCACTTGCCCGCCAAGGATCGCCGCCAGGCCGAGGAGCAGGCCGAAGAGACTGAGCTTATCCAAGCGTCTCTCCCTTCTTGCGCTGCTTGCGCGCGACATCACGGGCACCGCCCAGCATCTGCCCGCGCAGGCGCGAGATGGCCTGGCTGTGCAGCTGGCAGACACGGGATTCGGTCACCCCCATCACTTCGCCGATTTCGCGCAGATTCAGGTCCTGCTCGTAGTAGAGCGCCATCATCAGCTTTTCGCGCTCGGGCAGGTTGGCAATCGCCTTGACCAGGGCGTGGCGGACGTTCTTGTCCTCCAGGATGGTCGCCGGATCGGCGTCGACGTCGGTCAGATGGCGTTCGAAGAAATCCTCACCGTCTTCGCTGCTGAAATCCTCGTAATACAGCAACTGGTGACCACGAGCGTCCTGCAGCAGTTTCTGGTAATCGGCCAGCGGCATGTTCAGCGCATCAGCCAGCTCCTGCTCCGAAGGCGCCCGCCCGTTGGCGTGCTCCAACTGGCTGAGCACCTGCTCGACGCGCCGCAGTTCGCGGCGTACGTTACGCGGCAACCAGTCGTTGGCCCGCAGGCCGTCGAGCATGGCACCGCGGACGCGTTGCGTGGCATAGGTTTCAAACTGGGCGCCGAAGCCGTCCTCGAAGCGATCGATCGCGTCGAGTAAACCGATCATGCCGTTCTGGACCAGATCATCAAACTGGACGTTAGCCGGCAGGCGCGCCAACAGGTGATACGCGACACGCTTCACCAGCGGCAGGAAGCGCTGAACCAACTCGTTCCGGTCTGGCTGCCCTGCTGCGGTGTACATTAGGCTCTGAGTGCATTCGGTGTAATTCGTTGACTCAAGTGTAGCAGTTGCTGCACGAAATGTTCGACCCCGCCCTGGGTGCTCTGGCTCTGCTGCCAGTACTGGATGTCAGCAGCCAGGTCGCGGAAGGCCTGGGCGGCCGGCGAATCCGGCGCCTGCATGAGAACCGGCCGGCACAACTGGGTGGCCAGGCGCAGCGATTCGTCCAGCGGCACGGCACCGGCGTAATCGAGTACGGCAATACCACGCTGGGTCGCCACCTGGGCAATGTTCTCGTAGATCGAGCGCGCGTCGCCCTGACTCCGCACCTTGTTCACCAGGATGCGGAAATGACGCCGCGAGAAGGCATGGCTGACCTTCTTGATCAAGGCGTAGGCCTCGGTGATCGAGGCGCTGTTACCCGACAGCACGACCACGGTCTCCTGGGAAACCAGACCGAACGGAGAAAAGCCGTTCGGGTGCGCCATGCTGGCATCGACCAGAATCACGTCGATCGGACGCTCGGTCGCCGACAGGGCGTCGACCAAGGTCTGCTGCTGATGCAAGGACAGCCGCCCCAGCTTCTTGGCAGCTCGCTCTGCGGGCAGGATCGACAAGCCGTTCATCGGCCGGAGCAGGACCCGTTGCAAGTTCATTTCGCGCTGGACGACGTTGAGCAGATCATGAGCCGCCTGCATGCCGAAGGCGGCGGCGATGTCATCGCCGGGGGGGTGCTCGTCGATGATCAGCACTTCCTTGCCCAAGCGGGCCAGGGCAACGCCCAGATTGGCCACCGCCACGCTGCGTCCGACGCCTTCGCAACCGGCAACGAATGTAATCACCTGCAGGCCACTACCGCCGAGCAGGCGGCGCAATCCGGCGGCCTGGTCTACACGGAAATCAGCCACGGCGCCCCCCTGCTGCGATCATCCCGGCATTGGCCATGACCAGGCCGGGCTCGACACCGGAGAACTTGTGCGGCGAGCTTTCCGGCACGTCCTTGAAGGCGCGGTGCAGGAGGTAGCCACGGTTCGGCAAATGCAGGTCTTCCGGCACGCGCTGACCGTTGGACACGTAGTAGAGCGGCAAGCCATGGCGCATGATTACGTCGAGCGGGGTGGCCAGGCTGGCCGCCTCGTCGATCTTGGTCAGGATGCAGCCGGCCAGGTTGGAACCGGCATAGGAACGCACCACGTCATCGAGAGTGTCCCCGCGCGAGGTGGACGACAGCAGCAACAGCCGCTGCACGTCGCAACCGGCAAGCATGTCGTTCATTTCGGGAACCAGCTTGTCCTTCTGGCTCATACCCATGGTATCGACCAGCACCATGTGCTTGTGCTGCAGTTCATCCAGCGTCTGGCGCAGTTCCAGGGCGTCCTTGACCAGATAAACGGCAACGCCGAGGATGCGGCCGTAGATGCGCAACTGCTCATGGGCGCCGATCCGGTAGCCGTCGGTGGTCACCAGCGCCACCTTGCTCGGCCCGTGGCGGAGAACGCAGCGGGCGGCCAGCTTGGCGGTGGTGGTGGTCTTGCCGACGCCGGTCGGCCCGACCAGGGCGAAGACGCCACCCCGATTGACAATGTCGGCATCACTGCCGACCGTCAGCAAGGAGCGGTCAGCCGCCCCCTTGACCCAGGCCATGGCCTGCAGCGCGTCCATTTCCTGCGGCAGGTCGCCGATCAGGTCGCGTGACAGTTGCGGAGAAAAGCCGGCGTCAAGCATCTGGCGCAGAACCTCGGTCTTGACCGGCTGGGAACGGGCAGTCTCGCCCCAGGCGAAGCCCGCCAAGTGTTGTTCGACAATCTGGCGCAACGAACGGATTTCGTCCATCACGGCCTGCGGCACAACCTCCGCCGCCTGCGGGCGCACCGCTTGGGGCGCCGGCTGAACGGGCGGAACCGGCGCTTGCTGGCGCGGCGGTTCGGCGTTACGCAGCGCACCGGTGCGCGGTATCCCGGCATT
>DILW01000087.1 GCA_002425245.1 Betaproteobacteria bacterium UBA5582 | reverse complement strand
GCCAGCGAGCGTCACTGGGCGCGCGAACGCGACGGGATCGAAGCCTTGGCCGCGGCTGGCGTGGCCACCCCGCAACTGCTCTGGGCCGGCGCCCTGGCCGGCGGCGGGCAGGCCTTGCTGACCGAATTCGTCGACGGCGCGGTGGGTCTGGACGAGCTCGGCGAGGTTACGGATGCCGGTCGCCTGCGCACCGTCATGCCGCTTCTGGCGCAGATGCACGCCGCCGGCCTGGCGCAGGAAGACCTGCACCTGGGCAACTTCCTTTGCGCCGCCGGCCGCTGTTACGTGATCGACGGCGATGCCGTGCGCGTCTCGGCCAAGCCGCTGGCGGCCATTGAAGTGCGCGCCAACCTGGCGATCCTGTTCGCCCAGTTGCCGCCGCTTCAGGACCGCTGGATCGCGGAGATACTGGCTACCTATGCCGCAACGGCGGGGGCGCAGGCGCCCGACGCCGCTTCCCTGCTCGCCGAAGTGCAGACGGTGCGGGCGCGCCGTTTGCGTCATTTCCTGGCCAAGACCGGGCGGGAGTGTAGCCAGTTCGCCGTGACCCGCAGCCTGCGCCGCCTTGTCGTCGTCTCGCGCGCCGAGCAGCCGCTGCTGCAGGCGCTGATCGACAGGCCCGATGCCGTGCTGGCCGAGGGCCAACGGCTGAAGAGCGGCGGCACGTGCACGGTGGC
Source organism: Betaproteobacteria bacterium UBA5582 (assembly GCA_002425245.1). Taxonomy (GTDB): domain Bacteria; phylum Pseudomonadota; class Gammaproteobacteria; order Burkholderiales; family Rhodocyclaceae; genus Azonexus. The sequence goes on along the minus strand of DILW01000087.1, from coordinate 4,307 downwards.
CGGGGTGCAGCTGGGTGACAGCCGGGTGGTGGTCAAGCGTTACAACCTCAAGCACTGGCGGCATGCGCTGTCGCGCGCCTGGCGCCCGAGCCGGGCCTGGCATTCGTGGCGCGAGGGACATCGCCTGGATTTCTACGGCATCGCCACGCCGCGGCCGCTGGCGGTGATTGAGGAACGTCTCGGTCCGTTGCGCGGGCGGGCTTTCCTGGTCAGCGAACACTGCCCCGGCGCCAGCCTGCTCGATGTCCTCGACGCCGGCCAGGTGCCCGATCCGGCGCTGGCGGCGGCGCTGCTGGAACTGTTCGGCCAGTTGCACGCGCTGCGCATCAGCCATGGCGACCTCAAGGCCAGCAACCTGCTGTGGGACGCTGGCCGGGTGGTGCTGATCGATCTCGATGCCATGCGCCAGCACACCTCGCCGGCGGGTTTTGCCCGCGCCTGGCAGCGCGACCGGGCGCGGTTCCTGCGCAACTGGCCGGCCGGCTCGCCCTTGCGCGAGTGGCTGGACCGCTCGCTACCCGGCGCTCAGCCGGCGGCCTGAGCCCCTTCGCTGAACTGCATCGCGTGCAGGCGGGCGTAGTGCCCGTTGAGGGCGAGCAGTTCGCTGTGCGTTCCGCGTTCGACGATGCGCCCCTGCTCCATGACCAGGATCAGATCGGCGCGCTCGATGGTCGACAGGCGGTGGGCGATTACCAGCGTGGTCCGGTTGGCCGTGGCCCGCTCCAGCGCCGCCTGGATGTGGCGTTCCGACTCGGTGTCCAGCGCCGAGGTGGCTTCGTCGAGGATCAGGAGCGGGGCGTTCTTGAGGATCGCCCGGGCGATGGCGATGCGCTGGCGCTGACCGCCGGAGAGCAGGACGCCGTTCTCGCCGACCAGGGTGTCGTAGGTTTCTGGCAGGCGCTCGATGAACTCCGCCGCGTAGGCGGCTTCGGCGGCGGCGACGATGTGCTCGCGCGGACTGCCGGCGAGGTCGCCATAGGCGATGTTGTTGGCGATGCTGTCGTTGAACAGCGAAACCTGCTGGCTGACCAGCGCCAGGTGGCGGCGCAGGTTGCGCAGCGTGTACTCCTCGACATCGACGCCGTCGAGCAGGATGCTGCCTTCGGTGTGCCGGTAGAAGCGCGGTATCAGGTTGGCCAGGGTCGATTTGCCGCTGCCCGAACGGCCGACCAGGGCGACCATCTGCCCGGGTTCGGCGGTGAAGGAAATATCCTGCAGCACCGGCTGCGCGCTACCGGGGTAGGTGAAATTCAGGTCGCGGATTTCCAGACGCCCGGCGATCCGCTCGCGCTCGACGCTGCCGCGGTTCTCCTCCGGCGCCTCGTCGAGCTGGGCGAAGATGCTCTCGGCGCCGGCCAGGCCCTTCTGCACCGTCGAGCTGACTTCGGACAACTGGCGGATCGGCTTGGGCAGCATGCCGGCGGCGGTGATGTAGGCGACCAGGTCGCCGGCGGTGGCGTCGCCGCGCAGGTAGAGCACCAGGAAAAGGACCACGGCCATGGCCGAGAAGGAGACCAGTTGCAGGGCCGGGGTGAAGGTGGCGCTGGTCTTGACCATGCGCAACTGCTTGGCCGTGTTGTCCTCGCTGGCGCGGCGGAAGCGGTCGATCTCGTAGGCCTCGCCGCCGAAGCTGCGCACCGCCCGGTAACCCTGGATGGTTTCCGAGGCGATGTGGGTCAGGTCGCCCATGGTCGCCTGGATCTTCTTGCTCTGCTTGCGGAACTTGCGGCTGGCGCTGCCGACCATGACACCGATGATGGGCAGGATGGCGACCATCACCGCGGTCAGTTTCCAGTTCATCCACATCAGGTAGCCGAACAGGAAGACCACGGTCAGCCCTTCGCGGATGACCACCTTGATCGCGTCGGTGGCGGCGCCGGTGACCATGGTCACGTTATAGGTGATGCGCGAGATCAGGTGGCCGGAATTGTTCTGGTCGAAATAGCTGTTGGGCAGTTGCAGCAACTTGTTGAACAGCGACTGGCGCAGGTCGTTGACCAGGCCCAGCGAAACCTTGGCCAGGTAATAGTTGCCGAGGAAGGAGCCGATGCTGCGCCAGACGATGATCAGCACCATCAGGATCGGCACGCCGTACATGAGCTGCACGCTGCCGAGCAGTGGCAGCGTGTGGTGGGTCGTTTCCACTGGGGCGCCGAGGCCGTCGACGAAATACTTGAGCACGGCGGCGAGCATCGGCTGCGACGAGGCGAAGATGATGAAGCCGACCAGGCTGATCGCGAACAGGGCGATGAAGGGGCGCAGGTAGCTCAGGAGCCGGAGGTAGATTTTCAGCGATGAAGCTTGCTGGGCGCTGTCGTGCTGCATGGTGGAATGGTCCGGAGCGGCGGGTGGAATGATCGAGGCGCGAGTTTACCACGCCACTTTGTGCATGCCGGTTTGGCCGCGAGACGGTAAACTCGCGGTTTTTAAACGGGTGGCACGGCATTGAAGAGTCTGACGCGACAGGAGTATCTCGCCATGTGCGAAGGCGCCGAGGTGCTGGAGACCGATCCGCACGGCGACAAGGTGCTCAGACTGGCCGACGGCAGCATCCTGAAACTGTTCCGGCGCAAGCGTCTGATCTCTTCCGCGTTGCTCTACCCTTACGCCCGCCGTTTCCAGCACAACGCACTGGCACTGGCCCGCATGGGGATTCCCGTGCCGACCGTGCTGTCGGTCATGCGTATTCCGGAAATGGCCCGCGACTGCGTGCACTACCGCCCCTTGCCCGGCGACACCATGCGCCAGGTGGTTGCCCGCGGGGTCACGCCCGAACGCCGCCAGGAACTGCGGCGCGCGCTGACCCGGCTGATCGTCCGTCTGCACGACCACGGCGTCTATTTCCGTTCCCTGCACATCGGCAACGTGATCGTGACGCCGGAGGGGCAACTCGGCCTGATCGACTTCTCCGACATGCGCATCTACCCCTGGTCGCTCGGCAAGTACCTGCGCAAGCGCAACATGCAGCGCATGTACAAGGTGGCCGGCGAGCCCGACTGGGTGGACATGGACGCAGTCATCGCCGGGGATGCCGGATGAGCCACGGCTTCGTCAGGGCCATTGCCGGCAGCCTGCTGCGCGGTCGTTTTTCCTTCGCCGGCGGGCATCTGCCGCCGGCCGGACAGCGCGTGCCGGAGGCGTTTGCCGGGGTCGGCGTTGCCGCGGCAGCCGATCCGGCGGTCGACGACTGGATCATCGAGAAATTGCGCGACGCGGGCATCCGCAACCTGCGCATCGATTTCACCTACGGCGACGCGCAGGGGCCGACCGGGCGCCTGCTGGAGAAACTGCTGGCCGGCGATTTTCGCGTTGTCCTCCATCTGCTGCAGCCGGCCGAAGCCGCCCGGCAAATGCCCGGGACGGCCGCCGAGGACGGGTGGCGCGATTTCATCCGCGCCAGCCTCGACGCCTACGGGCAACGGGTGGTCATGGTCGAGCTGTGCTCGACGGTCAATCGCAAGCGCTGGGCGGGCTATACGCTCGACGGCTTTTTCGCCGCCTGGGCAATCGGCTGGCAGGAAGTCCGCGCCCGCGGCCTGACCCTGGCCGGGCCGAGCATCACCGATTTCGAGCCGCCATGGACGGTCGGCCTGCTGGCGGCGTTGAAGAAGCGCGGGCAATTGCCGGACATCCACACCGACAACCTGTTCGCCGAGCGCAGCACCGAGCCCGAGCGCTACGACCACAAGGTCTTCGGTCCGCGTCTGGCCGGCCTGGCGCGGGTCAACCTGATCAAGAAGGCGCGCCTGCTGCAGCGTCTGGGCGCCGACTACGGCCTGCCGCGGCTGTTTTCGCCGGCCGCTTTCTGGACTCTGCCGCGGATCGAGCGCATGCTGGCCGACAGCGAGGAAAAACAGGCCGATTACCTGAGCCGCTACCTGCTGCTCTGTGCCGCTTCCGGGGCGCTCGAAGGCGCCTGGTGGGGGCCGCTGATCTGCCATCGCGAAGGCCTGGTTGACGACGGCGTGGCGCAGTATCCGGCGCTGGAACGGATTACCCATTACGCGGCGGTCAGCGGCCGGCTGGCGGATTTCCGCGTACGCCCGGCGCTGGCGGCGCTAAAGGCCTTCAATGCGCTGATCCCGGGCAGCATCTACGAAGGCCGCCTGAACGCCGGGCAAGGTCTGGAAGTGCACGCCTTCCGCACGGCGACGCAGCGCATCCACGCGGTGTGGACGATCAACGGCCGGGCGGCGGCGCTGGTCGACCTCTACGACGCGCCTGTGCTGGCCGCGGCGCAGGTGCTGCAGCGTGACGGCGAAGCCAGCGCCGAGCCGCCGACGCTGGCGAGCGAAAGCCCGCTCTAC
>DILW01000148.1 GCA_002425245.1 Betaproteobacteria bacterium UBA5582 | reverse complement strand
GTCTCCGTCGTCGTCGGGCTCAAGCAGACGGGCCGTCTCGTCGACCGACAAGGCCTTGGGCAGCCGGCGCGGCGACTTCGGCGCGCGCATGCCCTCGCAGGGGTTGAGCTTGACCAGACCGCGCTCGCCCAGCCAGGTAAAAAATCCGCGCCAGGCTGACAGCAGCCGCGCCAGCGAGCGTCCGGACAAGCCCCTGGCGTGCAGGCTGGCGACGAAACGACGGATGTGATGAACGAGCAGGCGATCCAGCGGCTGGCCGTCGGCAGCCGCCAGCAGCTGAGTCAGGTCGCGCCGGTAGTTGGCGACGGTGTGCGGCGACAGCCGGCGCTGCTCGGCGAGTTCGTCGAGATACGCAGCGACGGCTTCGGCTGGTGTCACAGCGTGCTCTTGGTCACCCGTGCCAGCGCCGCCGAAACCATTTCGCCGATGCGCTCAAGGTAGAGCGTGCCCATGTCGGCGTAAAAGCGCTGACCTTCCTCGCTGCCCAGCGCGACCATGCCGATCGTGCCGCCGCCGTTGCGCAAGGCGATCAGCGCCTGCGAACGGATATGCGGGGCGGCCTCGCCGAACCACGACGCAGTGCCAAAACCGGCGGTCGAACCGCAGTAGGGGCGTGCCAGGGTTTCGGCGAAAACCTGGAGTTCTTCGCTGACCGCCGCGAACTCCGGCAGATCCTCGATGCCGGCCGGCTTGTCCCACAGACGCAGCGCCACATGCGGCACCGAGAAATCGTCGCGCAGGTGGAAGTTGAGCAGGTGGATCACCGCCTGGAAGGTCTCGGCGGCAACCAACCCGACTGCCAGTCGGTGCACCTTCTCGGAAATCCGGTCGTTTTCTTCGCCGAAAGCGATCAACTCGGCGAGCTTGCTCTCGGTTGCCCGGTTCTTTTCGCGCAGCGTCAACATCTGCCGCTCGGCCAGCGATACGGCGCGACCGCCGTGCGGGTGCGGCACGAAAATCTGCGCCATCAGGTCAGCGTACCGTTCGAAGAAACCGGGATTGTTCTTCAGGTAATCGGCGATTTCGTCGGGAAACATGGCGCTCATAAATCGATCTCTCCGGAAAATACAGTCACGGCCGGGCCGGTCATCAGCACCGGACGCCCCTCGCCGCCCCAGGCAATATTCAGGTCGCCGCCACGCGTGCTCACCCGCACCGGCGACTCGAGCAGGCCACGGCGGATACCGGCAACGACAGCGGCGCAGGCACCGGTGCCACAAGCCAGGGTCTCACCGGCACCCCGCTCATAAACCCGCAGCCTGATTGCATGCTTGTCGACGATCTGCATGAAACCAGCGTTGACCCGCTGCGGAAAACGCTCGTGCGACTCGATCAGCGGCCCATGCTCGCCGACTGGCGCCCGGTCCACACACTCGACCACTTGCACGGCATGCGGATTGCCCATTGAGACGACGCTGATTTCCAGCGTCTCGTCGGCGACGTCGAGGTTGTAGATGACGACATCGTCGTCGTGCAGGAAGGGGATTTCCTGCGGCGAAAACCGCGGCACGCCCATATCGACCGTAACGTTGCCGTCCCCTTCGAGGCGCGGCGAAATGACGCCGCGCATGGTTTCGACACGGATCTCGCGCTTGTCGGTCAATCCTTGCTCATGCACGAAACGGACGAAACAGCGAGCGCCATTGCCGCATTGCTCGACTTCGCCGCCATCGGCGTTGAAAATCCGGTAACGGAAGTCGACGCCGTCCTGTGTCGGTTTTTCGACGACCAGAATCTGGTCGCAACCGACCCCGAAATGACGGTCGCCAAGGTAGCGCAATTGCTCAGGCGTCAGGGAAAACTGTTGACGCACGCCATCGAGAACAACGAAATCGTTGCCCAAACCGTGCATCTTGGAAAATTTGAGCTTCACATTCCGCTCCGCTGTTAGGTTTAAAAAGGATAGCAGAGACAGTAAGTTATCTCAAATTCCTAAAGTTTTTTCTCCATCACGTAGTCGTCCATGACGTAACCCTGGCCGATGTCGTCCACGGTCGAAGTACGGACAACGAAACCGTATTTCATGTAGGAGTTGATGGCCTTTTCGTTGCGCTTGTTCACCTGCAGGATAACGCAGGGATAGCCCTGCTTCCTGGCCAGTTCGGCAACATGTTCGATCAACAGACCACCGACACCGCGACGCTGGACGTCGGGATGGATGTAAAGCTTGTCGAGCTTGAACTCGCCCTTGCTGATCTCGCTGAAGGCAAAGCCGACCCGCCGCCCGTCATGAAAGGCCTGGAACAGCCACTTGTGCAGATCTTCGAGATCGTCGTAGAGACGCTCGTGCCCGTAGCGCTGTTCGAGCATGAAGTCGATCTGTTCCTGGGTGATGATGCCAGGATAGGTCGCCTGCCAGATTTCGCGCGCCAGGGCGGCGATCGCGGGCACATCCGGCGGGGTGACGGGGCGTATTTCGATATTGAGGCTGCTCATGGTGATGAACCCTTGTTCTCCGTTCGGTCCGGAATTTTCAAGCCACTGCCGCCCGACCGTGGCAGGCAATCGCCCTATGATAGCTCAAGCCGGCGGCGGCTCCGCACCGCGCGGCCGCTTGTAGCGGTTGTAGCCCCACAGGTACTGGGCCGGACACTGCCGGATCAGGGTTTCGATTTCGTGATTGATCTGCTGCGCCCGCGCGATCGTATCGCCGTGCAAGGGCTGCCCGGGGAGCTGGAAATGGATGCGGTAACCACGCCCGCCCGGCAGGCGCTCGCCCCAGGTCATCAGCACGCTGGCGCCGGTTTCGGTCAGGCGGGCGGCGAGGGTCATGGTGTAGGCGGGCCGGCCGAAAAAATCCAGCCACACGCCCTCCCCGGTTTTCGGCGCCTGGTCTGGCAGCATGCCGACCATCTGCCCCCGTTTCAGGGCCTTGATCAAGGCCCGCACCCCGGACAGGTCGGCAGGCGCCAGGTGCAGTTGCGCCCGTTGGCGACCGGTCAGGATCAGCGTCTGCGCAGCCGCCGACTTGGGTGGCCGGTAAAGCACGGTGATGTCGCCAAACGAAGAGAGGTACTGTGCCGTGATTTCGAAGCAGCCGAGATGCGGGGTCAGGAAAACAATTCCCTTGCCTTCGCGCAGGGCAGCATCGAGCAATTCGCGTCCCGCCACTTCGACCACCTGCGCATTGGCCTCTTCGAGCGGGCGCATCCAGATGCGTGACAATTCCAGCATCTGCTTGCCGGTTTCCGCCGCAGCCGGCAGATTCAGCGCCGGATCGATCCCGGCCTGCGCCATGTTGTTGCGCAGATTGCGTCGATAGGTCGGTGACAGCAGGTAGGTCAGGCGTCCAAGAATGGCACCCAGCCAGTGAATCACCGCCAGCGGCAAACGCGACAGCAGACGGAACAGGAAAACCATGAGACTCCGGGGGTTGAAAGAAATCGGCAAAGGCCTATCATTATGGGATCGCCGAGTTAAACAGACAACTTGCGGGGCGATTCAAATAATCCGCTAAAGCGTCGCCAGCTCGTGGTCCGAAGCCGGTAACGCCGGATCAAAGGACCATTGGAGCCACCCATGAGTGACTACCTCTTCACTTCGGAATCCGTTGGCGAAGGCCATCCGGACAAGGTCGCCGACCAGATTTCCGACGCCATCCTCGACGCCATCCTGGCCCAGGACAAGCATTCCCGCGTTGCCGCGGAAACCCTGTGCAACACCGGCCTGGTCGTTCTCGCCGGTGAAATCACCACCAGCGCAAACGTCGATTACATCCAGATCGCCCGCGACACGATCAAGCGCATCGGCTACGACAACACCGACTACGGCATCGACTACAAGGGCTGCGCCGTGCTCGTCGCCTACGACAAGCAGAGCCCGGACATCGCCCAGGGCGTCAACGCCGCTTACGACGACAATCTCGGTCAGGGCGCCGGCGATCAGGGCCTGATGTTCGGCTATGCCTGCGACGAAACGCCGTCGCTGATGCCGCTGCCGATCTACCTGTCGCACCGTCTGGTCGAGCGCCAGGCCATGCTGCGCAAGGACGGCCGCCTGCCGTGGGCGCGCCCGGACGCCAAATCGCAGGTCACCATCCGCTACGTCGATGGCAAGCCGCACTCGATCGACACCGTCGTCCTGTCCACCCAGCATTCGCCGGACATCAGCCTGGAAGACCTGCGCGAAGCAACCATCGAGCAGATCATCAAGCCGGTGCTGCCGAAGGAACTGATCAAGGGCGACATCAAGTTCCTGGTCAACCCGACCGGTCGCTTCGTCGTCGGCGGCCCGCAAGGCGACTGCGGTCTGACTGGCCGCAAGATCATTGTCGACACCTACGGCGGGGCTGCCCCGCACGGCGGCGGCGCCTTCTCGGGCAAGGACCCGTCCAAGGTCGACCGCTCGGCCGCCTACGCCACCCGCTACGTCGCCAAGAACATCGTCGCCGCCGGCCTCGCCTCGCGCTGCCTGGTGCAGGTTTCGTACGCCATCGGCGTCGCCGAACCGACCTCAATCATGGTCGAAACCTACGGCACCGGCAAGGTCAGCAACGAGACGCTGACCGCTCTAGTCCGCAAGCACTTCGACCTGCGTCCGAAGGGCATCGTCAACATGCTCGACCTGCTGCGTCCGATCTACCAGAAGACCGCCGCCTACGGCCACTTTGGCCGCGACGAACCGGAGTTCAGCTGGGAAGCCACCGACCGTGCCAATCTGCTGAAGAGCGACGCCGGCCTGTAAGCACTGAACAGCAACGCTGAATAGAAATCGCTGCCCAATCGGGCAGCGATTTTTTTTGCCCGCGCCGAATGACGTATGTATATACTATCGGAATACGAATCTACCCAACCGAACGTCAGGCCTGATTGAATGTCGCGCTCGCTCGTCATCCTTCCATTCGTGGCGCGGCTCACCCTTGCCACTCTGGCGACCGGCACAGCATTCGCCGTCCAGGCCTACGACTTCACGGCCAGCACCCACCTGATCGAACTCCGCCAGGGCTCGACCTTGTCGGAAAAAGCCAGCAGCCAACGTCGCTTTGGCTACGAATCCGCGAATGGCGGCGAAATCTCGATGAACCGCTGGTACGCCACTCGCTGGGTCGACTTTCATGTTGGATTCCTGACCCGCGTCAGCCAGAACCTGGGCATCACCTGGGGCTTCAGCACCGGCGAAAAAGGCGAGAAATACACCATCGACCCGAGCTGGAAGCTCGGCCTGGTCTATACAGCCGGGCTTGGGCGTCAAGGCCATCTGGTTTTCCGCGCCTCGCAGGTGTTCGGCGGCAGGCTTCGGGAAAAGAGTTGCATCGCCGACTACGGGGAAATCGGCGGCATTCGCGAGGTGAACTGCCGCCTGGCTGCCACCCCGCTTCCTCCGGAAGAAACCCTCGCCTTCAACTTCAACGAAAAACCCGCCCACCGCTATCTCATTTCCATCGAATACAGGAGACCTTTCTGATGAGCACCAAACTGCAAACCACCCGCCTGAGCAAAGCCATGCTGATCGGCGCGCTGTTGCTACCCACCCTGGCCCCGGCCCAGACCGCTTATTCCTGGATGAGTCCGGACGTCAAGAACGCCTGGACCCAGGGCTACAAGGGGCAAGGCACCACCATCACCGTGGTCGACGACTTCTCCAACAGCTCCCGCTTTTCGGGCAACTTGGGCACCGGCGTGCTTAACCAGGGTCACGGTTACTGGACGGCCCTTGAGGCTGCGATGATTGCGCCGGAGGCCAAGGTCGTAAAGCGCAACTGGTCGTCCACCTCGGTTGCACTCAACCCCTCCGGTCTGAACGTGCTCAACCTGAGTTACGGCATGTATGCCCGCAGCAACCTCGACGTCAATCGCATCGCCTGGTCGGGGCAGGAAAAATCAATCATCTCCTATGCCAAGGGCGGCACGGCTGTGGTCGTCAAGGCTGCGGGCAATGATGCTGTTGCCGTCGGCAAGGCCAATCGCAGTGGCAACGTCGATTACCTCAACGTCGCCCTGCGCGGCGCACCGGCCGTCATCTATGCCGGCGCCTTGAGCAGCAACGGCACCACCGCGGCCAAGGCCAGCCTGGCCTCGTATTCCAACTACGCAGGCACCGACAAGACGATCCAGAACAACTTCCTGGTCGTCGGCGTCGCCAGCAATCAGACCGGACTGGCCGGCACCTCCTTCGCCGCACCGATCATCAGCGGCTACGCTGCTGTTGTCGGCAGCAAATTCACCAAAGCGACCTCAACCCAGATCGTCAATCAACTGCTGACCACCGCACGTACCGACACCATCCGCAACTATCAAGCCAGCCTCCACGGACGCGGCGAAGCGAGTTTGAGCCGCGCGCTTGCTCCGGTCAGCATTCGCTGACCGCTTCGGCGGGGTACCGGCAGTTCCCGGGCCCCGCCAGAGCCGCCCGAACATTGACTTGACGCGCAGCACCGGGGGATTTCCTGGCTGCGAAGACAACGAAAGGCGGCACACCAAAGGTGTCGCCGCTTCCGCTCTGCCGAATCGGTCTGAAAACGGTTTATAATCCGCCTCCTACCGAGGAGCGCTGCAAGAGACCCCATCTCTCAGGCTCGGTTCAAAACCGCGCTCACTGTCCAACCCTGCCGGGCGCAGGGGGTTCGGTGAGTTGAACACCGCCCCTCCCCGTCACAGTTATTCAGGAGCTTACTGTGGCTAATACCCAAGACTACGTCATTGCCGACATCAACCTTGCCGACTGGGGTCGCAAGGAAATCCGTATCGCCGAAACCGAAATGCCGGGCCTGATGGCCATTCGCGAAGAGTTCGCGAAAACCCAGCCGCTCAAGGGCGCACGCATCACCGGTTCGCTGCACATGACCATCCAGACCGCCGTGCTGATCGAGACGCTCACTGCACTCGGCGCCGAGGTCCGCTGGGCCTCGTGCAACATCTTCTCGACCCAGGACCACGCCGCCGCCGCCATCGCCGCCGCCGGCATCCCGGTCTTTGCCGTCAAGGGCGAAACCCTGGTCGATTACTGGGACTACACCCACCGCATTTTCGAATGGACCGACGGCGGTTACTCGAACATGATCCTCGACGACGGCGGCGACGCCACGCTGCTGCTGCACCTCGGCGCCAAGGCCGAGAAGGACATTTCGGTGCTGGCCAAGCCGGGCTCCGAAGAAGAAACCATCCTGTTCGCCGCGATCAAGGCCAAGCTGGCCGTCGATCCGACCTGGTACTCGGTGCGCCTGGCCCAGATCAAGGGCGTGACCGAAGAAACCACCACCGGCGTGCATCGCCTGTACCAGATGCATGCCCGCGGCGACCTCAAGTTCCCGGCGATCAACGTCAACGACTCGGTCACCAAGTCCAAGTTCGACAACCTCTACGGCTGCCGCGAATCGCTGGTGGACGGGATCAAGCGCGCCACCGACGTCATGGTCGCCGGCAAGATCGCCGTCGTCTGCGGCTACGGCGACGTGGGCAAGGGTTCCGCCCAGGCCCTGCGTGCCCTGTCGGCGCAAGTCTGGGTCACCGAAATCGACCCGATCTGCGCCCTGCAGGCCGCCATGGAAGGCTATCGCGTCGTGACCATGGAATACGCCGCCGACAAGGCCGACATCTTCGTCACCACGACTGGCAACTTCCACGTCATCACCCATGAGCACATGGTCAAGATGAAGAACAACGCCATCGTCTGCAACATCGGCCACTTCGACAACGAAATCGATGTCGCCTCGCTGGAAAAGTACCAGTGGGAAGAGATCAAGCCGCAAGTCGATCACGTCATCTTCCCGGACGGCAAGCGCATCATCCTGCTCGCCAAGGGCCGCCTGGTGAACCTCGGCTGCGCCACCGGCCACCCGTCCTACGTGATGTCCTCGTCGTTCGCCAACCAGACCATCGCCCAGATCGAGCTGTTCACCAAGACCGCCGACTACCCGGTCGGTGTGTACACGCTGCCCAAGCACCTGGATGAAAAGGTCGCCCGCCTGCAGCTGAAGACGCTCAACGTGCAGCTGACGACGCTGACGCAGCAGCAGGCCGACTACATCGGCGTGCCGGTGGAAGGCCCCTACAAGGCCGACCATTACCGCTACTGATCGTCCAAAGCTGCCATACAGGCCGCCCCGATGAGCATGAACTCCTTCCATGCCCGCCAGGGCGGTCGGCAACGTGACGAAAAACCGGTCAAGACGCCGGTCGACCGTCACGGCCTGCTGCGCGCCGACGCCCTGCTGGTCCAGCGCGGACTGGCGGCGTCGCGCACGCAGGCGCAGCGGCTGATCGGCGAAGGCCGGGTCAGTGCCGAGGGCAAGGCGATCGCCAAACCATCGCTGGAACTGCCGGCCGACGTCGTCCTCACCGTTGTCGAAGACGAAAGCGACCGCTACGTCTCGCGCGGGGGCCTCAAGCTGGCCGGCGCCCTGGCGCACACCGGTCTGGCTGTCACCGGCCGGATCTGTCTCGATGTCGGGCAATCCACTGGCGGCTTCACCGACTGCCTGCTGCAAGCTGGCGCCGAGCAAGTGGTCGGCGTCGATGTCGGTCACGGTCAACTGCACGCCAAGCTGAAAACCGACGGGCGCGTCACCGCACTCGAAGGCATCAACTGCCGCGCGCTGACCGCCGCCGATCTCGGCGACGCGGTGCCGGCCGGCGGTTTCGACCTGATCGTCGGCGACGTCTCGTTCATCTCGATGACCCTGGTGCTGCCGCAACTACCGGCGCTGCTCGCCGCCGACGGCGACCTGCTGCTGCTCATCAAGCCGCAGTTCGAAGTCGGCCCGCACAACATCGGCAAGGGCGGCATCGTGCGCGACCCGTCGCTGTACCGCGAGGTCGAAGGGCGCTTCCTCGATCTTGCCCGGCAACTCGGCCTGACGGCAAAAGCCTGGTTCGACAGTCCCATCACCGGCGGCGACGGCAACCGCGAATTCTTTATCTGGCTGAAAAAATGAACTCCAATATCTCGATCGAATTCTTCCCGCCGCAAACACCCGAAGGCGTCGAAAAACTGCGCGCCACCCGGGTCGAACTGGCCAAACTGAAACCCGAGTTCTTCTCGGTCACCTACGGCGCCGGCGGGTCGACCCGCGAACGCACCTTCGCCATCGTCCGCGAAATCGCCAGCGAAGGCTTCGACGCCGCACCGCACCTGTCGTGCATCGGCTCGACGCGCGAATCGATCCGCGAAATCCTGGCCGAATTCAAGGCGACCGGCGTCCGTCGCATCGTCGCCCTGCGCGGCGACCTGCCCTCGGGTATGGCCGAGGCCGGCGAATTCCGCTACGCCAACGAACTGGTCGAATTCATCCGCGCCGAAACCGGCAACCACTTCAGCATCGAAGTCGCCGCCTACCCGGAATGGCACCCGCAGGCACGCAGCCCGAAGGACGACCTCGACGCCTTCGCGCGCAAGGTCAAGGCCGGCGCCAACTCGGCGATCACGCAGTATTTCTACAACGCCGACGCCTACTTCCACTTCGTCGACGAAGCGCGCGCGCTCGGCGTCGACATCCCCATCGTTCCCGGCATCATGCCCATCGCCGGCTTCACCAAGCTGGCCCGCTTCTCGGACGCCTGCGGCGCCGACCTGCCCCGCTGGATGCGCAAGAAATTCGAGAGCTTCGGCGACGATAGCGATTCAATCCGTGCCTTCGGCCTCGATCTGGTCACCGAACTGTGCGAACGGCTACTCAAGGGCGGCGCCCCGGGCCTGCACTTTTACAGCATGAACCAGTCTGCGCTGACCAGCGAAATCTGCCGTCGCCTGGGCTGAACACGACACAGAAAACCGGGCACGGGGTAAGATTGCCCGATGGATCGCAAAAATGCCCTGCAACAACTCGTCGACAAGGCCGGGAAAGGCGAACTCGCTTTTCCCACCGGGGTGGACGTGTCGCTCAGACTGGTGCAGCAGCTCGACTCGCCCGACTGCCACGTGGATCAGGCCGTCCAGCTGGTCAAGGCTTCGCCCTTGCTGGCCGCGCGCATTGTCGCCGTTGCCAACAGCGCCGCTTACTGCCGCAGTGGGCAGAATGTCAGTGAACTACGCGGCGCCATCGCCCGCATCGGGCTGCGCACGACACGAACCCTGACCGTGGCCCTCGCCACCCGGCAGATGGCCGGCACACCCGGCACGCCTGCACAGCGCGTTGCGGCGGAACAATTGTGGGCGCACACAGCCAATGTCGCCGCGCTTGCTCATGTCATCGCCCGGCGGGTCACCCGTTGCGATCCGGAGACAGCCCTTTTTGCCGGCATCATTCACGAAATCGGTGGATTTTTCCTGATCTCGCAGGCAAGCAGCTTTCCCGAACTCCTCGCCGGCGAGCCAGCAGATTGGAGCGAACAGGCCGAACCCGCCGTTGGCCGTGCCATCCTCGCCCGGCTGTCGATTCCCGCGACAGTCAGCGAGGCGGTCGAAGCCGTCTGGGACGGGCTGCATTCGCTGCCGCCGGTCACCCTGGGCGATACGCTGGTACTGGCCAACGAACTGGCCGCGGTCAGCTCCCCGCTCAATCAATATGCAACGACCAGCTCGCCCGATTCGGCACCGCTGGTCGATGCCGTGATCGGCGAGGCAACGCTGAGCAGCATTCTTGAGGAATCCTCCCAGGAAGTTGAATCCCTGGTTGCCGCCCTGCGTTTCTGATCGACGCCAGCTTCAAGCCGACTGAGTGACGATCACGTTCTGCGCCGGCATCGGCGCCGGGAAACCCGCCTCGGCAAGCGACTCGCGGATCACCCGGTTGGTGTCGAAATAAACCTGCCAGTAGTGATCGTTGTTGCAATACGGGCGAACCGCCAGCACTGGACCGACCAGGGTGAAATCGAGAATCTCGACATCGACCGGCGGCGTCGTCAGCACGTTGGGAATCGCAGCAATCTTCGCCTTGAGCAGGGCCATCGCCGCCTGATGGTCGGCAGCGCCGGAGAGCTGACACTTCAGGTCGACCCGACGATACGGGTTATTGGTGAAGTTCTGGATGTTCTCGCCAAAAATCTTGTTGTTGCCGATCACCGTCGAAACATTGTCCGGCGTGTTGATGGTCGTTGCGAACAGGCCGATCTCGGTGACCGTCCCCGTCGTCCCGGCCATGGTCACGAAATCGCCCACCTTGAATGGGCGCAGGACGATCAGGAACGCCCCCGCCGCAAAATTGGCCAGCAGACCGGCCCAGGCCGCACCGATGGCGATGCCTGCCCCAGCCACCAAGGCGGCAAAGGTGGTCGTCTGCACCCCGAAATAACCCAGGATGCCGATCACCAGCAGAATGTTCAGCGTCACATTGACGATCGAACCGACATAGCGCAACAAGGTTGGATCGACCTTCTGGCGCTCCAGAGCACCACGTACCAGACGTATCGCCAGCCCGATCAGCCAGCGGCCAATGACCCAGAAAGCGATGGCAGCAAGCACCTTGACCCCGACATCGGTCAAGGTCGTCACCAGAATGTCCTGATACCGGGAAATATCCTGTTCGTTCATACCGCCTCCTGATCGAGTTGAAATGCTGTCTGGAAATTCTAGCCAGTCCCATGGTAGAAAAATGGCAGGAGCACATATCTTCACAATTTCCCGAATGGCGTTGACGTCTGCCCCGCACCTGCCTATAATGCGCGCTTCCCGTGTGGGCCGGGTCGGTAGCTCAGTCGGTAGAGCAGCGGACTTTTAATCCGTTGGTCGCGAGTTCGAATCTCGCCCGACCCACCAGGTGAAAAAATTCTGGGTCGTTAGCTCAGTTGGTAGAGCAGCGGACTCTTAATCCGTAGGTCGAGTGTTCGAATCACTCACGACCCACCAGAATAAACAAGCACTTAGCCCGCCCTCAAGCGGGCTTTTTGCTGTCTGAAGGCTTTTTTGCTGCATTTTTGCTGCACTTCCGCGCGTGATTTGCTGCGGCGTCGCTATACTCTTTTTTCAGGAGTCAGCGATGGCAACCATCACCGAACGCGGTGACTACCAGTTTCAAGCAATCGTCCGCCGTAAAGGCTACCCCGCTCAGACCAAAACCTTCGAATCTCGCGCAGATGCCGAGCGCTGGATCAGGGAAATCGAGACCAATATCGACTCCGGCTACTTTCGAGACCGCCGGGAGGTCGAGCGCACCACTCTCGGCCAGGCACTGCAGCGATATCTCGAGGTGATTACCCCAACGAAGCGTGGCATGGTCGCCGAAAAGAACCGCATTCAAAGACTACAGAGCCACCCCATATCCCTTCGCCCTCTCGCAAGTCTTCGCGCCAAAGACTTTGTTGAGTATAGGGATGAGCGCCTGAAATCGGTTTGCGCCAACAGCGTGCGCCTCGAATTGGCACTTCTATCGCACTTCTACACGATTGCTATCAAGGAGTGGTCCATGCCGCTGGAGCACGAGTTGCGTAACGTCCGCAAACCGCCCCCAGGTCAAGGTCGGGAGCGCCGACTGGAAGGGGACGAAGAAAGCCGATTGCGCAACGCCATCCATCGCCCTCAAGGCGTGAGAAGTGCTGTCTGGCTGGAAGCATGCCTGGACCTCGCACTCGAGACAGGAATGCGCGCGGGTGAGATTCTCTCGCTGGAATGGCGACAGGTGAAGCTGGAGTCGGGAACCATCCGCCTCAACATGACCAAGAATGGCAGCGCCCGCACTGTGCCATTGACGCTCAAAGCTGTAGAAACCCTGCGGCACTTACCCCGGGATATCAATGGCAAGGTCATCCCGAACTTCCACGATACTTCTGGTCTCGACAGAGCATTCAAGCGTGTCTGCAATGCAGCAAACATCACCGACTTGCACTTTCATGACCTTCGGCACGAAGCCGCATCCCGTTTTGCCCCGGCAATGACGGTGCAAACCCTGGCGAAGATAATGGGTTGGAAGACGATTCAGATGGCGATGCGCTACTACAACCCGACTGACAACGAACTGGTCGAAGTGGTACGCCGGGCACAACAAGCGGCATAGGGTTTCACACAGACGTAGCAAGGACGGTTTCAGAATCGAAGGCCCCAAGCTTTCTATCCTTGATCGCCGTTCCGCACTAGCAGCTATATCGTAATAGCCGCCGAAACAGCAGGATGGCATGCAGGTCAGTAATTCGTATTGCATGATTAATCTCTACTGAAAGGTAACTTTCCGTATAGTTCAAAAAATGCATTTCGCTCTGCGTAACCTCCGGAAGCCCTCCGATCTACTGAAATAGCCACCGACTGCAAATCGGTTTGCAGTCGGTGAGCCTCAACTAGTCAGCCAATCGGGCTGATATGGCGTCCCAAAAACCCTACTCTCCCCCAACCGGGAAAAACTCAGTAATTGCGCCCCAGGGCTCCCGGGGTCGCGTCGCACGAACTAGTTCGTGATACGGTACCTCGACGAAATCGGGGTCATACATCATCACCCCATTGGTATGCCCCGGAACCATCGTCCGGCAAGGCTCCGCATCATTCGCAAGGGAATGGTGCAAACGACATATCATCGGACGATGTTCGTAGACAGCGCAGTTCCCGTCGTTCACGAACACGCATTGTTGCTGAGGCCGCAGGCGATTGATTTGAATGACTTGGTCATGAGACCGGTAAGGGAGTTCCACCATCTTCCGTCCGGTGATGGTAGCTAACCTGACCGCCTCAAAGCGATAAATCAGCGTCACCATCGAGCAACAGTAGTGGCAGCCTTTACGACATGCCGCCAATGGTGCAATGGCAGCATTGACGCGATCCGCAAGTTGTTCCAGTCGGCTATGTCGAACGCGAAAGCTAGCGTTCATTGAGACAATCTTGGTGGTCTCATCCTCCATGACTGCCGGATGCAGCCAGGGTTCGACAGAAATCAGGCGCACAAGGCGCTCTCCCGCCGAGGACGTATCAAGATCGCTTTCGGATGTCAGAGAAGGATTGCTTCCCGGAGATAAGGTATGTTCGCTCATGAGCAGCTCCAGTGATGAAATGAATCACCACACCCGCTTCCAATCGGGTGGGCGACCGAAACGAAGGTTGGAAGACCGATGGAGCACCGGCGAGCCCGAAGGCTCCCCTCGCCCGGCCGCCCATTGGGACGCCAAGCGCAACTGAGCCACTGCGCATGCGCAGTAGCTCAGTCAATCTCCATTCGGGCTTCCACCCCCGATTGCCTTTGTTTGGGCAACAGGCGCAGGTTAGGCGCTCTGCAATTCGGATGTCAAGGAAATCAGCCGGCACTTCAGGCGTCACGCAAGTCTCAATGCGATACCGTGACCGATCTTTTGCATGTGGAACAAAAACGGGACCTCCCCGGAGTACCCCCGGCCACGCGCAAACTGAATCAGTTCCCGGCTCTGACCCCGCACGCCGGCAAACCCGGGTTGCTGTGCAATCAGGCTCAGGGTTTCGGCGACCGCAGATTGCTTCCTATGAGCGAGCTGGTTGCCAAGCAGGGCATACCATTCCGCCATCTCCGACTTCGTCCGTCGCCACGTCCAGCTTGAGCCTCCGCGTTTCGGTAGACGCACCAGCTCGTAGCCCAGCCAAAAGAGGCGACGGTGACCAAATATGGAAACGAGGGCTTCCTGTTCCGTGACCGGGCCAGTACCTTCGGTCACGAGCACTGCCCATGCCACTTCAGGAACCGAATCAGGAATCTTTTTGGAACTGTTGCAGGAAGCTGCCAGTGCGCTTTCCGTGTTCGCCTGGTGGGTCAATGTTGATTCCTGGTTAGCGCTCAAATCAGGAACCAGTATCGGTGCCGTCCCCGACACGAGACCGGGCTCAGCCCGAGAGCCGGCATACCCCGCCCAATACACGACCAACGCGGCATTCGCCAGCCCCTTCTGCTTGCGCGTTATCCGTTGCGCGGGTGAGCACCCGACACCGTATTTGTCGTGGAATTTTTGGGCGAGCCCGATCGCCTTGTGAGCGGGACAGGTACCGGTGATGTAGCGTGTGTAGCCCCGCGTCACCAAGTCGAGGGCGCGTGAAAGCGCCGCTGATTTTGAGGGGGACACCGGGGTTGAGGCGGGTTTGGGCAAGGACATGACGGTACTCCACGGATGAACATGTCTTCGTATAGTGCGGGGAGATCCCTTTTTTGCGGGTTCGTCACGAACCCGCATCGTTGCAGTGTGATTTGGTGTGGCGAAGCCACACGTATTGATGTTCCTATGTGAACGTGCGCGGATTTCCAAAATCCGCCTATACAAAAATAGGACAGAACACCTTTGCAGGGCAGCACCCCGGCGATCACCGGAGAGTGCGCATGCCCGGCGGCTTGCCTAGTGGGTATTCAACGACAACGAAAACGAGTACCTACCGGGCAGGCCGCCAACTGCAAAACACACTGACCGAAAGGTCACGCCGGTTCGCCAAACCGGCAGGAATAGGATCGCCAATCCTGTTCCGAGCAAACGCTGAAGCGCAGTGCCTCTAATCAGGCTCGCTGCGCTACGCTGGGCGCTGGCAGGTGTAATTCCTGCCTTCGACCCAATCCGCTCCGGGGGATTCCGGACGACGTTGGGCGACCATGAAACGGCGCACGGGAGGCAATGCCCGTGTGACCTGGTCGAGCGTGAAAGCGGGTTCAATCCCGCCGATGGGGCGTACCGGAAGGGCGCAACTTTTGCCGCACACGACGGCTGATGAGGTGGGCTCGAATTGACGAGCCAGTCGCGCAAGCGACGCCAGTGATGGCACAGGGGCATGAGGGGAAACCTGGACTGCCCGGCACCTCTGGAAACAGGGGGTCTCTGGATAGCTCAAGCGTGTAACGGCACCCAAAAGGGTGCTGTGCGGAATGACGGTGGGCCATAGGCGTGAAGCCGTGGTTCGTAGTTGATGAAGCAGCAGGTGAGTAAGGAAGGGGCTATGGAACATCGCCCTCCTGAAATCTACGGAAAGCCGGAAGGCTAGCCTGGCTGTGGAGACAGTGGCGCACTGTCATGCAGTAACCTCGACCTAATTGGGGAACCTCTCGCTGACTGCACCAGGTGGCACTGGTGCAGGCTGACTGCGAGAGGGGGAGATTCGGCAAGTAGGGTTTGATCTCATCGGTGATACGACCGAAACCGTGAGAGAGCGGGAAACCGCGTCAGGAGTTGGCACTTCTGTCCCGAAAGCCGGAAGCGTTTTGCGAAAGTGTGTGTTGGGCTTGGCGGCCCGTTGCAGTGTTGGGTCGGATCTCGGGTTGGCGCCCGAGACCCGAAAATTCCGGGTGGCACCGGAACTAGCGCAGCAGGAAAATTGGGACCGGAATCGTTGGCCTGATGGCGACGGTTTCTGTCAAAAAAGGACATTTCTAACTCGGCCGGGGGGCGTTCTCGCTCCCCGGCTGTCTGGTGCTTGCTCCTGCGGAATCGCATCAAATCCACCGGACCGAATCGCCCCGAAACCTTCATGGACTCAACGAGTAAACGATCGATTTCAACAGCATCATCTGTCACAGGTGCTATTCAGTGATGTCGTCGGGCTAATTGAGGGTGCGTAGGTTACTAGTTTTTTTGCCGGTTCGGCGCTCGACCTGCTCGGTTTTGGTCGGACGCCCGGGGCGACGAGGGTGCGACTCTGAGCACGCCATGTAAGCAGGCTTGGGTTGATGTTTTTCGTATTGGGCATCCAGCCAAACATCCACATCACTCTGGCGAAAGCGTAGGCGCCCACCCAGATTCAGGCAGTCCGGGAGTGAGCCACCAATACTGTGGCGGTTGTAAATAGTTTGGACAGCAAGCCCGGTAATATCGGCGAGGTCCTGGGTGGTAAGAAGGCGATCCATGCAATTTTCCTGTTCATGCCGGAACATTCCAGCCAACAGTATAGGAAAAATCCACGAGGTCTGACCGTAACTCGGCCGAAGGAGCCGTTGGCGATTAGATTCGCCAACGTCGAACATGGAATCGAATCCAGACATAAACTTGGCATCGATCCCAAACAGCCATCGTCTCTCGCCACTAGTTAAAAAACGAAGCAACCTTCAACTTCACGCGCTCGACAAACCCGAGGCTGATTGGCTTATCCAGGTTTTCCCAGGCGTCTTCGCACAGGCTCTGAATGTCACCCGTGTAGATTTGATCAAGGCGATCAGGAACCGTGAGACCCAGATTCGTAGCCAGTGACAAGGCAATGTAATCGCCAAACTCATGGTTTACCGCGCTCGGCAATTCGCAGAATGACTCTTTCGATCCATGCTGCCGCTTCCCGTGCTGCAACAGAGCGGAAATCAAACGTATGGCGTGGTAATCAAAGCTCCCGCCAGCTTTGTGCGCCAGCAGCGGCTCAAGCTGCAACACAGGCGTGGTCAAAAGTTCGTGAATGTTCCACTCAAAATCGTCGTCCAGATAATTCCGTTCGCGAATCGATTTCAGATATTGCTGCAGGCGCCTGAAGGCCACTGAAAGTTTTCCATGGGCATAGCCATCAAACTCCGGCGAATTCGACAAGGCGCGCAGCAGATTATCCAGCGCTATCCTCAGGTTCTCGTCGGTCTGTCGAGTCGCAAAGGAATAGCCATGAAACACGCGCTGCATGGCGGAAAGATACTGGCCGGTTGCGGACTGCGGAACAGCCCGGTGCAGCCAGTGCAGCAAGGGCATCAGGTCGATGAAGTCGCCGAGGAAATGGCTCAGGTCCATCTCCAGTTTGATGGACGGTTCTTCCACCGGTAGCGGCTGAGGCGCGACACCCCGGTGTCGCAGCTCGTTCTTGGCCAGGCTGAGCAGGTTTTCGACGAGTTCATACCGCCCTTTTTCGAACCATATCGGGGTGATGCCCAGCTTGGCCAGTTCCGCGTTGCGCTGGGCGATCCCCGCAGCGGTCTCCGGGGCTTGCTCGATGGCGAAGTGCTGTTTGATCTCCTCCTCTTCGCCCATGTCTTCCCTGATCTTCCTGAATACCTGAACCGTTCGGTCATTACTCAGGCTACAGCCCAAAAACAGCAGACTGCTGTTCTTGTAATGGTAGGCAAGCAGCTTGGGGATGGGCTTGTGCAAATTCAGGCTGCCGTTGCCATAGGCCTCGTCGTATTGGTTCTTGCTGAGGATGCAGCGTTTCGGCTCGCGAATATCCCCGTGCAGCTTGATGACCGTGATCTTCTTCGGATCGGGCTGCTCCAGCGCATTCAGGCCATTGATCACCTGCACCCTGCCGGCCTCGCCAGTTTCAAACGACTGCTCCAGCAAGCGATCATAATTGGTCGTGATCACCGTATCCGTGAACAGCTCGGAGATGCGCCAGACCACATCGGGGATCGTGGGATTGCGAGAGAATTCATCGCGAATTTCGTTGATGAACACCTCGCGCCCCCGAACAGCCTCGATCTCTTCCAGCACCGTTTCGTAAGCGCCGGCAGCCAACAGTTCTTCGATGCGTTCCGCAGCGATATGCGCTGTTTTGCCCTGGTGGCGCAGATGCTCCTTCCAGCTTGGAAACCCCGCCGATGCCGAGATGCCCGCCCCGACAAACGGCACCACCGCCCCGGCTACCATGAGATCGACTAGCTGAATGAAGTGATCCACATTGCGCAGGAACCAATGGTCATCGCCGAGCTGCTCCTGAAACCAGGACTCGCCCAGCACCTCGTGACGACAGGCTTTGCGAAACGCCTGGAATGCCTCGTCGTAGCCGTTTCTGTCCCCCGCAAACAGCGCCTTGCTGGGCTGGGGCAAGGCGTCAACGCCATAGTCAATCCGGGCCGCCTGCCCCTCCTCGCTATCCAGCCAGTCGTTGAAATCGGCAAAGTGCTCGTAACGATAATGCTCGTCTTCGTCGCACCAAATTTTGTGCAGGGCTGGCGTCATGTCCTGCCACTCAGCAGATAGCCCGCTCGACGAGGGCGTCGGCGAGGTGGAGCCGGGTGATTTGGGCGTCGGCGAGGCGGGACTTGAGTTGGTCGCACAGGGCCATCAGTTCGTCGACTTTGGCGACGATGCGAATTTGCTCTTGGATCGAGCAAATTGGGACCGGAAGCTCTTCCCATTTGGATCGATTGATAATTGGCGTGGCCGAGCCTGTAGCGTATGCAATCACTCCGTCGGTGAAATGTTTCGAGGAAACTGCCACATAGAGGTACTTAGAAGAGATCTGAATTGGGCGTATCGCATTTATTTGTTGATTGAACGCCAGTCGCTTGTCTGCGATGGCTGCCTTTCCGATTGACCCGCCAATACAAACCATAAAAATGTCATTGGGTTTCGCTTCAGTGCTCTCTTCTAACCCTGCCTCAGAAACAAACTTCTCGGGTGCAGACAACTCTCCGTCAATCGATATTTGTCCAGGCCCGATAAATGGAATATCTCCATCATAGTATTTTGGTTCGTTGGTACTTGGCGTCTTGCCCGTTGAACATACTCCGCACTGACCCAATCTGATCCACGCCCACCCTTGCGGAAGTCTATATGGCGCATCAGCATCCCCAACTGGTGGCAGAAGCCTCTCTTTCTTGGCCTTGCCTTCCTTCACCAGCTTCGCCTTCTCGGCTTCGATCTTTTTGAGCAGTTCGCTGGCGGGTTCTTCGTTCGGGTCTTGTGGAACGAGCTTGCCCATCACCGCCAGTTGCAGGATGGTTTGCTTGAGCTGGGCTATGCTCTCTTCGGTGGTGAACAGCGTGTCGAAGTGGCCGGCGATGCGCTGCCAGGCGCTGGCGAATTGCGCATGATCGGCGGCGCTGGTCAGGGCGCTCAGCAGGGTTTCCACCAGCGTTTGATGGGCGCCGAGGCTGGCGTCGGTTTCTTGCTCAAGCTGGTCACACAGCGCCATCAGTTCGTCGACTTTGGCGACGATGCGGCGTTGTTCCTCTAAGGGCGGTATGGGCAATACCAGCTTTTCCATTCGTACTTTCGTCATATGAATCATGGCGATGCCGTTGCCAGATGCCTTGATCGATGCAGATATGACTTGCAAGTAATGTCTGAAGTAGAACTTGTCGACGTCAGCCTTGCTGAAGAACTCCATCTTCCATATGTGGTAGTGGTAGATGACTTTTCCACCTTGCCAAATGAATGGGCCAAATGAGGCAGACCATGCGTAGATCAAATCGCCGTCATCGATGTACTTCTCCGGCTCCAGTTCAAGGTCAGAAAAGTACCATTCGTTAGAGGTGAACAAATTTCCAACCCGGAGGATTGGCGTGCCTTCGGAGAGCATTTCGTGCTTCTTGTAAGCGCGTCCGTTCAATACGTTGATGACATCGGCTAGGCGAGCGAGCGCCCAGCCAGCAGGAATAGCAAAAGGCGCTTCACCAGCTGCTATCGGAGGGAGAGGCTTGTCCTTCCTAATCTTGCCTTCCTTCACCAGTCTCGCCTTCTCAGCGTCAATCTTCTTGAGCAGTTCGCTGGCAGGCTCGTCGTTCGGATCCTGCGGCACCAGCAGGCCGCGCACGGCCAGTTCCAGAATCAACTCGCGCAGCTTCTTGATGCCGTACAGCTCGACCTTGCTGGACGAGCCCCGGCCGGCGGCGGATTTGCGTTTGAGGGCGGTGGTCCACAGGTCGAGGTGATCCGTGACGAGGGTTTCCACAGGCGTTGCGACGTTCATGCCTGGGCCTCGAGCTGGTTTTCGAGCAGGGCGCGGTCGCGTTGCAGTTCGGCTTGCAGTTCGGCCTCCGAGGGCAGGAAGGGGCGGTAGCGGCTGGCGAAAAGTTGCTGGCTGCCGGCGAGCAGCGAGTATTTGGCGACGGCTTCGTTGCGCTCGGAACAGAGGATCAGGCCCAGGGTGGGGTTGTCGCCTTCGGCGCGGTATTGCTCTTCGAACACGCGCACGTACATGTCCATCTGGCCGACATCCTGATGGGCGAGCTTGCCGATCTTGAGATCGATGAGGACGAAGCATTTGAGCAGGTAGTTGTAGAAGACCAGATCGATGAAGCAGTCTTCGTTTTCAACGCGCAGGTGCTTCTGGCGGGCGACAAAGGCGAAACCCTTGCCCAGCTCCAGCAGGAAGGCTTGCAGCTGCTGGATGAGGCCGGTTTCCAGCTCGCTCTCGAAGAGGGTGGCGCCGGGCTGGGCGCCAATGAATTCAAGAATGTAAGGATCGCGGATGAAGTCTCGCGGATCGGCTGGGGTTTGCGCGGCGATCAGGCTGCTGGCTTCCTGCCGGAGGGCGGCCTTGTCCTGGCTGGAAAGCAGGCGCTCGTAGTAGAGAGTGGCGATCTGGCGATCCAGGGCGCGGGCGCTCCAGCCTTGCTGGCTGGCTTCGTTCATGTACCAGTTGCGGGCGTCGAGGTTGTCGATGCGCATAAGCTGGCGCAGGTGGGTCCAGGTCAAATTGCTACGCAGTGCGTAGCGAATCTGCTCATCGGTGAAGGTCAGGTAGAACTGACGGAAATTGCGCAGGTTGGCGGGGGTGAAGCCTTTGCCGAAATCTTCGGTCAGGCGTGCGGCCAGCGCGGCGAGCACGCCCTGGCCGTAGGCGGCGCGGGCCTCGCCGCCTTGTTCATGGTCGACGATGCGGCGACCGATCTGCCAGTAGGCTTCGACCATGGCGGTGTTGACGGCGCGGTAGCTCTGCTGACGGGCGGCATGCAGGATGCCGTGAATCTGCTGGTACAGCTCGGGCGGGAGCGCGGTGTTTTCCAGCTGGCTCATGCGTCGCGCTCCAGTGCAGCGGCGAGGATGCGCTTGAGCTGGTCGCGCAGCGACTGGATGTCTTTCTGTTGCGCCTGGTACTGAGTCAGCAGTTTTTCGGGGTCGTGGCTGATCTGCTCGCCGACGTGCGGGTTCTTGATGTCGAGGTTGTAGTTGCGGGCGGCAATGTCATCAAGGCTGACTTTCCAGGCCTGCGGGGTTTCGACGCGGGCCGCGAAGCCGTCGGCTTCCTCGCCCCACCAGGCGCATTCGCTGGCGAACTCCTCGAACTGCATGGGACGGGTCTTGTTGTAGCTGGTGACGCCCTCGGGATAGGGGTGCTCGTAGAACCAGACTTCCTTGCTTGCCGGCCATTCGGCCTCGGGCTTCTTGGTGAAGAAAAGGATGTTGGTCTTGATGCCGGTGTAGGGGTTGAACACGCCATTGGGCAGGCGGACGATGGTGTGCAGATGGCATTGCTCCAGCAGCGTCTGCTTCAGGCGGGTCTTCATGCCTTCGCCGAACAGGAAGCCGTCGGGCAGGACCACGGCGGCGCGGCCGTGGCTCTTGAGCAGGCGGATGACCAGCGCCATGAACAGATCAGCGGTTTCGCGGGTGCGCAGGGTTGCGGGGAACTGGTTTTCGACGCCGTCCTCTTCCATGCCGCCAAAGGGCGGGTTGGTGATGATGACGTTGACCCGGTCGGCCTCGCCGTAGTCGGTGTAGGCGCGGCGGCTGAGCATGTTGTCGTGCTCGATCTGGGTCGGGGTGTCGATGCCGTGCAGGATCATGTTGGTGGTGCACAGCATGTGCGGCAGGGCTTTTTTCTCGACGCCATGGATGCTGGCGACGAGGACGGCTTCGTCCGCCGCGTTCTTCACGTAGCGGTTGCGCTTGTGGTCGATGGCGCAGGCGAGAAAGCCGCCGGTGCCGCAGGCGGGGTCGAGCACGCTCTCATTGAGCTGGGGATCGACCCGGTCGACGATGAATTTGGTAACGGCGCGGGGGGTGTAGAACTCGCCCGCATTGCCGGCGCTTTGCAGGTCTTTGAGGATCTGTTCGTAGATGCTGCCGAAGGTGTGGCGGTCTTGCGTGTTGTTGAAATTGATCTCGCAGATCTTGTTGATGACCTGCCGCATCAGGGTGCCGGACTTCATGTAGTTGTAGGCATCCTCGAAGACGTTGCGGATGACCTTGGCGCGCTCGCCGGTGGGGCCGCTGACGGCGAGCTTGTTCTTCAGTGTGGGAAAGAGCTGGAGGTTCACGAAGTCGCCCAGCTCGTCGCCGGTCATGCCTTCAGGATCGGCCGCCCAGTTGCGCCAGCGCAGATGCTCGGGCAGCGGCGACTTGTAGTGGTCTTCCAGCAGTTCGATTTCGGCTTCGCGGTCATCGTAGATTTTGAGGAAGAACATCCAGACGAGCTGGCTGATGCGCTGGGCGTCGCCGTCGACGCCGACATCCTTGCGCATGATGTCCTGGATGGATTTGATGATGCCGCTGACGTTGCTCATGGTGCTTTCTGACTGCTTAACTTGCTTGTTTGAAGAGTTCGGTTTCGAGGGCCTGCAAGGCGGCTTCGTACTGGGCCTTGCCACCAAAGACGCCGTTGATGATTTCCACCGGCGTGCCCAGCCGCTTGAAGGGATCAAGCTTGAGGACGTTATTGTTCTCGATGCTGGCGATGCCTTCGTCGGCGTATTTGTCGAGCAGGGCTTCCAGCACGGCGCGCGCCTTGTCGCCGTATTGGGTGAAGTAGTTGCGCTTCTTGACGTTGTTGGCGCGCTCGGCTCGGGTGAGGGGCGGCTGGTCAAACGCAATGTGGCAGATGAGGTCGAAATCGCCGTAGTCCTTGCCGACTTCCCTGGCGAGCTTGGGCAGCTCGATGCCGTACTCCGCGAGCGCCTCGATGATGGCGGCCTTCTTCTTGCTGCCGTTCCACTTTTGCAGGAAGTCGTCCAGTGAGCCGAATTCCTGGCGGATGTTCTTGCGGCTGTAGTCGCGGTAGCTTTCAGTGACCATCTTGCCGTCTTCGCCGTAGACCTCGACGCGCTCGGCGACGATGCAAACCGTGACGCCGCCGACGTGGTACTTCTTGATGATTTCGCCTTCTTCATCCCCCGCTTCTCCCTCTTCTCCGTCGCCTTCGGGATCGGGGGGAACAGGGTCGTCGTCATCTCCGGGCACGTAGATGACCACCGGCTCACCATCGAAATCCGGGTCCTTGAAGAGCTCGGTGGCCTTCTTGAAATCCATGATGGTGAAGAAGTACTTGTTCTGCGATTCTTCGATGCGCGTGCCACGGCCGACGATCTGCTTGAAGGTGGTCATCGAGTTGATGGTCTTGTCGAGGACGATGAGCTTGCAGGTCTTGGCATCGACGCCGGTGGTCAGCAGTTCCGAGGTGGTGGCGATGACGGGGTATCTGCTTTCCGGGTCGATGAAGTTGTCCAGTTCGGCCTTGCCCTCGATGCTGTCGCCGGTGATGCGCATCACGTACTTGCTATTGGCTTTCGCCAGAGGACCGGAAGCATTGACGATGGCTTTGCGCATGCGCTCGGCGTGGTCGATGTCTTCGCAGAAGATGATGGTCTTCTGGAACGGGTCGGTGGCGTTGAGCAGCTTCATGACGCGCTCGGCGACGAGCTTGGTGCGCTGATTGAGCACCAGGATGCGGTCCATGTCGATCTGGTTGTATTCGCGCTGCTCGATCTCGTTGCCGAGATCGTCTTTCATGCCGGGCGGCGGCGTCCAGCCGTGAATGTCCTTGTCGATGTCGATCCGCACCACCTTGTAGGGGGCAAGGAATCCGTCCTGAATGCCCTGTTTCAGCGAATAGGTGTAGATCGGCTCGCCAAAATAGGTGATGTTGGAGGCGTACTTGGTTTCCTTGGGCGTGGCGGTCATGCCCAGCTGGATGGCACCTTCAAAATATTCGAGGATTTCTTTCCAGGCGGAATCATCGTTGGCGCTGCCTCGGTGACACTCGTCGATCACAATCAGGTCAAAAAAATCGCGCTTGACCGACTTGAATATCTTGTCTTCCTCATCGGGGCCGGTGAGTGCCTGATACAGGCCCAGATAAACCTCGTAGGAAGGATCGATCTTGCGATTGCGGATCTTGGTCATGACCGAGCCGAAGGGCTTGAAGTCGTTGACCAGTGTCTGGTCGGCCAGAATATTGCGGTCGACCAGGAAAAGAATGCGCTTGGCCTTCTTTGCCTTCCAGAGACGGTAGATGATCTGGAAGGTGGTGTAGGTCTTGCCGGTACCGGTGGCCATGACCAGTAGCAAGCGCTTTTCGCCTTGGGCCACTTTCTCGATCACGCGGTTGATCGCTTCCGCCTGGTAGTAGCGGGGCTCCTTGTTGCTGCCGTCATCGTGATAGGGTTCGGTGACGAGGGATTCCTGATCGTCTGCAATACCTCTGAAACGCTTGTAGCGCTCCCAGAGTTCCGCTGGCGAGGGAAAGGCATCCAGCCCGAATTCGGTTTCAGTGTCTTCGCCTTCGGCAGCCGCCTTGTTATGGCTGGCAAAGCCGTCACCGTTGGAACTGAAGGCGCAGGGCACATCCAGGATTTCGGCATAGCCCAGGGCCTGCTGCAACCCATGGCTGATGGTGTAGTTGTTTTCCTTGGCCTCGACCACCGCGACCGGCACGCCTTTTTCCTTCTGGAGCACGTAGTCGGCGAATTTCTTCTTTTTCTTGTTGCGCGAGGATAGATTGCCGCGAACGACGACCGGCCCCGGCGTCAACGTTACTTCACGGCGAATTTGCGTCATCTCGTCCCAACCCGCCTGGACGATCGCCGGCGTGATGAACTTGGCCTTGATGTCTGACTCGCTGAGTTCCTTCTTCTCGTTGCTATCCATCAGGTGAGTCCAAAGTTGGATGGGGCATGGCTTGTTTGCGCCATCGGTGCGCTGCCGGGCTGCAAATTTTATCCGGTTTCTGCATTGTCAGCTTGGCGGCATATTTTGCCTATTCGGCAAACCAGGTCGCTCAGCCATGACCGACGTCCTGTTGGCGGATGACTGCACCCCCCTTCCGTTGAAAGTTCGCAGGGCTTTACTACACCTTGGGGGCGGGGGCGGGTGCCGTCTGACGCCGATACCGAATCCTGGCCGTTGAGGTTGCGAAGCCCTGAAGGTCCGCGGACCGCAGAACACCTGTCGCTGATCTAGCCAAGCTCAGGCCGAGCCTCCGCCTTTCAGCAGAGGCAGGTGATCGGCCTTTGCCGCCGTTGGCTGATAGCTCACTGTCGGTCAGCAGTCTGGCGGTAAGCTGCCGTTGGAGGACATGTCCCGGCGACAGACAGCTTTCTACTACGGCGAATACGTGCTCCCGACCCAGAGCGGAACTTGGCAGCCTGAGAAAGCGGACATTCAGCGCCTGCTTTCATGGGTGCGCGGCGGGTCAAACCTCCCTTGAAACGCATTGTTAGATACCGGATATCTCGACGCTAAGATCGTATCCCCCGAAAGCGTGGTTGGGCCATTCGGTTTTTGTAAACGTGATTTTGAAGTCTGGCCCATCAAGCGTTCCCTCTTGCCCAAAGATAATAGCTTGAGAAAGTATGTCTCGTAGATCAAGCCCCAACGCTTCACGTGCCAATGTGTCCGCTGATGAGAGCAACTTTGTGTGCGCCTCTTCCGCATGTTCAGGATCATTGACGTTTAGCTTCAACCTCAGAGAGTTGACTGCGCGATCATTGCCGTTTAGGTAGTAAGCAATGTTATTCGGGAATAACCCTGAGCCAAACTCAACCAGCTTTGAACAACAGAACCACTCCGAGGGTTCCATGGGGTCAACTGGATTGTAGAAACCCGTTTCAATCCCCTCCGAGATCAAGAACTTCCTGGCCAGATTCGGGGACCACCCCTCAGGGAGAAAAATCGCATCCGGGGATTTTTCTCTAGCCAGCATTTGAAAGAACTGGCGAAATGACTGGTTGACTTCCCGAACTGTTTGAAGGCGGCACTTTGCCACGTTGGAGGACCAACGCTTGAGCAGCTCCGTCCGTACGTTGAAGATCAGCATTGCGACGAAACTTGCGTATAGCTCCACATGCCGCTTCTTGATGGAGTATTGCAGCCTTATCAACACCGTTTGATATGTGCTGTAAACGGCCATGAACGCAATGAACGGTGTGTACAGGGCTGAAAGGATTACTGGCAGAACAAAGTCTGAGGCCGCTTGGCGATTTGCAACTTGGTCAAAGTCTTTAACAAGCAGATACATTACCGCGCCAAGAATGGCAATTCCGACAATGGCCAAAACGGCGTTTAGGAATTTATGTACCGATTCATACTCTGGCTTCGTCTCGGCAAAAGCCACCAAGGCGGACAAAAATACGATCAACGGCACTAAGACGAGCTCAACAACAATATGAAAGGTGTACGCCCCAACCAGATATTCGATTACAACTACAAGTTTGAAGCTGTCCGCCACTAACCCACTGATTTTGTGAGGCGACTCCGAGAATTTGTTGACTTGGAAGAGCGAAAAAATCGCTACCGAGAAGAACCAGATTAAACTCCCTTTGAGGAGACTGAAATCCCACAGGCCTAAACGCGCCAGCCCGTAAATTATCATGACCACGTACATGGTCATCAATGTGATTGCGGAGACAAGGTGCCGTGAACCGAGCGCTCGAAGCACCCCCAACAAAGGCTCCTTCAATGTCCGCCATCGCGGGGGCCTAGTGATATAACCGATAGCGATAATCACCCAGACCAGGATTGCCCATTCGCGACTGTTCAGGATATCCACGTTTTTCAGGGAGGCATCTAACAGTGTTTACACGAACACTGGGGTCCGTACAACAATTGATATTGCTGACATCGGAATTGTTGTCTTAAATCCATGATTTTCAGTCAATTGGAATTTTTTCTATCAGTACAACAATACCAATATGCCACACAACTGCATCGGCGACATGTCTGCTTAGCGGAAGGGTATCTGTGGGTCTGCTCCTGGCCGATTGCGCCAGTACGGGCAGTGTGCCACAAAGCTACCGTTGGCCTGATGCCCATAGATCATGTCCGGATAGTGTCTGCGGGGGGGCGATTTCTTCTGGATTGTCTCGGATAGCCAGTCTCAGGATAATGGCGGATTCGCAGAACAAGCAAACCAAACCCGTGTATGACCGAACGCACAAAGCGCCCTAAGAGCAAGGTCACCTGGTCCGACGTCAAGAGCAAGCTCGCTGACTTCGACAGGGCGGGGTTGCAACAACTGGTTGCCAACCTTTATGTCTTCCACAAGGACAACCAGACCTTTCTTCATGCCCGTTTCGGCTTGGGTGAGAACCCACTCGAAGCCTACAAGCAACGCATCCAGGCAGCGCTAGCCCCGGATATCAGCCGCAAGCGCAATGCCAACATTTCGGTAGCGGCGGCTAAAAAGGCGATATCAGAGTACAACAAGGCCGTCGGCGATCCGCTGGGTATTCTGGAACTGCGGCTGTTCTGGTGCGAAACTGCAGTCAAGTTCTCCATGGACTACGGATACGGTGATGTTGGCTACCTCGACGCGCTTGCGCTCCAGTACAGCGAGGCATGCATTGTATTGTCGGCCCTGGATGAACCCTTGCTCGAAGACACCATCGAACGACTGACGAATATTCGGGACGACGCACAGATGGGGTACGGCATCTGGGATTACATGGCTGACACTCTGGGGAAGGCGTTGCTCAAGTTGCCAATGACTACAGTCGAGGCAGAGATCCCTCAAACTGGCAGTTCATAGCTCATGGCATTCAACGACCTCGACAGGAAGCGTATCGAAAATGCCATGGTAGCGTTCATGGCCAAGCGCCGCCCGCCACCGCACATACGCCCGGAACTCGACATTGGCTATCGGCTGACTGACCAGAGCGTTGAGATATTCGAGATTCGCCCGCAGTGGGACAATCCGGCGATCACTCGTGAGCGCCCATTCGCCAAGGCGACCTACGTACGAACTCAAAATCTGTGGAAGGTGTTTTGGAAACGCTCTGACCTGAAGTGGCATGGTTACGAGCCTGCCGCAACTGTGAAGTCGATTGATGAATTTCTGGCTGTCGTCGACGCGGATCAGTACTGTTGTTTTTTCGGGTAGCCCCCGTCATCTTTGGATGAAAAATCAGACTCCGATCAACAACCAAGGAGTCAAAGATGGAAACCATCAACAAACGCGAAGCCTGGAACAAGGGAAAGCTCGTCGGCCAGAAGCCACCGCTCAAGCCCAAGGACATCTGGGCCATCCGCATCTACCTCCAGAATGCCCATGCGGTCCGCGACCTCGCCATGTTCAACCTGGCCATTGACAGCAAGCTACGGGGCTGCGATCTCGTCAGTCTGCGGGTTCGCGACATCACCCACGGAAACCAGGTGCTTTCCCGCGCCATGGTTATCCAGAGGAAAACGCAGCGGCCCGTGCAGTTCGAGCTGACGGAACCGACGAGGGTGGCAGTGTCCGCCTGGCTGGAAAAATCTCACCTGCGAAGCGATCAGTTTCTGTTCCCGAGCAGGGTGGCGAGGTCACCCCATGTCTCGACACGCCAATATGCGCGGATCGTGCATCACTGGGCCGAGGCTGCCGGCCTGGACTCGTCGGCCTATGGGACGCATTCCATGCGGAGAACCAAGGCAACGCTGATCTACAAGCGCACGAAGAATCTGCGGGCCGTTCAGCTGCTACTTGGTCATTCCAAGCTGGAAAGCACCGTTCGTTACCTCGGCATTGAGGTGGACGATGCGCTGGAGATTTCGGAGCAGACTGAAATCTAGCCGGCACCTTGCGGCTGCACGGGGGCACAACCCGGGCGGCCGCTTTCTGGCATCATGTTGTATTCGTGCAATCGGCCAGAAGCGGCCCAAGGGCTAACTGGAGCCAACGTCTGCAACGAACCTATTGCCGCCGTTGGCGTGATGGCGTCACTGTTTCGGTAACCCAGACCGTGCCTTTCTTCGCTTCAGCCATCAGTTGGCTCAGCCCGTTGATTTGGGCAATCTGGGGCTTGGGTGCACTGGTCTTGTTCATCTTTGCAATCGCCGGACACTGGCTGGTCGGATCATTCAGCAAGACGCCCCGGCCCTGAGTCACTGGACTGAGTTAACCTCAACGCCCGCCAGGTATCGCGAAACACCGCCTGTTCGACTTTCAATCGCAAGTCACTCGGACAGGCTACCCTGACCACGAGCATCAGTTTGTCGGGGTCGGAAAAGTCCCACAGCACCTTGTTGCGACCTGACGGAAAGGCGATGAAGCTTTCGACCGAAATCCTGCGGAAATGGGCTTGGGCATCTGCCTGCCAGGCCTGGGTCGCCTGATCGGCGGCCGCCAATGCAGCAGCCTCGACTTTGTCGAGATCGTCCGTTGCTTCCTGAGGGATGGGCATGCGGAAGAGATGCAACACATATTCCCCCGTCAGGGAGGTGTTCTTCAACGGCGTCGTCAGCAACAAACCATTGGGAAACTCTGCCACCTTTCCGGTCTGTTGCCCGCCATAGCCCAGTTCAGCCAAGGTGGTGGCAAATATATCGATGTCGATGACTCGCCCGCTCAGTTGGTTGATTTCAACAAGATCGCCAACTTTGAATGGTCGAACGAAGGTGATGTAAAGGTAGCCGAGTACGCACATCAGCAGTTCCTTGCTGACGATCAGTACCGCGCCAGCCACTGCCGCAAGAGAGAGCGCAAAACCGGCGATTGTCGATGCCCAGACGGAAATGATGATGAACAAGACCAGAAACCAGATGACGTTTCTGGCCCAGACCAGATGTATCCGCCGTTTTTCCGCTGAAATCTCTCCCCGTGCCAGATAGCGTGCCCAAAGATGGGAAAGGGCCATGCCGAAGGCGATCAGTAAGAAGGTCGCGATGACCTTTTCCCATTGGCCGGGAATGGCGACAAACAGGTCATTCAGCGTGGACATGGGCGTCAACCGTTAGCAGAAGGAATGATGCTGCGTGACATTCGGCGCTTTGCGCCTTGCGCACGAATCACGATCAGGTAGTAGCCCACGGACAAGGCCAGAGTCACGGTTGCCGTCGCATAAACGTGACCAGCACCGACTTCGTTAAAGTCAAGCACGATGACTTTGCGAGCAATCGCCATCAATGCTGTTCCGAGAACAATTTCGACAGCCAGTTGCCGATTGTGGTTGTCTTCGACATACAGAATGATGTTGTGAAAAATTTCAATGGCAATCAGCACCGCCATAAAGGCACCAAATGTCGCCAAGATGTCCTTGATTTCTAGCAGCATGAAGGGCGGTGCGATCAAACGCTGATGGAGCACATAAACCACATCTGCCACTCCCCAGATGATGACCATCACCATGATTGCGGCAAGGACTCGGGAAACCTGGGCGATCACCCGGTTAAAGAACAACAAGACGGGGTCTTTCGTTTGGTGAGTCGAATTTTCATTTGCTTGCATGAGGGTCACCGATTGGGCTGGCTGAAGTGCCTGGATGTTGATGGGATAGATCGGGAGTGAGTGCTGTACGGGCGGAATCGATGATCGTCGCGATTGATGGATGGCTGATCCGCCGCTCGGCGGTAATCGCCCAGAAGCTTTCATGAATCTCCTCTACGCGACCGACACAAGGCGTGTTGTAGCGTGAGTGGATCTCATCAGCCAGCACCGCCGGCCCCGGGAAGAAACCGGCACCGGCTTGCCCGAATGCCTTCATTAGCGCGCCATCATCGAACTCGCCCATCAACCGTGGGGTTAGCCGCTGGTCACTGAACCAGCGATCAATCAGGCCACGAACTGCGGCATGCCCGCCGGGCAGGAGTAGTGGTGCATTGTTCAGACATTCCGGGAAAGCGGGCGGCTCGGGGCACAGGGATTCGGCCGCAAAAAAGGCCAGGGCGCTTTCACCCAGCTTATGGCTGTGACCGCGAATGGCCAGTCCCGATGGCATCGGGCGATCGGCCACGACCATGTCGAGGTGGTGCAGGGCCAGTTCGGCGAGCAGCATGTCGATACTGCCTTCCCGGCAAACCAGTCTGACCGGTTCCGGCAGTTTGCCAACGGGGGCCAGCAAGCGGTAGGCAAACGATTTCGGGACAACATCTGCGATGCCGATGCGCAGGATCGGCATCGGGCGTTGCTGGCGCGCCAGCAACGCCTGCTTCATCTCGCTTTCGAGATGCAGTATTTCATCGGCGTAGGACAGAGCCATCCGTCCGGCATCGGTCAGTTCAAGACCGCGGCCTGAAGGGCGGAAAAGCGCGGCCCCCAATTCATTTTCAAGCTGACGCAGTTGCCCGCTAATGGTTTGTGGCGTGAGGTCAAGTTGCTCCGCCGCCCGGCTGACGCCACCAAGCCGGGCTACCGTCCAGAAGTAATGAAGGTGTTTGTGATTCATGCTGACATTTCGGAAATTTACGAAATATTATCCACAAAAAATTGTGTTTTTTAAATATTCGTCCTTGTTTATCTTGAAGCCCTATTTCACTATCTGAGGAACAGGGAATGAAGATCGACATCCGCAGCCAAGGGATCACAGTGTCTGACGATTTGCGAGAGCACATCGAGCGTTGTGTGAATTTTGGTCTGGATTGGGCCGAGCACGATGTCGATCGAATCGTCGTCAGCCTGTCCGACATCAATGGTCCGCGTGGCGGCAACGACAAGCGCTGTCATCTGCGTATTCCGCTGTCGCGGATGCGGGATGTGGTGATCGAGGAAGTTGCCTGCGATCTGCAGGCGGCGATTGCGCATGCCGTCGATCGTGCCGCAGGCAGCCTCGAACGCCGCTTGTCCCGGCAACGGGAGTTTGGGCCGACCCCCGTGTTTTCGGCGGAGGAATGACGTGAGCCCATTATCCAATCCCCTCTTGCGCGGTCTCCTGAGCCGTATCTTTTCGATCAGCCGCCGAACCTGGATTTTCCTGTCGGTGACCTTTCTGGTGCTTGTCGCATTATTCATCTGGGCGGCGATCAGCACTGCCGGATGGTTGTTCGGTATGGCCAGAGATGGGGTCAACGCTGCACCGGAAGCTGTACGTGCCGCCACCGCTCAGGTCGAGCAGGTCATCCCGGGCGTCCAGGAAAAACTGGGCGTCCTGGTTCCAGGATTCAAGCCGGAAAGTCCGCTGCGCGAAGTCTCGGGTACCGATCCGGCGCCGGTTGCACGTTATCCCGGCCTGGCGCGAGTTCAGTGGCAACGCGATGAGCAGCAAGTGCAAGTGCGTTACCAGGGCAAGGCTGATTTCACCGAAGTTCTAAACCACTATATCCAGGGCTTCGCCGCACTGGGGTACCAGCAGACGCTTCGCTCAGCCTCACCCTCGGAAGAGCGCCATGAGTTCGTCAAGGACGGCGAGCACTTCACACTGGTTTTTTCGGTCCAGGAGAAAGATGTTGTCACCATCGACCTGAGCTCTCGCCGATGACCGTTTTAGATAACGCAAATTAAGGAAAGATCATGATGACCTTGCAAGCCCGTGAGTGGTCAAATCGCACCCCGCAGCTGACGAATAAGCCAACCGAAGATGGCACTTGTCAATCAGTAGGGCGACCAACGCAACATCTTTTCCAGAAACCCCATCCCATGCCCAAAACCCGAATCCCGAATGCCGTTCGTCTTGAGTTCGCACCTGACTCCCTGGTTCATAACAACCTGTCGGGAGCAGCCTTCACCGGCGATTGGCTCTGGGTGGCAGGCGACGAAGCCAGTGGTCTGGATCGCCTGCGCCGCCTTGACGCCGTAGGCGGCGAGTCCTTGCATTTTGGCGAAGTCCGCGATTTTCCGCTGGCTGAGCTGCTGGACCTGCCCGGTGCAGACGATGATGAGGCCGACCTGGAAGGCATGGCGGTGGCCGATGGCTACCTCTGGGTGGTTGGTTCGCATGGCCTCAAGCGCAAGAACATCAAGCCGGACCGAGGTCACGCCGACAACGCCAAACGGCTGGCAAAAGTGACGCTCGACGCCAATCGCCGCCTGCTGGCATGTCTGCCCATCGAGCCCGATGCTAAGGGTGAGCCCTGCCTGGTACGTCAGGCTCAAGACGGCCGCCAGGCACTGCGGCTCAAAGGCGATGCGCAGGCGAACCTGCTCACCCGCATCCTGGCCGACGATCCCCACTTTGGCCCCTACATGGCGATCCCGGGCAAGGACAACGGCTTTGACATCGAAGGTCTGGCGGTGGACGGACAGCGGCTGCTGCTCGGCCTGCGTGGCCCGGTGCTGCGCGGCTGGTCGGCGTTGCTCGAAATCGCAGTCGAGGCGCATCGGGATCAACTCCGCCTGGTACCCCTTGACGAGAGCGGCACGCTGCTGCGCAAACATTTCCTGCAACTTGACGGCCTGGGCGTGCGCGACCTGCATTTCTCCGGTGACGATCTTTACATCCTGGCCGGTCCGACAATGGTGCTCAATGGTGATATCCGTGTCTTCAAATGGCCATTCGCCCGAGCCACAATCAGCGCCAACCGGGAACCGGTGCGTTTCGAAACGGTGCTGACCGAATCGGTTTCGCTACCCCACGGCCATGGTACGAACCGGGCCGAAGCGATCTGTGCCCTGCCGCTAGCGATCGCCGGCCGCACGCCTCACTGGCTGGTACTCTACGACGCGCCCGGCATGGATCGCCAGGATGGCGAGTACACGGTCTTCGGCGATCTGCTGCGGCATGACTGATAGGTGCCAGCCCCGACCGATATCAGCCGGCAGCCCCCAGCGCGATGCGCTGCCGCCCCCGAGCATCGACCCTGAGGCAACGCTACTGTTCGTGATCAACGCTGCCGCTGGGGCTTTCGACCTCGAGGCCAAGCGTACGGTAATCCAGTCGGCACTCGCAGCACATGGACGAAAGGGCGAACTGTTGAGTTGCCAGCCTGCCGATCTGGCACAGGTAGCGGGCGAGGCCGCCAAAATGGCGGTGGCGCGGGATACGGCGGTGATCGCCGTAGGTGGCGATGGCAGCCTCAATACAGTGGCCCAGGCTGCGCACGCCGCCGGCTGCGCCATGGGGGTCATTCCCTACGGCACCTTCAATTACTTTGCCCGGACACACGGCATTGCCACCGAGCCGGCAGCTGCGGCCCGGCAGGTGCTGCAGGCGCGCCCGGTGCCGGTGCAGGTGGGTGCCATCAACGAGCGCATCTTCCTGGTCAATGCCAGCCTGGGGATCTACCCCGAACTATTGCAGGACCGCGAAGCCTACAAAGCCCGCTTTGGCCGCAGCCGCTGGGTGGCGTTCGTCGCGGCCGGGGCGACGCTGCTGCGCGCACAGCGCCGCTTGCGCCTGCACATCGAGACGGGTTCGGCGGTCCGCGATGTACAGACGCTGACGCTGTTCGTCGGCAACAACCGGCTGCAACTGCAACAGTTCGGCGCCGAACCGGAAGACACCATCGCCGGCACCCCCGGCGATGGCAGCATGGCCGCGCTGATGCTACGGCCCATTGGCACGCTGTCGATGCTCAAGCTGATGCTGCACGGAGCGATGGGCCGGCTGGGCGAAGCCGCCGGCGTGGAAAGCTTCGAGTTCAAGCACATGGTGGTCAAACCTACTCTGTGTACCGACCACACTGAACTCGTGGTCGCGTTCGATGGCGAAGTGGCACGCATGCGCGCACCGATCGACATTCGTGTGCTGGAAAAGCCCTTGTACCTGCTGCAAAACCCTGATCAGGCTGCCACGGCGACCGGCTCGGAGTTTCCGGCATGAGTGTCGTGCTGCATATTTCCGATACGCATTTCGGTACTGAACTGCCGCCGGTGGTCGACGCACTTGTCGCGCTGGCTGCGCAGCAGCATCCCGATCTGGTGGTGCTCTCGGGCGACATCACGCAGCGCGCACGGCCCAGCCAGTTCCGTGCTGCAAAGGCTTTCGTCGACCGGTTAGGCGCTCCGCTTCTGGCCGTGCCGGGCAACCACGACATTGCGCTGTTCGATCTGTGGTCACGGCTGACCAGCCCCTATGCGCGCTACACCAAGGCTTTCGGGGGCAATCTCGAACCCGTGCACGCATCGTCCGATCTGCTGGTTATCGGTGTTAACACCACGCGCGCCTGGCGGCACAAGAACGGAGAAGTGTCCTCGGTGCAGATTGAGCGCGTGGCCAAGCTGTTGAATGCGGCCAGCCCGCAGCAGTTGCGTCTGGTGGTGGTGCACCAGCCGGCGGCGGTGGCTCAGGCAGAAGAACGCGTCAATCTGCTGCGCGGCCACGAAGCCGCGCTGCACGCCTGGTCGGCGGCCGGGGCTGACCTCGTCCTGGGTGGGCACATACATCTGCCCTACACGCTGGCGGTGCATGGCCTGTCCCGACGACTTTCAGTGCTTCAGGCTGGTACCGCCATTTCGTCGCGTACTCGCCCCGAAGCGCCCAACTCGGTGAATATCCTGCGCTGGGGCGAGGCAGTCGGTGCACCTGGCGATCTGGCGCAGGCCGGGGCCGAAAAGGGGGTGTTCTGCCTTATCGAGCAGTGGGACTTTGCGCCCCGCGATCAGGTCTTTATCCGCACCTCAGTCACCCCCGTACTGCCAGAACGCGCCTGATCGCACGCAGCCACCACCCGCATCACTACGCAGGTGGTGCAGTCGGGTAGCAGCTTCGAGATGCCGCTGGCCTGGACCCTCATGGCGGTGATCGGCATCGCGATAGTGGCAATCTTCATGCACATCCGCGTTGTGCTTTACAAGAGGCTAAGCCTTGCCGTTGCGGCGTTTGATTGGGTCGCGGGTGGTGCGGCCCTGGCACAGACCCGCAACTGGGTTGCGATCAATCTGGGCCTTGGGGTGCTGGTATTACTCGTAACACTACTGCACTGAACGACCCGCTTCAAACTTCCCAGCCCTGATCACTCGCCTGGTCTTGACGCGCCTTTGTATTTTCAAATCAGCAAGGCCGCGCCGAAAATACCCACCATAGTGAAAGCCAGCACGACTTTGGCGATGAGCCCCACCATGATCCCTACCCATGTGGCAATGCCGACTTTGACAGCGCGTGCATGGTCTTTTCGTGCCAAGTACTCGCCAACGGCGGCGCCGACCAAAGGCATGAAGAGCACGCCCACCAAGCCCATGAAAAGACCGAGTACCGTGCCCACCGCTGCGCCCATCAGGGCCAGTTTGCTGGCGCCGGCTTTTTTGGCTCCCATGAGCCCGGCTACATACTCCAAACCCCAGGCCAATAACGCCAGCACACTGACCACCACCACGGTGGTCATGCCGACACGAGCGAAGTCGTCTATCCAAGCCCCCAGCACAATGCCGCCCCAAACCAACACGGTGCCTGGCAGCACGGGCAGCACGGTGCCCGCCAAACCCAGCAAAATCAAGGCAACACACAATATCCATAAAAAGGTAATTACCAAGATCGGCCCTCGAGGTCAAAATAGAGCGCGTATCGACTTTCATGTGGGTGTGTCTGATTGAACTTCAAGTGTTGGCCTGTATGACGAGATTGGCTGAGTAGCTTACAGCCAGCGATCACTCAGTGCGACTGCTACGCTCAGAAACCTTCCGCCGGATCGCCGATACGATGAATGTCTCTTGTGGGTCGGTTCGGGCTATGGCCTAAACTGACACCCTCCATCAGCAACTGACTGGCCGGTAACCGACGCATAGCCGACCGAGTTGGAGCGCAGACCCACGGTCCGCAGTGCCCGACCAGGATTCCCCGGGCCACGAAACCCGAATGTCCGCTGTCAGTCTGTTGCTGTCTGACTGGCATTCCGGACGAGCTTCTCTTGATGGCCGGATGTACTCAGTTGCGCATGTGCCGCATTGCAGCCATTGAAAGATCTGAGCTTCGGCGAACGTCGGCTTACGGGCAAGGGCGCCTACTCACACTGCCGGCCAGAAGCGGCCCAAGGGCTAACTGGAGCCAACGTATGCGACGAACCTGAATCGGTCAGTCACCCATCGCTCTAGTATGGACACACTAGGGCAGGTCAATGTAGAAACCCGCCGGGCAGCCTATTACTACAATTTGACCTATGCCGACCTGGGGCACATGGTCAAACAGTTTGACTGCTACGGCGAGTCACCAACACTTATCGATTGACGTCAACGATCACGCGGCCGCGAATTTTACCGTCGATGAGCTTCGCAGCTGTCGGAATGGCATCAGCAAGCGAAATCTCGGTGCTGATCATCTCCAGCTTGGAAACATCGAGATCGATGCCTAGGCGACGCCAAGCCTCAAGGCGATCCGGCCGCGGGCACATCACGCTGTCAATACCGGCCAGCGTCACGCCACGAAGGATGAACGGCGCGACCGTCGCCGGAAAATCCATCCCGCCGGCCAGCCCGCATGCCGTTACCACGCCGCGATACTTGGTGGTGGCGCAGATGTTTGCCAGGGTGTGACTGC
The DNA here is from genome assembly GCA_002425245.1 of Betaproteobacteria bacterium UBA5582. GTDB lineage: Bacteria > Pseudomonadota > Gammaproteobacteria > Burkholderiales > Rhodocyclaceae > Azonexus. Next base: position 35,200 of record DILW01000148.1, on the reverse strand, counting down.
CGACGACATCGACGGCGCCGCCCCAACGTTCCTTGCCCAGCGGTTTGCCCGGCGACGAGAATTCCGCGCGATTGAGCACTTCGCTTGCGCCCAGTCGTTTCAGGTAATCGGCTTCCTCGGTCCGTCCACTGACCGCTACCACCGTATAACCAAGCTTCGCCAAGACGGTAGTTGCCACGCTGCCGACGCCACCGGCAGCGCCGGAAACGAGGATTTCCCCGTGCGCCGGCATCACCCCGTGGCGCTCCAGCGCCAGCACGCACAGCATGGCGGTATAACCGGCGGTGCCGATCGCCATGGCCTGCTGCGGCGAAAACTGCTTGGGCAGCGGAACCAGCCAGTCGCCCTTGAGCCGTGCCTTCTGGGCGAGCCCGCCCCAGTGTCCCTCGCCGACGCCCCAGCCGTTCAGCAGCACGCTGTCGCCCGGCTGGTAATCGGCGTGGGTGCTCGATTCGATGGTGCCGACCAGATCGATGCCCGGCACCATCGGGAAGCGTCGAACCACCGGCCCCTTGCCGGTGATGGCAAGACCGTCCTTGTAGTTGAGCGTCGAGTGACTGACGCGGACGGTGACTTCGCCCTCGGGCAACTGCGCATCGTCGATGTCCTTGAGATTGGCGCGATAGCCGGCGTCATCCTTCTCGATCAGAATGCCTTTGAACATGTTCATCTCCTCTATGATTTAGACCGGTCGTCTATAAAAAGTCAAAAAAATTAGGCCCACTGCAGCCCGGTGAAAAATCCCCGTGCAAAGATATCGAGCGGTTTGGCACTACGTTCAAGTTTGGCGCGCAAGACCGCGCCTTCCCAGCCGATCCAGAAAAAGCTGGCTTGTTGCGTGCAATCAACCGCGGCAGGAATCTGACCGTCCCGTTGCGCCGCTTCGAGACAACGGGCAAGGCGTCGCTCCCAGTCGTCAAACACGGCGTTGAGAAGCGCCCGAAAGCTCTCCGGCAGGGCCGCCATCTCCTGACCGAGATTACCGATCAGGCAGCCGCGGCGGAAATCGTGCCGCGCCATGCCGGCTTGTGCGTCGTCGACAAACGCCCTCAGGCGATCGAGTGGTGTCATTGATTCGTCAATGAAATGGCGCTCCAGCTTGCGGACAAAGTAGCTCGCGTAACGATCTATCAGCGCAGCCCCGAAAGCTTCCTTGCTATCGAAGTAGTGATAGAAGGAACCCTTCGGTACGCCAACCCGCTTGAGCACTTCGTCGATGCCCGTCGCCGCGAACCCCTTCTCGGTGAGCACCTCAAGCCCGGCGCGAAGCAGGAGCTCGCGCGTTTCGAGCGTGTCTTCGGGCCGCTTTGGCGGGCGGCCACGTTTGCGGAGCTGGGAATGCTGTATGTCCATGCGCACATTTTAGACCGGTCCTCTCATTTAATACAAGCCCTCCCTCTCATCACGCCCTTGGAATCAACGAGACTCGAACGGCCGCAACGAGGCGATTGCTACCGTAGCTTCCCGAAAGACGAATGTCAGCTCAGGGTCGAGTACGTATTCACCAGATGAAGAAGCTGCCGTTCGGGGCCATTAGACGCTGAACGGCAGGTATGCGCTAGATTGCTGTCTGACACCAGCCAATGGGGCAATGGCCGGATTGGCCGAGCAACGGAAGTTGCCGAGCCAGATCTGCGGCCACCAAACCATCATGATTCCGGCTACAATCCGCCGCAGCGATGCTGCAATTTTGCTGCAATGGGTGCAGCAAATAGCGGTTATCTGCGGTAAAGACCGGTAAGCTAAGCCACTGTTTTTTCTGGATTAATTCCATAACCCCTTGATTTTTTAGGGGCCAAAATTGGACTCTTAATCCGTAGGTCGAGTGTTCGAATCACTCACGACCCACCAGAATTCAAAGGCCTGTACTCCGGTACAGGCCTTTTCCATTTAAGCGCAAGAAAAAAGCCAGTCCGCAGACTGGCTTTTTTGTCGCCCCCGGTTTTACCGGCGACCGAATTTCTCGGTCAGTTGCTGCAGCTTCTGCTGCTTCACGGCCTCTGCCCGGGCCGCGGCTTCGACTGCCTTGCGCTGCTCGGCCTGCTTCTTGAAGCGCTCCTTGAGCAGTTCGGCGGCGTGCTGGCGGTTTTCGTCGGTGACTTCGCCGGCCTGACTACCGTCAAGGTTGAGACGATGGGTCGCTTTTTCCATTTCCCGCAGGTAACGCGTCGCCATGGTGTGGCTACGCATCGCCAGACGGATGGACTTCTTGCTCAGATCCGGCAGGGCAGCGAATAGCTGCTTGTCGATACCGATCGCCAGCGGACTGTAGTTGCGGAAGACATCGAAGCGGGCTTGCAGGTCCTTGAGCAGGGCTCGGATGTCGACAGATTTTTCGGAAGAGGCGGGCGTCGCGGATTCGGCAGAGGTCATGATGATGGCGAACTGAATCAAGGCGCGAAGGTTAGCACGGAATGCCCCTTCGCGCCCGCAAAATGGCGTTCAGACGCCATTCTGACGGAACCAGGCAAGCATGCGCCGCCAGCCGTCTTCGGCCTCTTCCTTACGGTAGCTCGGTCGGTAGTCGGCGTGGAAGGCATGCGGTGCATTGTCGTAGAGATGAATCTGCGAAGCCCGGGCCGCCGGGCTGCCGGTCTTCAGTGCCGCCTCCATGGCATCGACCGTTTCCAGCGGAATGCCGGTATCGACACCGCCGTAGAGGCCGAGCACCGGCGCCCTGAGTTCGCCCACCAGGTCGGTCGGATGGCGCGGGGTGAATTCATTGATCGTACCGACCAGTCGTCCGTACCAGGCGACTCCGGCCTTGAGCGCAGGATTATGAGCGCTGTACAGCCAGGTGATGCGGCCGCCCCAGCAGAACCCGGTGATCGCCAGACGTTGCGTGTCAGCCCCCTGTTTTGCTGCCCAGGCCACCGAAGCGTCGAGATCCTTCATCACCTGCGCATCCGGCGTACGGCCGCTGATTTTTTCGATGATCTCGGCGACACTTTCTATTTTGCGCGGGTCGCCCTGACGGGCGAACAACTCGGGGGCAATGACGAAATAGCCGAGTTTGGCGAGCCGGCGCGCGGTATCGCGAATGTATTCATGGACGCCGAAGATCTCGGAAACCAGCAGCACCACCGGCGCCTTGGCCACACCTGCCGGCGCCGCGCGGTAGGCAACCATCTCGCCGTCGTGCACCGGCACCTTGACTTCGCCCTCGACGAGACCGGCGGCGTCGGTACGGATCGCCGTCTGCGCAGCGACGGGCTGGGTTGCCAGGGCAAAGCCCACCCCCAGGCTGGTCACCAGGAAGCTGCGGCGATCGAAACCTTGCGCCGGAACCAGGCTGTCGAATTCTTGTTGGGCGGTCATATCTTGTCTCCTCTGTGGGCTTTACATCAGGACGATGTCGTACTGCTCGGGCGAATAACTGGGTTCGGATTGCAGCGAAACGGCCTTGCCGATGAAGTCGGAGAGCATGGCAAGCGACTGCGACTCCTCATCAAGAAACAGGTCAACAATGGCCGGGCCGGCCAGGATGCGGTACTCCTTGGCATTGAACTGGCGGGCTTCACGCAGCAGTTCGCGGAGGATTTCGTAGGCGACGGTACGCGCGGTTTTCACCTCGCCACGGCCGCCGCAAGTCGGGCAGGGCTCGCACAACACGTGCGCCAGCGACTCCCGGGTGCGCTTGCGGGTCATTTCGACCAGGCCGAGGTGGGTGAAGCCGTTCACCGTCAGCCGGGTATGGTCGCGCGCCAGCGCCTTGTTGAATTCCTCCAGCACCGATTTCTTGTGCTCCTCGTTCTCCATGTCGATGAAATCGACAATGATGATGCCGCCGAGGTTCCGCAAGCGTAGCTGGCGGGCGATGGTGACCGCGGCTTCGAGGTTGGTCTTGAAGATGGTGTCGTCGAAGTTGCGCACACCGACGAAACCGCCGGTATTGACGTCGATGGTGGTCATCGCCTCGGTCTGGTCGATGATCAGGTAACCGCCGGACTTGAGGTCGACGCGGCGGGCCAGCGCCTTCTGGATTTCCTCCTCGACGCCGTGCAGGTCGAACAAGGGCCGCTGACCGGTGTAGTGATCGAGCAGCGGACCAACCGCCGGCGTGTACTCATCGGCGAAGCTGGTCAGCTTCTGGTAGTTTTCCCGCGAGTCGATGACGATGCGCGAAGTTTCCGGATTAACGAAGTCGCGCAAGACCCGCTGACCGAGCGACAGCTCCTGATAGAGCAGGCTGGGTGGGGCACAGGTGCGCGCCCGGTCGCGGATGTCAGCCCAGATCTTGCGCAGGTAGCCGATGTCGGTGGCGAATTCGGCGTCGCTGGCATTTTCGGCCATGGTCCGGACGATGAAGCCACCGGGTTCGTCGGCCGGGACCAGGCGGGTGATCTTTTCGCGCAGCAGCTCGCGCTCGGCCTCGTCCTCGATCCGCTGCGAGATGCCGATGTGCTTTTCCTGCGGCAGATGCACCAGCATTCGCCCGGCAATGGAAATCTGCGTGGACAAGCGTGCGCCCTTGGTGCCAATGGGATCCTTGACCACCTGGACGACAATGCTCTGCCCCTCCGCGAGAATTTTCTCGATCGGCCGCTCCTGCGCGGTTTCGCGCGGCTGCCAGATGTCGGCGACGTGGAGGAAGGCGGTCCGTTCCAGGCCGACATCGACAAAAGCCGATTGCATCCCCGGCAGGATGCGGACGATGCGCCCGAGGTAAACATTCCCGACCAGACCGCGGCTGGCGGTGCGCTCGATATGAAGCTCCTGGACGACACCCTGTTGCATGACGGCAACGCGGGTTTCCTGCGGCGTGAAATTGATCAGGATTTCTTCGGACATAGTCTCTACAATTCGCGGTTTTTGCTGGATTCTACTATGCGCAAGGCGCCCGAACTCCTCGCCCCCGCCGGTTCGCTCGACATGATGCGCACAGCCTTCGCCTTCGGCGCTGACGCCATCTACGCCGGCCAACCGCGCTACAGCCTGCGCGTGCGCAACAACGAGTTCGGCGACCTGGAAAAACTCGGCAGCGCAATCGCCGAAGCACACGCCGCCAGCAAGCAGTTTTTCGTGGTCAGCAACATCTACCCGCACAACGCCAAACTGAAGACTTATCTCGACGACATGGCGCCAATCGTATCGCTCAAGCCGGACGCGCTGATCATGTCCGACCCCGGTCTGATCGACATGGTGCGCACGCAATGGCCTGAGCAGGTGATCCATCTGTCGGTGCAGTCGAACACTGTGAATTGGGCGGCGGTCAGGTTCTGGCAGAAGATGGGCATCAGTCGCGTCATCCTGTCGCGCGAACTGTCGCTCGACGAGGTCGCCGAAATCCGCCAGCAATGCCCGGACATCGAACTTGAGGTTTTCGTCCATGGCGCGCTGTGCATCGCCTACTCCGGCCGTTGCCTGCTCTCCGGCTACTTCAATCACCGCGACCCGAACCAGGGCACCTGCACCAATTCCTGTCGCTGGGATTACAAGGTGTCGACTTCCGATGGTCAGCCGGTCAATTTTTACCAGAACCCGGAGCAGGAAATCCTGCTTGAGGAGCGCCAGCGCCCCGGCGAACTGATGCCGATCGAGGAAGACGAGCACGGCACCTACATCATGAACTCGAAGGACCTGCGCGCCATCGAGCACGTGCATCGGCTGACCGAGATCGGCGTCGATTCGCTGAAGATCGAAGGCCGCACCAAGAGTCCCTACTACGTCGCCCGCACCTGCCAGGCCTACCGCCGGGCGATCGACGACGCCGTCGCCGGCCGCCCCTTCGACCCGGGCCTGCTCGGCGAACTGGAAAACCTGGCCAATCGGGGTTACACCGACGGTTTCTACCAGCGCCACCACGACGCCGACTACCAGAACTACCTGCGCGGCCATTCCGAATCGGACAAGAGCCAGTACGTCGGCGACGCCGTCGCCTTCGACGCGGCCCGCGGCCTGATGCAGGTCGAAGTCAAGAACAGGTTCAACGTCGGCGACCGCATCGAGTGCGTGCACCCGCAAGGCAACCTGATCGCCAGCATCGCTCGCATGGAAGACATCAACGGCGAAACCCGGACCGTCGCCCCGGGCAGCGGTCACACGGTATGGATCGATCTGCCGGCCGACAAACAGGGCGCTTTCATCGCCCGTTATCTATGACAACAGCTTTGTGCAACGCAAGAACACGCGTAACATTCCGGTCATGAATCCGTCACCGACGCGCATGCCGCTGCTTGATGCGCTCAAGGGCGCCGCCGCGCAACTGGTCCTGCTCCATCATTTCGCGCTCTACGGCCCGCTGGCCCTGGCCTTCGCCGACACCTACCCGGACACCGCCGAATGGCTGGTCGATTACGGACGGATGGCGGTCCAGGTCTTCCTCGTCTGCGCCGGCTTCCTCGCCGCCCGTGGCCTGGCACCGGAAGGCCGCCTGCTGGCGGGCAACCCGCTGCCGCTGATCGGCCGCCGCTACCTGCGCCTCGCCCTGCCCTTCGTCGCGGCGATCAGCATCGCCGTCATCGTTTCGGCCATCGCCGACCAGTGGCTCGACGATCCGGCGGTGCCCGACCGCGCCACCTTCGGCCAGTGGCTGGCCCATGTCTTCCTGCTGCACGGCGTGCTCGGCGCCGAATCACTGTCCGCCGGCGTCTGGTACGTCGCCATCGACTTCCAGCTCTACGCCGTGATGGCGCTGCTGCTGTGGCTGGGGCGCAAGCCGTCTGGCGCGCTACTGGCGGTGCTCGGGCTGGCGATTGCCTCGCTGTTTCATTTCAACCGCGACAGCAGCCTCGACAACTGGGCGATCTACTTCTTCGGCTCCTACGGCCTCGGCGCCGCGGCCTGGTGGGCCTCAGCGCGCGGCCGCCTGCGACTCTGGCTGGGACTCATCGCCACCATCGGCATCGCGGCGCTGGTCGAGGACTTCCGCCTGCGCATCGCGATTGCCCTGGCGGTGGCGCTGCTGCTCGCCTTCAGCCGGCGCAGCGGCCTCCTCGAACGCTGGCCGCAGGGACGGCTGGCGGCCTTCTTCGGGCGCATTTCCTACTCGGTCTTCCTCGTTCACTTTCCCGTCCTGCTCCTCGCCAACGCGCTGTTTGCCAACAGCGCCCCGCGCGATGCGGCGGCGATCACCTGGTGGACGCTGGTCACCTGGGGGGCCTGCATCGGCGCCGGCATGGCCTTCCATCGCTGGATCGAGGTCCCGGCCGGCAAGGTGCAGATGCCGGCCCTGCTCCGCCAGTGGGGCCGCCGCGCCTTGCAGGCCCTGCCCGGACGCGGTTAATCGGCCAGTTCGGGGCGCTGCCGGAAACCTTCCAGCGCCTCCGGATTGGCCAGCGCCTCGACGTTCTTCACCGGCCGCTCGTGCACCACGTTGCGCACCGCCAGTTCGACGATCTTGCCCGACTTGGTGCGCGGAATGTCCTGCACCTGAACGACCTTCGCCGGCACGTGGCGGGGCGTCGTGTTGGCGCGAATCTGCTGCTTGATGCGCTCGACCAGCGCGGCGTCGAGCACGGCGCCCTCGGCCAGCTTGACGAAGAGCACCACGCGCACGTCGTCGTTGCGGCCCGGCGGCCAGTCCTGGCCGATCACCAATGACTCCAGCACTTCCGGCAACTGCTCGACCTGACGGTAGATTTCGGCGGTGCCGATGCGCACGCCGCCCGGGTTGAGTGTTGCATCGGAGCGGCCGTAGATGATCATGCCGTCGTGCGCGGTCAGTTCCGAAAAGTCGCCGTGGCACCAGATGTTGTCGAAGCGTTCGAAGTAGGCGGCGCGGTACTTGCTGCCGTCGGTGTCGTTCCAGAAGCCAACCGGCATCACCGGGAAGGGCCGGGTGCACACCAGTTCGCCCTTCTCGCCGCGCACCGGCCGGCCGTCCTCGTCGAACACCTCGACCGCCATGCCCAGACCGCGACACTGAATTTCGCCGCGATAGACGGGCAGCACCGGGTTGCCAAGGACGAAGCAGGAAATGATGTCGGTGCCGCCGGAAATTGAGGCGAGCAGGATGTCGGCCTTGAGCTCGCGATAGACCCAGTCGAACCCTTCCGGCGACAGCGGGCTGCCGGTCGAGAACAACGCGCGCAGGGCGCCCAGGTCGTGCGTGCGGGCCGGCGTCAGGCCCTGCTTGGCGGCGGCGTCGATGAACTTGGCCGAGGTGCCGAAGTGGGTCATGCGCTCGACTTCGGCGTAGTCGAACAGCACCCGGCCGCCGGCTGCGAACGGCGAGCCGTCGTAGAGCAGCAGCGTGGCGCCGGCGGCCAGCCCGGACACCAGCCAGTTCCACATCATCCAGCCGCAGGTGGTGAAGTAGAAGAGGCGATCGCCGGGGCGCACGTCGCTGTGCAGGACGTGCTCCTTGAGGTGTTGCAGCAGCACGCCGCCGTGGCAATGGACGATGCACTTGGGCACGCCGGTGGTGCCCGACGAGTACATGATGAACAGCGGATGGTCGAAGGCGACCCGGTTGAAGACCGGCATCGTCGCCGCATCGGCCGCCGGCAGCGCCGGCCAGGCGATGGCGTTGGCGATGGCGCCGATTTCCGGGGCTTCATCCAGATACGGCACGACCACGGTCTTCACCAGCGACGGCATCTGCGCCGCGACTTCCGCGTTCTTGGCCAGGCAATCGACCGCCTTGCCGTTGTACCAGTAGCCATCGACGCAGACCAGCACTTTGGGTTCGATCTGGCCGAAGCGGTCGAGCACACCCTGCACGCCGAAATCCGGCGAGGCCGACGACCAGATGGCGCCGAGCGCCGTCGTCGCCAGCATGGCGGCGAGCGTTTCCGGCAGGTTGGGCAGGTAGCCGGCGACGCGATCTCCTTCGCCGACCCCGGCATCGATCAGGAAACGCTGAAAACGGGCGACTTCGCCGCGCAGTTCGCTGCGGCTCATGCGCCGCTTGACCTTGTCCTCGCCCCAGAACACCAGCGCCTCGCCGTCGTCGGCGTGGCGCAGCAGGTTTTCCGCGTAGTTCAGGCGGGCCTGCGGAAACCAGCGCGCGCCGGGCATCCTGCCGCCATCTTCGAGCACCGTCTCGCCGCGCTCGCCGACCGCAGCGCAGAAGCGCCAGACCTGCGGCCAGAATTCCTCGGGCTTATCGACCGACCATTGCCACAGTTCGGCGTAGCGGCCGTGGCCGGTCGCCTGCATGAACTGCGCCATGCGAGTATCGCCGACGGTGGCCGGGTTCGGGGTCCACAGGGGGGTATTGTCGATCGCGTAGGTCATCTCGTCTCCTTTGTTTTTCGAGACGATACCAGCATGTTCAGGGCAGGGACTGTCGTCGACCGGACAAAGCGGGACTCACCGGCGCAAGAGCTGGTCGAGTTGCTCGATCATGCGGTCGATTTCGGCCTCGCTGACATTGAGTGCCGGCATGAAACGCAGCAGATTGGGCCGCGGCGAATTGAGCAACAAGCCGTGCGGCTGCATGGCCAGGGCCGCAGCCACCAGTTGCGGACCGCGCTCGTCGGCAAGGATCAGCGCGCGCAGCAGGCCGGCACCGCGTTCACCCTGGAGGCCATGGCGGGCCGACAGTTCATTGAGGCGCTGCGCCAGGTAGCGGCCACGCGCCGCCACTTCGTCGAGAAAGCCCGGCGCCAGCAGGCGCTTGAGGACCGCCACACCGACCGCCGTCATCAGCGGATTGCCGTTGTAGGTCCCGCCCTGGTCGCCCGGCTCGAAGCAGCAGACCGCTTCGCGGGCGAGCAGCGCGGCCAGCGGCACACCGCCGCCGATGCCCTTGCCCAGGGTCATGATGTCCGGCTCGATGCCGGCGTGTTCGTAGGCAAACAGCTTGCCGGTACGCCCCATGCCGGACTGCACTTCATCGACGATAAGCAGGATGCCATGGCGCCGGGTCAGTTCGCGCAGCGCCTGCAGGAATTCAACTTCGGCCGGGATCACCCCGCCCTCGCCCTGCACCGGCTCCAGCATCACGGCCACCGTCTTCGGCCCAATCAGGGCCTCGACCGAGGCGATGTCGTTGTAGATGGCTTTGGGAAAGCCCGCCACCTGCGGCGCATAAAGCGTGTCCCAGCCAGCCTTCCCGGAAGCCGACATGGTCGCCAGCGTACGCCCGTGGAAGGAATGGCCGAAAGTGATGATTTCATGCGCACCGCTGCGGTTCAGGCGCCCCCACTTGCGGGCCAGCTTGATCGCGCCCTCGTTGGCTTCGGCACCGGTATTGGCGAAAAAGACCCGGTCGAACACCGAATTCGCCGTCAGCAGGGAAGCCAGCTCGACCATCGGCGCGTTGTAGAAGGCCGGGCTCGGGTTGATCAGCTTGCCGGCCTGTTCGGTCAATGCCGCAGCGATTTCCGGCGGGCAGTGACCGAGGCAATTGACCGCCCAGCCCTGGATGAAATCGAGGTACTTGCGTCCCTCATGGTCGTACAACCAGGAGCCCTCGCCGCGCTCGAAGACGAGTTCCGGGCGAGGGGTGATGAACATCAGCGAATCGGTGTTGCCATTGTGGTATTGCATGGTCGGGGTTCCTTGGCAGATGACGGCAATCTTAGGGACGGAATGTTACCGGATCACTCACCCAGGGCCACCAGCGCCGCCTCGGCAAACTGAATGTCCTGCGCCTCGCTGCCGCCGGAAACGCCAATCGCCCCGACCAGCACGCCCGCGTGCTTGACCGGCAGCCCACCGCCGAAGCCGACAAAACGCTCGCGCTGCATCAGGCCGTGACGCAGCATTTCCGAGCCCTTGGCCAGACGCGCTTCCCATTTGGCGGTGGCCGGGCCGAAGCTGACCACGGTATAGGCCTTGTCGAGCGCAATCTCGATCGAGTGATAGGGCGCGCCGGGATGACGCTTGAACACCAGCGGATAGCCGGCACGGTCGACGACGGCGACGCATATCCTGACCCCGGCATCGCTGGCGGCCGCCAACGCCTGGTCGGCCAGCACCTCGGCGCTGGCGAGGCCGAGTGAGGCAATCATTTCAATATCCATCTCTTTTTTCCTGGGCAATGGTGACCTGCTCGACCAGGCGTTGCCGACGGCTGAACAGGAAAACGACGAAAACGAGCAATACCGCCCCTTCGAACATCAGGGTGCGACCGGCCCCGAAGGCGCTGGCGAGGAAGCCGGCAAGCAAGCCCCCCAACGCATCGAAGCCGAAGCGGGCAGAAGTGAAGAAGGCAACGATGCGGCCACGCAAGCGTTCCGGCGCGCTGCTCTGCAGGATCATGTTGATGCCGACATTGCACACCGAAATGCCGAAGCCGACACCGACCATGGCCAGCATTGCCAGCGCCAGCCGCTCGGTCGCTGCGAACAGCAGCAGCGACACCGCGGCGATGGCGCTACCGGCTGCCACGGTGGCGACCAGGCCGGGCACGGAATGGCGCGTCGCCAGGAACACCGTGGCGGCAAAAGCGCCACAACCGGCCGCCCCCCACAACCAGCCGAGCAAGGTCGCATCGCCGGCAAACACGTCGGCGGCAAATACCGGGAGCAGCACGGCGTAGGCCGAAGCCGTCAGGTTGAGCGCGATCAGCGTCAGGATCAGGGTGCGCACGCTCCAGGTCTGCCAGGCGTAGGCCAGCCCTTCCTTGAACACCTCGCCGACCGAGCCCTTGGCACGCGCCGGCGGCGTGCTGCGCACGGCCAGGATGGCGGCGATCAGCGCCAGGAAGGAAAAGCCGTTGATGGCAAAGCAGAAGGCTTCGGAAGTCTGAGCGAGGAGCAGCCCGGCGACCGGCGGGCCGACGAAGCGGCCGCTGTTGAACAGCATGGCATTGAGCGCCAGGGCGTTGGGCAGGTCATCGCGGCTACCGACAAAACTGCCGATCAGCGATTGCCGCAGCGGCCCGTCGAAGCTGCTGAGGATGCCGAGCAGCAGCGCCATGGCGATGATGAAGCCGGGACTGATCCAGCCCGCCCAGGTCAGGCCGGCCAGCACGAAGGCCTGCATCGCCATCAGCGACTGCACGCCGACCAGCCATTTCCGCTTGTCGTGTTTGTCGATCCAGGCGCCGGCAAAGGGACCGACGACCAGTTGCGGGATCAGGCCGCAGAAGGCGGTGATGCCGAGCAGTGCGGCCGAGCCGGTCAGTCGGTAGACCAGCCAGGCCAGGGCCACCTGCTGGATCCACGAACCGACGATGGATACTGCCTGGCCGGCGAAGTAGAGGCGGAAGTTGCGATGCGCCAGGGCACGCATGCCCGGTGGCAATTTGAAGGCGGAAGTCAAAGTTGAACCCGGAAATTAGCGATACCGCCCGGCAAATCCGCGGCGACCATCCGCTAATATCTTAATATATTTTCGCGCAACACGCCGACCGAAACGACGGGCCCAACGGCCCGTCGCCTGGCTGCCTCAGTAGCGATACGACGGATCAAGCCGGTCGACGATCCGGGTCAACGCGGCCAGCGCATCTTCGCCGGCACCGTATTTGGGATCGAAGTTGAGCGAATCGGCGACGCACTTGTTCAACACCGGCTCGGGGATTTCCTTCACCGCCCCCATCGATTGCGAAGCCAGCTGGACCTCGCAGGCGCGGTTGATCAGCCACATCAGCGAGAAGGCCTGGGCCAGCGTCGAACCGATCACCACCGGACCATGATTGCGCAGCATCAGCAGCGGCTTGTCACCGGCACTGGCCAGGATGCGCTCGCCCTCGTCGAGATGGACGGTGATCCCCTCGAACTCGTGCCAGGCGATCTTGCCGTAGAGCTGGGCGGCGTAAAAGTTGCTGTACGACAGCCCGTCCTTCAGGCAGCAGACGGCCTGCGTCGGCGTCGTATGCACGTGCATCACGCAGTGCCCGTCCGCCACCTTGTCGTGGATCGCCGAATGGAAGGTGAAGCCAGCCGGATTGATCGGCCAGTCGGAGTGCCCGATGATGTTGCCCTTGATGTCCACCTTGACCAGGTTGGAAGCGCAGACATCCTTGTAGTGCAGACCGAACGGGTTGATCAGGAAATGCTTGTCCGGGCCCGGCACACGCAGGGAAATGTGGTTGTAGATCAGCTCATCCCAGCCGAGATAGGCAAAAATCCGATAGACGCTGGCCAGCTTGACGCGCGCATCCCATTCTTCCTTGCCGAAACGCTGCGGTTGGTCGTAGTACTTTCCTTGAGGATTCATTGGCTTGCTCCCTTATGTGTAAATAGCCGGAAATCAACGTGACTGCTTGCGGGCGGCTTCGCGGGCTGCCGCCACCAGCGCTTCACCGTCGATGTTCTTCTTTCTGGCGTCGGCCACCCATTCCTTCTCGACCACTTCGAGCTGTTTCAGGATGGCATCGTAATTGCCGCCGGAAACCACCGTCACCGTATGCCCCGCCGCCTTGACCTTGTTGCGCGCAGCGATCGTCGCTTCATCCCAGGCCTTGCCGTAACGCTCGACCAGGGGCAGCCCGGAAGTCTTGTCGACAATGGCCTTGAGATCGGCCGGCAGGGACTCGTACTTCTGCTTGTTCATCAGCACCACCAGGATGGTCGCCCCCATCACCGGACGATCCGCCGGGGTCTCGAAGTGATACTTCGTCACCTCGTCGAGCTTGGTCGGCAGCAGGACTTCCCAGACCGCCGAAGCGCCATCGACAACGCCCTTGGCAATGGCTTCGGTGACCTGGGCCGGCGGCATGGCGACGGGCGTTGCGCCGAGCGCCGTCAGGCTGCGGGCAATGGTGCGGTTCGGCGAACGCAGCTTGATGCCCTTGAAATCAGCCGCTGAGTTCAGCGGCTTTTTGGCGGTATGGATGTTCATCCCGCCGTCACCGTGCATGGCCAGCACCTTGTAGTCCTTGTATTCGGCCTGCAGATGCTGTCCGTAAAAATCCCAGGCGGCACGGCCGCCGCTCAAGCCGCCCAGCGGCAAGACGCCGGGGAGTTCAAGGGCTTCGGTCCTGGGGAAACGGCCGGTGCTGTAGCCCGGCGCGGTCCAGACGATGTCGGCGACACCGTTCTTGACCTGATCGGGCAATTGAGCCGGCGTACCGCCGAGTTGCATGGAGGGGTAGAACTGGCACTTGATCCGGCCATTCGACAGCTGCCCCATCTCGTCGCACCAGGGTTGCAGTACAACCTTCTGGGTGGCGGCACCGGCAGGCAGGAAGTGGGCAATCTTGAAAGTCACTTCCTGCGCCATCGCGGTTTGCGCAGTCAGCAATGCCAAAGCAGCCAGAACCTGGCCGCGGATCGTCAGAGTTTTCATCGGGGTCTCCTGTTGTATTGTTTGCACGATGGGCTGATAGCCCATGGTCAAATCTTAGGGAGCCCCCGCGCCGGGCACTATCCGTATCCGGCAGCGACTATCCGTTTTCGGAAATTTGTTTCAGCCGCACCGGCGCCGGGTATCGGAAGGCGATTCGCCAAAACAGCGCCGATAGTCGGTGGCAAAGCGCCCCAGGTGGTTGAAACCCCAGTCCAGTGCCAATTCGGAAACCCCTTTGCCGGGGAGTGCATTCGCGAGATCCGCACGCACCCCTTCAAGACGCACTTGCCGCAGGAAATTCATCGGCGTCGTACCGCGCGCCTGACGAAAACCCTCGCTCAGCGAACGCACGCTGCAGCCCACAGCAGCAGCAATCGACTCCAGGGTCAGGGCCTGTCGGGCATGGCTGCGGATGTAGTCCTCGGCCCGCCTGACATGACGCGGGGCCAGACTGCGGCACGGATTGCGCAAGGCTTCGCTGTAGGTATGCTGGTGCTCAAGCAGCAGATGAAGAAGGACGGCTTCCTCCAGATTGTGGATGATCGGCTCGACCAGGGCTTGCTGCGGGCCACCAACATAGCCGAGCAACATTTGCAGCATGCCGATCCAGCGCTGCCGGGCCAGACCGCCATTGGCGCCGAAGGGCGAAAAGCGCAAGGGGCGGTCAAGCGGGCGATCCAGCAGGACGGCACATTTTGCATCGAGCACCGCCTGATCGATACGTACGTTGCAGCGCTCGCTATCGCCGCTGAAACGCTTGCTTACCGGCTGACCGGCCGAATCGACGACGACGAAGCCCGGGCCTCCTGCCGCCGTTCCATCCGGTGTCGAGACCCGGGAAAAGCCTCTGATCTGTGTCGTCACCAGAACGAAGGGACGATCACCGGCCTGTTCGATATCGATCTCGGTGCCGAACGACAGCGTTGCCAGCCCCAACCGGCCCAGCTGCGAGCGCCGCATGCGCATGCGAAAGTCCTTGGCGGTACCGGCCAGGCGCAGGCGATTGGTGTTGTAAACGCCGGACAATCGCGCCGAGGCCTCGTCGACATCCCGGCAGGCCAGCGTGTTGTCGACGCCCTGCAGGGCGTTTTCCACACACCAGCCGAGGTGCCGCGTGTCCGTGGCCATCAGGGCATCCGCTTCAGGGCTAGAAATCGCGTTCATACCAACTCCTTGAGGAAGACCCGCTCAGTCCGCTCGCCCCCGCATTTCGAACCAGCGGAACAGGAACCACCCAGCCAGAGACAGCGCAGAGCTGGCCAGAACAACCAGAGCCATGGTCCGTCCCGTTTGATCACCCAGTTGGCTGATGGTTGCACTGGACAGCATCCCCAGACCGAACTGGCCGGCGACGAACATTGCCGCCGCCGCACCGGCATTGTTCGGATAGCGCGCCATCAGCAAGCCAACACAATTGGCGCCCAGCAAGCCGGTCATGCTGACCACGACGAACAAACCGACGATGACCGCCGGCACTGCATCGTCGACGCCGATCGCCACCCAAAGCAGCGTCGCCCCGAGCAAGCCGACGCCGCTACCGACGCCAGCGATCACCGACGCACCCTGGCGCTTGACCAGACGGCTATTGAGATAGTTGGCGGCAAAAATACCTAGCGCATTGACCGCAAAAAGCAGGCTGAAGGCCAAGGGGGTGAATTTCTGCAACTCGATGAAGTAGAACGGACTTCCGGTGATGTAGGCGAACATCGCCGCGAAGGACATGCCGCCGGCCAGCAGTAGACCGATGGCGACCGGATCGAGCAGGAGGCTGCCGTAGATGGCGAAGGAGCGCCCCAGCGACAGCTCACCGCGTCGCTCGACTGGCAGGGTTTCCGGCAGCCGGAACCAGACAATCACCAGACTCGCCAAGCCCCAGAACAGGATGGCGGCAAAGGTACCGCGCCAGCCGAAACAGGCCAGCAACAGGCTGCCAAGCAACGGTGCCAGCAACGGTGCGATGGCAGTCACCATCGCCATCAAGGACAGTTTGCGGATCGCCTCGGCCGGGGGATAAACATCGCGCAATACTGCCCGCGCCAGCACCGAAGCCGCCCCGCCCCCCAGCGCCTGGATAAAGCGCGCGGCAATCAGCTGTTCCGCCGAAGTCGCCAGCATGCAGGCCAGGCTGGCCAGGACGAACAGGGAAATGCCGGTAAGCATCACCGTCCGCCGCCCGTAGCGATCGGAAATCGGACCGTAGAACAGCATGCCCAATGCGAAGCCGGCGAGGAAAACGGTGATCGACAACTGCACCGCTTCCGGCGTCGCGGACAGCCCCGCGGCAATGGCCGGCAAAGCCGGCAGGTAAAGATCGATGGCCAGTGGCCCGAAGGCCACCAGCGCCCCGAGCAGGAGAACGAGACGGCCCTCCCGGGGCAGGGTTGCGAGGTTGCCGGTCAATTACAGCCCGCCGAGCGCCAGGTACTTGGTTTCCATGTACTCGTCGAGACCGTGGCTGGAACCCTCACGACCGATGCCGGAGAGCTTGACGCCGCCGAAGGGCGCGACCTCGGTCGAGATGAGGCCGGTGTTGACGCCGACCATGCCGTATTCGAGTTGCTTGGAAACACGCCAGACGCGGCCGTGGTCCTTGGAGAAGAAGTAGGCGGCGAGGCCGAACTCGGTATCGTTGGCCATGTGCACCGCTTCTTCTTCGGTCTTGAAGCGGAACAGCGGCGCCACCGGGCCGAATATCTCTTCCTTGGCCACCGCCATGCCAGCGGTGACGTCGACCAGGATGGTCGGCTCGAACCAGGTGCGGCCGAGTGCGTGGCGCTTGCCGCCGGTGACGACACGGGCACCCTTGGCGACGGCGTCCTGAACCAGTTCCTCGACCTTGTTGATCGCTGCATCGTCGATCAGCGGGCCTTGCGTGACGCCCTCCTCCATGCCGTTGCCGACCTTGAGCGCGGCGACTGCGGCCGCCAGCTTCCCGGCGAACAGCTCGTAGATGCCGTCCTGAACCAGGAAACGGTTGGAGCAGACGCAGGTCTGGCCGGCATTGCGGTATTTCGAAGCCAACGCGCCGGCAACCGCGGCATCGACATCGGCGTCGTCGAAGACGATGAAGGGCGCATTGCCGCCCAGTTCCAGCGACATCTTCTTGACCGTGCCGGCGCACTGCTGCATCAGCAGCTGACCGATCGGCGTCGAGCCGGTGAAGGTCAGCTTGCGCACGATCGGGCTGGCGGTCATCACGCCGCCAATGGCCGAGGCCTTGCCGGTGACAACGCTGAACACGCCGGCCGGCACCCCGGCGCGCTCGGCCAGTTCGGCCAGCGCCAGCGCCGACAAGGGTGTCTGCTCGGCCGGCTTGAGGACGATGGTGCAGCCGGCAGCGAGCGCCGGAGCGACCTTGCGGGTGATCATCGCCGACGGGAAATTCCACGGCGTGATCGCCGCACAGACGCCGACCGGTTCCTTGACCACGACCAGCTGGCGGTCCTTGAAGGGTGACGGAATGACTTCGCCGTAGGCGCGCTTGGCTTCCTCGGCGAACCACTCGACGTAGGCGGCGGCGTAGGCGATCTCGCCCTTGGCCTCGGCCAGCGGCTTGCCCTGCTCCGCCGTCATCAGGCGGCCGAGGTCTTCCTGGTGCGTCATCATCAGGTCGAACCAGCGGCGCAGGATGCGCGCACGCTCGGCGGCGGTGGTTTCGCGCCAGGTTTTAAGGGCCCGGTCGGCGGCGGCGATGGCGCGCTCGGTTTCAGCCGCGCCGCAACGCGGTACGCTGGCGATGGTGGCGCCGGTGGCAGGATTAATGACCGCGACGGTTTCGCCGGAGTCGGCAGCCACCCAGGCGCCGTCGATATAGCAGGCCTGGCGCAGCAGGGAAGGATCGTTCAATGCCAGCATGGGTTGTTCTCCTAGGGGTTTTAATAGGCGGCGCCGGACTTGGCGGATTGCGCCTGCTTGAATTTATCGGCCAGGGCCACCGCCGAATTGCGCAGCAGCAGCGCATCGACGCCGACCAGCAGGAAGCTGGCGCCGATCTGGCGGTAGGCTTCGGCGGCCGCCGGATCGGCCGAGAACACGCCGGCCGCCTTGCCGGCGGCGGCAATCCTGCCAATGGCGGCGTTAACCGCGGCCTTGACCTCGGCATGGCCCGGATTGCCGAGATGCCCCATCGAGGCGGCGAGGTCGGACGGGCCGATGAACACCGCGTCAACGCCCTCGACCTTGAGGATGTCGCCGAGGCCGGCCAGGCCGGCGGTCGATTCGATCTGCACGATCAGGCACATCTCCTCGTCAGCGTGGGCGAAATAGCCGTCGACCCCGTTCCAGCGTGCAGCCCGCGCCATCGCCGTGCCGACGCCGCGGATGCCGTGCGGCGGGTAGCGCATGGCGCGCACCAGCTGTTCGGCCTGGGCGGCGCTTTCGACCATCGGCACCATCAGCGTCTGGGCGCCGCCGTCGAGCAGTTGCTTGATGCGGGCAACGTCATGATCGACCGTGCGCACGACCGGCCTGACCGGGTACGGCGCCAGCGCCTGCAGCTGTTCGATGATCGAACGCAGGTCGTTGGGGCCGTGTTCGCCGTCGATCAGCAGCCAGTCGAAGCCGGTGCTGGCGACGATCTCGGCGGTATAGGCGTTGGCCAGGCCGAGGAACAGGCCGATCTGCGTATCGCCGGCAGCAAGCGCGCGCTTGAAGGTATTGCGGGGCATATCCACGGTCAACGCCTCCGGATCAGACGAAACGGCAGCTGATATTGCCCAGCTGGCCATAATCGGCGTGGAAGGTGTCGCCCTTGGCGACCTTGACCGGACGAGTGAAGGAGCCGGCCAGGATGATCTGCCCCGGTTCGAGCGCCACGCCGTGCGGCGCGAATTTCTTGGCCAGCCAGGAGATGCCGTTGGCCGGGTGGTTGAGCACGCCGGCGGCAACGCCGGTTTCCTCGATGATGCCGTTGCGGTAGAGTAAGGCGGAAACCCAGCGCAGGTCGAAATCGAGCGGCTTGACCGGGCGCCCGCCAAGGATGATGCCGACGTTGGCGGCATTGTCCGAGATGGTGTCCATGACCTTGCGCGGCCGCTTGCTTTCCGGATCGATGCGATGGCAGCGGGCATCGATGATCTCGATCGCCGGCGTCACGTAATCGGTCGCCGACAGCACGTCGAAGATGGTGACCTGGTCGCCTTCCAGGCGATCCTTGAGGATGAAGGCGAGCTCGACCTCGACCATCGGGTCGATGAAGCGCTCGACCGGAATTTCGGCCGCATCCTTGTACACCATCTCGTCGAGCAAGGTGCCGAAGTCGGGTTCGTCGATCTGCGACGACATCTGCATGGCGCGCGAAGTCAGGCCGATCTTGTGACCGACGATCTTCTGCCCCTCGGCCAGCTTCATCCCGACCCAGGCCTTCTGGATGGCGTAGGCATCGGGAATGGTGATCTCGGGGTGATCGAGCGAAATCTGGCGCACCGGGCGGCGGGTCTTTTCGGCCTCGTGCAGGCGGCGGGCGGCGGCTTCGATGATGTCCTGGCTGAGCATTGTTGTTACCTCTTGCTGGGGTTAGGTTTTCTTGTAGCGGGCGTGGATGTTGTTCTGCTTCCACGTGCCGGACTCGCTGAACTCGACGATTTCCATCGACAGCGCCAGCGTGCGTCTGGCGTAAATGGCGGCGAAATGCTCACAAATCATCGCGAACAGTTCGTCGCCGGTTTTCTTTTTGGCTTCTTCCGAGCGCCCGGCGCCGATCTTCAGCGTGACGTGGACGAAAGCGTCGTCGGCAAAGCCATCGGCGACGCAGTAGTCACGCAGCCAGATGGCGCGGGAACGGATGCCCCCGGTCGGGAACACCCCGCCCTGGTCGATCAGGACCTGGTTGGCCTTCTTCAGCAGACCCGGCACGTCGCTTTCCGGCGTATCCAGGTTGGCAGTGATTTCAAAGATCAGGTGGGGCATTCCTCGCTCCTCTTGGGTTTCAGGAAACCGGCATGTCGGCGCCGATGCCGCGGCTGGCCAGGGGAATCCCGGCTACCGGCAGGCTGACCACGACCTGGCCGGTGCCCGAGCTTTCGAAGTAAGGGCAGACGATTTCGGCCTTGCCTTCGTACTTGTCCCAGCCGAGCGCGCCGAACAGCATGGCGGTGTCGTGCATCTTGCCTTCGCCGGTGCAGTACTGGGCGTATTCGGGCAGCATGCGCAGGAAGGTGGCCCACTGGCCCTCTTCCCACAGTTGCAGGGCACGCAGGTCGACCTGCTTGTTGAATTCGCGGCTGATCGTGTTGAAGCCTTCCTCGACCAGGCGGTTTTCCCAGATCTGGTGCGACATCGAGCCGGAGGCAACGATGGCGACCTTGCAGTTGCTGCGGGCAACGGCCTTGGCCAGCGCTTCGCCGAGAATGCGCGACTCTTCCAGCGAGCCGAAGGTGCTCCAGCCGGCGATCGAGACCACCTTGATCTTGCCTTCCGGGTTCATGTAGCGCATCGGCAGGATGGTGCCGTATTCGAGATCGAGCGACGGCACCCGGTGGGCGCGCGTCTTGACGCCCATGGCCGTGGCTTCTTCGGCGATCAGGTCGCCCAGCTCCGGATTGCCGGGAAATTCATAGGGCAGGTCCTGGATGAAGTGCGGGAACTCGTGGCTGGTGTAATTGCCCTTGTGCACCGCATTGTTGTTGATGTGATAACCGGCATTGACCAGCCAGTGCGTGTCGAACACGATGAAGGTGTCGACGCCGAGTTCGACGGCGCGACGACCGAGTTCGCGCTCGGCGTCGATGGCGGCCTGACGGCAACCGTGCGCCGGCCCCGGCTGTTCGGAAATGAGCATCGACGGCACGTGCGTGCACTTGATGGCCATGAGGATTTCACCCATGAGTTTGTCTCCCTTGATGGTGTGGATAGGTTTTCACGGCTGGGGGTGAAGGCTGGCTTTGCGCTCTGTTATATGGGGAAGACGACGTTGATCTGGCCGGTGCCCGACGAGCCGAAGTAGGGCGTGACCACTTCGGCCTTGCCCTGGTACTCCTCAGCGCCGAGCACGCCGAGCAGCATCGCGGTGTCGTGCATCATTCCTTCGCCGTGGCACTTCACGGCGTACTCCGGCAACATGCCGCAGAAGGTCTTCCAGTCGCCCTTCTTCCACAACTCGACGACGTGGTGGTCGACGCTCTCCAGGAAGGGATCCCAGACCTTGTGCATGAACTGGTCGGCGGTACCGTTCTGGGCAAAACGGTGCGACAGCGAACCGGAAGCCAGCACGGCGACGGTGCCGTCGAACTTCTCCTCGATTGCCTTGCGCACGGCGCGGCCCAGTTCGATGGAATCGGCCAGGTTATGCACCGTACACAGCGCCGAGATGGACACCACCTTGAACTTCTTGTCCTCGTTCATGTAGCGCATCGGCACCAGGGTGCCGTACTCGAGCGCCAGGCTGGTCGCGTCGTGGGCCCGGGTATGCACGCCGGCCGCGGTCGCCGTCTCGGCGATGGCATGGCCGAGCGCCGGGCTGCCCTCATAGGCAAAGGGCATGTTCTTGATGAAGTGCGGCAGCTCGTTGGAGGTGTAGATCCCCTCCCAGCTCGGCGCGCAGTTGATGTGGTAGCCGGAATTGACCAGCCAGTGCGTGTCGAAGACGACGATGGTGTCGACGTTCAGTTCACGCATGCGGCGAGCGATCTCCTTGTGTCCGTCGATGGCGGCCTGACGGCAGCCCTTGTGCGGCCCGTCGAGTTCCGACAGGTACATCGACGGCACATGCGTGATCTTGGCGGCGAGTGCGAGTTTGCCCATGATTAGACTCCCCAACGCGGAATGTGATGGCTGCCGTAGGAGACGGCGATGTTCTTGGCTTCGCAGAACACTTCGTAGCTGTAGTGATTGCCTTCGCGGCCGGTGCCGGAAGCCTTGGAACCGCCGAAGGGCTGGCGCAGGTCGCGGACGTTCTGGCTATTGACGAAGGTCATACCCGACTCGATGGCCTTGGCCAGGCGGATGGCCCGGCCGGTGTTGTTGGTCCACAAGTACGAAGACAGGCCGTAGATGGTGTCGTTGGCGATGGCGACAGCCTCTTCCTCGGTCTTGAAGCGGATGATGCACGGCACCGGCCCGAAGATTTCTTCCTGGGCGATGCGCATCTTGTTATCGACGCCGGCGAACACCGTCGGCTGCACCCAGAAGCCGTTCCTGAACTTGTCGTCGACGACCGGCTTGCCGCCGCCGAAGACGACTTCGGCGCCTTCCTGCTTGCCCAGTTCGATGTAGTAATTGACCTTTTCCTGATGGCCTCTGGAGATCATCGGGCCGATGATGGTGCTCGGGTCCATCGGATCGCCGACCTTCAACTTGGCGGCGCGGGCAGCGAAATCGGCGACGAACTTGTCGTAGATGCCGGCCTGGACAATGATCCGCGAGCCGGCCGTGCACCGTTCGCCGTTGTTCGAGAAGATCATGAAGATGGCGGCATCGAGCGCCCGCTCGTAGTCGGCGTCGTCGAAGATGATGAAGGGCGACTTGCCGCCCAGTTCCATCGAGAACTTCTTCAGGCCGGCCGACTTGACGATGCGGTTGCCGGTGGCGGTCGAACCGGTGAAGGAGATCGAACGCACGTCCGGGTGCGCCACCAGCGGCTCGCCGGCCGTGTTGCCGAAACCCTGGACGACGTTGAAGACGCCCGGCGGGATGCCGGCTTCGAGTGCCAGTTCGCCGAGGCGGTTGGCGGTCAGCGGCGACAGTTCGGACATCTTCATCACGGCCGTATTGCCGAAAGCCAGGCAGGGCGCGGTCTTCCAGGTGGCAGTCATGAACGGCACGTTCCACGGCGAGATCAGCGCGCAGACGCCGACCGGCTGCCACAGCGTGTAGTTCAGGTGGCCGGTGTCGGAATCGTAGGTTTCGCCGTGCATGTGCTGGATCAGCTCGGCGAAGTAGTTGAAGTTGTCCGAGGCGCGCGGAATCAGCACGCGCTTGGTCTGGTTGGTCACCTGGCCGGTGTCGGCGGTTTCCATGTCGGCAATCGGTTCGACATTGGCGGCGATCAGTTCGCCCAGCCTTCTCACCAGGCGGGCCCGCTCCTTGACCGGGGTCGCGGCCCAGCCGGGGAAGGCGGCCTTGGCGGCGGCGACCGCAGCATTGACCTCGTCCTGGCCGGCGCTTGCCACTTCGGCGATCACTTCGCCGGTTGCCGGGTTGACCGTTTCGAAGGTCTCCCTGCTATCGACCTGCTGGCCGTTGATGATGTGCTTGATCATGGGCTGTTCTCGCTTTCCTTAAGCGTTGGCGAAATAGGTGGCGTCGTCGACGATGGTGTTGACCAGGCAACAGACCTTTTCCACTTCGGTTTCGATGGTGTCGCCCGGCTTGACGTCGGCCAGGCCTTCCGGGGTGCCGGTCAGGATGACGTCGCCCGGGTTGAGCGTCATGAAGGACGACAGGTATTCGATCAGCGTCGGGATGTCGAAGATCATGTCGGCCGTCGTGCCTTCCTGCGTCGTCTTGCCGTTGATACGGGTGGTCAGCTTGAGCGCCATCGGGTTCGGGACGTCGGCAGCGTCGACCAGCCACGGGCCGAGCGGCGTGCAGGCATCGCGGTTCTTGACGCGCAGGTTGGGCCGGTAATAGTTCTCCAGGTAGTCGCGGATGGCATAGTCGTTGGCCACGGTGTAACCGGCGACCATGTCCATGGCTTCGGCCTTGCTGACGTTCTTGCCGGTCTTGCCGATGACCACCGCCAACTCGCACTCGTAATGCATGTAAGTGGCGTCGGCCGGGCGGCGCGTCTGCGCCTTGTGCCCGGTGATGGTGTTCGGCCCCTTGAGGAAGACAAGCGGCACTTCCGGCGCCTTGAAAGCGAGTTCCCTGGCGTGATCGGCATAGTTGAGGCCGAGGGCGAAAACGGTGCCGACTTCGACCGGCGGCAGCCACTGGAAATCGCCTTCGTTGAGCAGGCGACCGTCGGCCAGGCGAACCTTGCCGTCGGCTTCGGTGACTTGATGAACGGCGCCGTTGTAGGCGATGCGTCCGCGCTTCATTGTTCTGCTCCTGCAATGGAGAAATTGAGACTGCCGAGGCTCTCGGCGCTGACACGCACCGAACTGCCAACCCTGGCCTGCGGCGCCTGGTAACGAACGCCGACGAGCAGCACATCGCCTTCGTTCAGGGTCATCCATTCGCTGACCTCGGCCAGCAACTGCGCCGGCTGGCGGATCAGTTCGTCGAGCGGTCGGCGATCAACGACTTCGCCGTCGATCTCGGTCACCAGACTCAAGCCAGCGATGTCGGTCAAGGGCTTGACCGACGACAGCGGCAAGGCACCGTCGAAGCATTTTTCACGGATGGCCGGGCGATAGTAGCTGGCATGCGGCAGGCTGAGGTCGGCAGCGAGCACGATCCCGGCCACGCAGTCCAGAGCCATTTCCGGCGCCAGGCGGGCGGCGGCGCGCCCCATCACCAGACCGACGGTGGCGGCCACCTCGACACGGTCAGCACCGGCCGGCAGGCTGACGACGCTGCCGCAGCCGACACGGGTATTGACGGGTTTCAGGTAGAGCACCGGCGCTTTTGGTGCGCCCTTGTAGGGCGCCTCGTCAAGCGAACCGATTTTCTGTACCGAGACGCGGTCGTTGAGAATGACGCCGTATACGGTGCCGGCGACTTGTTGTTTGATCATGCTTGCGAACTCCAATCAGTCCAGCCAGTGCACCAGACCGAGGCACATGACGGGGAAAAACACGAGGGCGACGATACGAATCAGGTCAGACGCCAGGAAAGGCAGCACACCGGCGATGGTTTCCTTCATCGGCACCTCCTTGGCCTGTTTATTCACGACGTAAAGGTTCATGCCCATCGGCGGCGTGACCAGACCGATCTCGACCACCATCAGCGCCAGAATACCGAACCAGATCGACTTGTCCTCGACCGGCATGCCGAAGAAATCGAGGCCCATGACCATCGGGTAGAAGATTGGGATGGTCAGCAGGATCATCGCCAGCGAGTCCATCACGCAACCCAGCACGATGTAGATGACGATGATCGCGGCCAGTACCAGCATCGCCGGCATGCCACTCTGCTGTACCCAGGTCGCCAGCTCGGTCGGCATCTGCGACAGGGCCAGGCTGGAATTGAGCAGGTCGGCGCCGATCAGCACCATGAAGATCATGCCGGTGGCGTGGGCGGTACCGTACACGCTCTCCAGGAAATCCTTGAAGCGCATGCCGCCGGAGATCGCGGCAATCAGGCCGCAACAGGCAGCGCCGATCGACGCGGCCTCGGTCGGGTTGGCCCAGCCACCGTAGATACCGACGATGACGACAAGAAAGACCAGGAGGACGGGAATGATGTTGATCTGTGCCTTCACCATTTCGCCAAACGGCACCTTGGCAGCCGCCGGACCGGCAGCCGGATCGCGGCGAACGATCAGGGCGATGACCAGCATGTAGCCGAGGGCGGCGATGATCCCGGGGACGACTGCGGCAACGAACAGCTTGCCGATCGACTCCTGCGTCAGCACGGCGTAAATGACCAGGGGCACCGACGGCGGGATGAGGATGCCGAGCGTACCCGAAGCCGCCAGCGAGGCCGTCGCCAGCTTGCCCGAATAGCCGTGCGCCTTCAGTTCTGGCAGGGCGACACGTCCCATCGTGGCGGCAGTCGCCAGCGACGAGCCGCAGATGGCGCCGAACGCAGCACAGGCGGCCGTCGAGGCCATGGCCAGGCCGCCCCGCCAGTGTCCGATCAAGGTGCTGGCGGCCTTGAACAGGGCCTTTGACAATCCACCGTGGGTGGCGAACTGACCCATCAGGATGAACAAAGGGATGACCGCCAGATCGTAGTTGGACACCCGGGCATAGACCAGGTTGTTCAGCGTGTACAGCAGTGCTGCCGTTTCACCCTGGTTCATCACCAGGTAGATGCCGGCTCCGGTGATGAACATGGCGATGGCGATGTGGATGCGTACCAGCAACATCGACATCAGCACGCCGAGGCCGATCAGGCCAATGGTGATGCCGCTCATGCTTTTTTCTCCGGCAGGCTCTTGGCAGGATGGAAGGAGGCGTAGGCGCGATAGAAGGCGCACACCGCCATCAGCGCAAGGCCCGGAATCAGTAGGGCGGTCGGAATCCACAAGGGGAGAGAGACCAGCGTCGTCACTTCTCCCGACTCGTAGGTGGCAATCGCCGACAGCGTTGTCCGCCAGGCAAGCAGGACGGCAACGGCGCCGAGCAGCAGTTCGGCAAAGCCATCGATCGGCAGCTTCAGCGAGTCACGCAGGTTCTCGGTGAAAAAATCCACCTTGATGTGCTCGCCGAGCAGGGTGCAGTACGGCAGAAAAGCCGTCGCCGCCACTGCCGTACCCGCCTGCATCAGCTCGATGTCGCCGTTGACCGAACCGAAGCCCAGCTTGCGCCCGATGATGGATACCAGCGACATGGCGATCAAGGCAACGAACAGCATGCCGCCGGAAACCGCCATCGCCTTGCCGGCCATGATCAGGTAGTGCTCGACTTTGTCGTGCTCCACCAGTTCATGCGGCAATCCCATTGGATCATGCATCTGCGTTCTCCTTGATCGCCCGCTGTCTTACTTGCCGGTACCGGTCAATTGACGGGCGGCGGTGATCAGCTTCTTGCCGTCCAGGCCCTTTTCGCCGACCTGCTTCGCCCATTCGTCCTCAACGCTTGCGGTGGCCTGCTTCATCGCTTCGACCTGGGTCGCACTGAAGGTGGTGATCTTGTTGCCCTGAGCGGCGATGCGCTTCTTCGTGTCGGCCGCGACCTCGTCGAACATGGCACCGAACTTGCCGACCATGACTTCGCCGGTGGTCTTGTCGACGATGGCCTTGAGGTCGGCCGGCAGGCCCTCGTACTTCTGCTTGTTCATCAGCACGGTGAGCACGGTGGCGGTCGGATAGGCGACACCCTGGGCCGGCTGGGCGTGGAACTTGGTGACCTCGGACAGCTTGGTCGGATAGACCAGCTCCCAGGCACCGAGCGAACCATCGACCACGCCCTTGGCAATCGCTTCGGTGACCTGCGCCGGCGGCATGGCCACCGGCTGACCGCCCAGCGCGGCCAGGGTCCTGGCGCCGACACGGGTGGAGGTACGCAGCTTCATCCCGGAGAAACCAGTCAGGCCAACGATTTCCTTCTTCGAGGTATGCACGGCCTGGCCACCGTCGGTGTGGAAGGCAAGCACCTTGTAGGCGGCGAATTCCTGCTGGGCGTGCTGCTGGTAGTACTTCCACAGCGCCTGCGAGCTGGAGGTCGCATCCTTGACCATGAACGGGAGTTCGAAAGCCTCGATCGCCGGGAAGCGGCCAGCCGAGTAGCCGGGGCCGGTCCACACCACGTCGGCAATGCCGTTACGCGCCTGCTCGGCCAGCTGTGCCGGCGTGCCGCCCAGCTGCATGGCCGGGTAGAACTGACACTTGATACGACCGGCGGAGAGCTTGCCCATCTCATCACACCACGGTTGCAGCACCTTCTGCTGGGTCGGCGCAGCGGCCGGCAGGAAGTGGGCGATCTTGAAAGTGACCTCCTGAGCGCTGGCCGAGAGCGAAACAGCCAGGGCACCAAGAACGGCGAATTGACGACAGTTCATTCGATATCTCCTCATTGATGAGTTGGGCGCTGGCCCGTTTGTTAATATGTTAGTGATCAAATTAAATCACTACGATGTTAGTGAGTCAACGGTCTACGGGATTTTTTTTCGCCCTGGAAATCCACGCCAACAAGGCAAAAAAAAGGCCACCTCCGAGGTGGCCGGCAAGTACTTGCTGCAGAGGAAGTCGTCACACCCGCTTGAACAGCGGGCTGCGTACCTGTTGGGCGTCAGCGGCCGAGAAGAATTTCTCGGTGTAGATGTCGCGCTCGAACAGGCGGCCCTGCATCAGGGTGGTGATGCAGGCTTCGATCATCACCGGTGGGCCGCAAAGATAGGCCTTGTGGCCGCGGAAGTCGTTGTCGAAATGGGCTTTTGCCGCGTCGTGGACGAAGCCGCGGAAGCCGGCCCAGCCGCTGTCGGCCGGCTCGTCATTCAAGGCCGGAACGTAGGTGAAGTTCGGGTATTTCGCGGCCAGATCGAGGAATTCCTGGTGGTAGTACAGTTCGCCCTGGTTGCGGGCGCCGTAGACCAGCGTGATCGGCAGGTCGCTACCCTCTTCCAGCAGGTCGAGGATCATGGCCCGCGGGCTGGAGAGGCCGGAGCCGCCGGCCATGAACAGGGACGGCACCTTGGCCGACTTGTGCACGAAGAAACGGCCGTAGGGGCCGGAGACGGTGACCGTATCGCCGACCTTGAGTTCGTTGTGGATCCAGGTGGTGCCGGCGCCGCCGGGGACGATGCGGATGTTCAGCTCGATCTCGTCGCCGGTGGACGGCGCGTTGGCGAGCGAAAAGGCGCGGTGGCCCAGGTCGTTGGGCAGGTTGAAATTGACGTACTGGCCGGCCTGGAAGTCGAGCGGCTCGGCGAGCTTGAGCCAGATGCCCTTGATCGTCGGCGTCAGGTTCTCGATGCGGCTGACCACGCCGGGGAAATCCTTGACCGGGATGTCGCGGGCGTCCTCGTCGATGTCCATCTCGACTTCGATGACGGTGTCGGCTTCGAGCGTCGCGCAGCAGGCCAGCGCCTTGCCCTCTTCGCGCTCGTAGTCCATCAGCGCAAAGCTCGACGAATTCTGGTGATCGACTTCGCCGTCGGTGATGCACACCTTGCAGGTGGCGCAATAACCCTGGCCGCAGGCATGCGGCAGGTAGATGCCGGCGCGCAGCGCGGCGTCGAGGATGGTCTGACCGTCTTCGACCTCGATGGTCCGGCCGAGCGGCTCGATGCTCAGTTCGTAGCTCATGTTCTTGTCTCCGCGGGGATGCAGCGCGGCCTCGCGGCCGCGCCATTCTCTTTTTAGTAACCGGTACCGGCGATGCCGTCGAGGCCCGGGGTGCGGAAGCGGATCAGGTCCTTGTGGCCGATACCGTTGTCCTTCAAGCTCTTGTTCCGGTCCGGCGTGAACGGCGTGTTGCCGTTCTGCCAGATCGCCTTGTCCCAGTCGATGTGCTGCCAGTCCGGGTGGTAGCTGAAGCAGGCGGCCATTTCTTCGAGCACCGCCGAGAACGGCGTTTCCGGCTTCATGGCCAGCACGAAGGGGCGCGAGAACATGCGGTGGCGTTCCCAGTTCACGTACAGCAACTGGCGACCCTGATAGTTCTCGACCGCGTCGCGCGACTTGAACTCGTAGGGGGCGAGGGTTTTCAACATCGTCATGGCTGTCTCCTTTTAGTTCTTGGTCGCTTGTTCGCGCCAGGCGGCGAAGTTCTTCTGGTCCTCGGAACCGTTGAAGTCGCCGAGGGCGCGCTTGTCGAGCTTCCAGTAACCGAGCATGTCCTGGCCCGGCTTGAAGTCCGGCGCATTGACATCGACGCCATCCGGCTCGCAGTTGCCCTGCAGCACCTGGTGCGACGAGATGAAGGTCTGCACGTACTTCTCCGGCTCGTTGTCGAAGATTTCCTTGCAGTGATCCGAACAGGTGTGGAACTTCTCGCCCTGGTAGATCGACTCGCGGAAACACATTTCCATCGGGTCGCCCGGCTCATTGAACTTCATCGTGCTGACGCAGACCTGGCAGTTCATCGGCGCCGTCTTGTTGTCGAAGCGGTTGCCGGCCTTCTCCTGGGCGTCGAAGAACTCCAGCACAGGCCGGTAGTACTGGTCGAAGGTGTTGGGGTACTTCTCGGACAGCCAGTCCATTTCGTCCGGCGTCGGAATCCAGGTGTGGAACGGGGTGGCCTGCGGCTTCATGTAGAAGCCGATCCACGACTGGTGCGACACATGTTCCTTTTCCTCGATGGTCTGGCTGAAGCACTTCGGAATGGTGATGCCGTAGCGGGCCAGGTCCTTGAACAGGGCGCCGCCGTTTTCCTCAACGTACATTTCCCAGGCTTCCTTGAAGCTCATGATGCGCTTGGGCAGCATGTAATCCATCATCATGCCGACGGAAGCGAGCTTGCGCGTACCGCGCCAGGTCCACTTGTCGATCCAGCGCTGGACGATGGGCAGGTTGTCCGGATCCTGTTCGAGCATGAACTTGATGCATTCGAGGCCGAGCGTCATGTGGCGCGCTTCGTCGGACTGCGCCGAGAAGCCAACGGTCATCGCCGCCATGTCGCCGTTGTAGGCGGCGCCGGAGATGAACGGCACGAACAGGATGTTGGTCAGCACGTATTCGAAGGCGAAGCCGATGGCGACCATGAACTCGAACGGGCCGGCGGTGATCGCGTCGTCGAAGAAGGACTTGCCGTCCGACAGGTACCACATGCGGGATTGCTGGTGGGCGAACTCGTCCATCCCGTTGTAGTACTTGTTGTAGTTCGAGATCGAGTGGATCTGCGTCTGGAAGTGACGGTACTCGTCGACCGCCTGCATCTGGCAGGCAACGCGCGGGCCGGCGCCGTTCATCTGCCGGCCCATCATCGAGAAGCCACGGGCGGCCATCAGTTCGAGTGGCGGCGTCGAGCCGAGGAAGAGCTTGAGGACGTTGATGTAGCGGGCGTCGGTGACCGACAGGTGGCCATTGTTCTGATTGAAACCGTCGAGGATGGCGTAGAGCTTCCTTTCCTTCTCCGACTGGTACTTCCAGTAGGCGTCCATGGTCAGGCGGAAGGGGTCTTCCCACTTGTCCCAGTCGTGAATCTTGATGCCCTCGTAGGTGGTCTGCGGGAAGACGTCTTCCATTTTCTGGTAGGTCGTATCCCAGGCCAGATCGCGGGTCATCAGCGCATAGCGCTCCTTGAGGCCGAGCTTCTTGGCAACTTTCATATCCATGGTGTTCTCTCCTTGGGGGCCGGAATCAGGAATTCCAGCTCAGGGTGAATTCGTCGTCGGTCTCGTCGAGGTGACCGGAAATGGTGATCAGGTGCAGTTGCAGCTCCTGCAGGTCGAAGCTGCGGCCGATCTTTTCCTCGACCGTCTCGCGCTTGATGACCAGGCGGTTCGGTACGTCGATCTTCACCATCGATGGCTGGTCATCGACCATGGCGTTCGGGTTGTCTTCGAGGATGGCCTCGACGATGCAGCGGGACTCGTCGTTCTTCTGGAAGGCGATGAAGGCATTGGACATGGGGGCTTCCTTTACAGGGCGATGCCGGCCTTGGCGGCGCGGGCGTTCAGGTTATGGACGACTTCTTCCATGACGGCGTCGGCTTCGTCGCCAAAGGCCAGCGTGGCCACCGGCTTGAGCGCGGCGACGGCGCGCTCGCGCCAGTGCTTGATCCACTCGGCGAGCTTGGCCTTGTTGTCGGCATTGTCGGCGGCGGTGGCCTTGAGCACGGAATCCATCCACTTCGAGGTCTCGCCGAACCATTCGCGCTGGAAGCGGGTCAGCATCGAGAACACAGGGCTGTAAGCAGCATTCAGCTTTTCGTTGAATCGCTCGTAAATCAGCGGATAGAGCAAGCCTTCGAGGGCGAAGTCCTGGGCGACGAGAACTTCGAACCAGTCCTTCTCGACCATCAGGTCTTCGACGTAGCGGCGCAGTTCCTGCCATTCGGCACCTTCCAGCCAGGCCGTCTTGGCCTCGGCCAGGGCATCCAGATCATTGAAGGCCAGGCCGAGGCGGCTGACGTACTGGGCAACGCCGAGCTGGTCCATGCTGGCGTAGCAGGCGGCCTGCGACATGGCGATGCCGTAGCTGTAGGAAGAGACATAGGCCTTGTTCAGGTTGGAGGCCCAGGCGACATGACGCAGCGGCAGGAAGACCTTGAGCGCCTCCTCCTTGCCGGCGGCAGGATAGGCGGCGGCCAGACCGAGTTCGTCGACCAGCTCGAAATCGCCCTCGGCGACTTCCTGCATCTTGCCGCGTGCCAGCGTCCAGGCGCCGTAGTAGTACTGGCGCGGGTCCTTCAGTGCGTACCAGTCCTTCATGGAGATCGCCGTGCGCCGGGTATCGAAGATGTCCAGTTCCGGTTCCCAGGTCGGGCGGTAGTGGTAGTTCTCCACCGGCTGCAGGTCCATCGTCGCCTCGATGTAGCGCGACGCCGGCTTGTCGGCGCCCATGCGCCGAGCCAGGTGACCAAAGGTCTGGCGCAGCGGGGTGATGCTGACCGTCCTCAAATCGATTGCCATTGCGTGTCTCCTCTTTTAATGCGGTGGCTGCGCCAGAACGCAGCCGAATCGTTGAAAGGTCTAGCGGAAACGCTGATGCGTCGCCTGGTGCAGGTTCCAGTTGAAGTCGGCGTCGGCGGCCTCGGTATCGGCCGGCTGCGGCTTGTCGCCGCTCAGCAGCTCGACCCGGTTGGCCTGGCAGAACTCCTCGAAGGCCGCCCTGGGCATGACCAGCTCGGCCACCACATCGGGATCGCCAACGGCGAATTCGAACTCGACCAGACCGTTGGGCAAGGTACGCATGACGCGAACGAACTTGCGCGTGATATCGAATTCAGCCACTGCCCTGCCCCCCATTTGTCAGCCGCCGGATGCGGGCTGTCCATGAGGCAGATTAGAGCTGTTACTAAGATATTAGTGAATGCACGTTTGAGGAAATGACTTGTACTTTTCGTAAGTACTCAAGCCGACTGCGCCAACCGGAACTGGCTGGGCGGCACCCCGCAGCGCTTGGTGAAGAAGCGGGAGAAATAAGCGGGGTCGGCGAACCCCAGCTGATAGCTGATTTCCGATACCGGAACGGCAGAAAACCGCAGCAGACGCCTGGCTTCCTGCAACAACCGTTCGTGCACCACTTCCTTCGACGCTCGCCCGGCCACCCGTCGGCTGATGTCGTTGAGACGCGCCTCGGTGACCGACAGGCGACCGGCATAGTCGGACAGTGTCAGGTGCTCGCGGAAGTGGGCTTCGATCAGGTCGCAGAAATCGAGGAACAGGCGCAGGTCTTCGCTGCGCTCCGGGCGCTGGCGTAGCGTATCGTCCTGAGCCAGCAGCAGGCGTGCAGTCTGGATGAAAAAATGCTGACCCAGCGCCAGAAGCGCTGCCGAGCGCCCGGCTGCAGCGCCGACGAACTCGGTTTGCAGCAGTTCGGCAATCTGGAACAGCGAACGCAGCGCCTCCGGTGCCAGCGTACCCAGTTCCAGGAATGCCGCGTCGCGCAGCAGCGACTCCGGCCACTGCCCGGATGCCCCCTGGTACCAGAGGCGAACGACCTCCTGGCGGACGGTGAGCACATGTCCATCGGTATCCTGTTCCGAATAGAAGGCATGCGGTACGGTCGGCGGCGTGAAGATGAGCAGTGGCGCCCGGCCGGAAAAGACCTGACCGTCAAGGTTGAGGCTGATGCTGCCGCGCACCAGGAAATGCCATTGGAAGAAACAGTAATGGCGGTGAGCCGGCGTGTTTCGACCGAAAAAATCGGCCAACCGGCCAAAGGTTTCGTAGTGGATATCGCACTCCGGGTCGCGCTGATCGTAAACCCGACCGATATGGATGTCCGGAATCGCTTGCACGGAGGTATTCATCCTGCCTCGAGATATGTATCCGCCAGCCGCAATCTAGTCACTAACATATTAGATAGTCAACTGATATGATGCGCCCTAACCCAACTACATTTCGCCCGAACGAACCATGTCGCGCAAGCTTGCCTACCGAAATCTGCCACAGTTGTTCCTGCGCGCCCGGGAGGAACTCCTCCGCCATTTCCGGCCGATCATCACCCACTTCGGACTGACCGAGCAGCAGTGGCGTATCCTCAGGGCCATCAGCGAGTTCGACCAGCTCGAACCCCGGGAGATCTGCGAGATCTGCCAGATACTGAGCCCCAGTCTGACCGGCGTCCTCTCGCGGATGGAAGACATGGGCCTGGTCACCCGGACCCGGATGCCCGAGGACCAACGCCGGCTGATCGTCCGCATGACGCCGAAGGCCGACCGCCTGGTCGCCGAACTCGGTCCCTTGATCGTTGAACAGTACCGGATCATCGAACAGGCCTTTGGACCGGCGCTGATCCAGGAACTGTACGAAGTCATGGATCGGGTCATTGCCGCCGAGCGGGGGCCCATCCCGCAAGTCAAGCTGCCGCCGGCCAAGGATTGGAGTCAAGCGGACCCACCCGGCTGACCGCGACCGGACCCTGTTGTATGCTTGCCGCTCCGAAAAATCCTATAACACTGGAGAACAAGCACATGAGCAAGGTCGTCCTCAACGAAGTCCACGGCAAGGTGGGCCTGATCCGCATCAATCGCCCGGAAGCGATGAACGCGCTGAACAACGAGGTCGTCGACGGCATCGCCGCCGCCATCGACGCCTTCGAAGCCGACGAGAACATCGGCTGCATCGTCCTCACCGGCAACGAGAAAGCCTTCGCCGCCGGCGCCGACATCGGCTTCATGAAGGACTTCGACTACATGCATGCCTACAAGACCGACTTCATCACCCGCAACTGGGAGCGCATCAAGACCACGCGCAAACCGGTGATCGCGGCGGTAGCCGGCTTCGCGCTGGGCGGCGGCTGCGAGATGGCGATGATGTGCGACATGATCTTTGCCGCCGATACGGCCAAGTTCGGTCAGCCGGAAATCCGCCTCGGCACCCTGCCCGGCGCCGGTGGCACGCAGCGCCTGCCGCGCGCCGTCGGCAAGGCCAAGGCGATGGACCTGTGCCTGACCGCGCGCATGATGGACGCCGCCGAGGCCGAAAAGGCCGGTCTGGTCGCCCGCGTCATCCCGGCCGAGCAACTGCTGGACGAAACCCTGAAGGCCGCCGCGACCATCGCCGGCTATTCGCTGCCGGTGGTGATGATGATCAAGGAATCGGTCAACCGCGCCTTCGAGTCCTCGCTCAACGAAGGCCTGCTCTTCGAACGCCGCGTCTTCCACGCGGCCTTCGCGCTCGAAGACCAGAAGGAAGGCATGGCCGCCTTCGTCGAGAAGCGCAAGCCGGCGTTCAAGAACCGCTGAGACAGGCTGCCCGGCGCATGCATCTATTTGCCGACATCACCGCCCACGGCCTTGGTCACCTGGCGATCAGCGCGCCGGTATTGAATTCGCTGGCGGAACTCGCCCCCGGCCTGCGCCTGACCGTGCGCAGCCGCGTCCCGGAAAACAAGCTGCGCGAACGGATCGCGCCGCCCTTCCACTTGATCGAAGCCGCCAGCGATTTCGGCTACCTCATGCACGATGCGCTGCGCATCGAC
>DILW01000041.1 GCA_002425245.1 Betaproteobacteria bacterium UBA5582 | reverse complement strand
GCGCAGGCGAGCGCGTCGGCGGCATCCGCCGTCGGCGCGCCGGGCAGGTTCAGGAGGCGGACGATCATCGCCTGCACCTGCTCCTTGGCCGCCTTGCCGTGCCCGACCACCGCCTGCTTGACCTGCAGCGCGGTGTACTCGGCCACCGGCAGCCCGCCATGAACCAGCGCCGACATCGCCGCCCCGCGCGCCTGGCCGAGCAGCAGCGTGGACTGCGGATTGACGTTCACAAACACCTTCTCGATCGCCGACTGATCCGGCCGGTAAGTCGCAATCACCTCGCCGATGCCGGCGAACAGCGTGCCGATGCGCTCGGGCAGCGATTCCTTGTCGTTCGACTTGATGCAGCCGCTGGCGACATAGACCAATTGGCTGCCGTGCTTCTCGATGACGCCAAAGCCGGTCACGCGCAAGCCGGGGTCAATGCCAAGAATACGCACGCCGCTCATTGCGTCGGCCTCGCGACCAGATACACCCCACCGACCGCCACCGCCATGCCGAGCACGGCGACCGGCGTCAGCGTCTCGCCGAACACGGCCCAGGCGATCAGCGCCGTCGTCGGCGGCGTCAGGTAGAACAGGCTGGCGACATTGACCGCGCTGCCGTTGCGGATCAGGAGGTTGAGCAGGCTGATCGCGCCGAGCGAGAGGACCAGCACCAGCCAGCCGAGCGCGAACAGGAATTCGCCGCTCCACTCGATCCGGTAGTCCTCGAACAGCGCGACGGCGATGGCCGTCACGATGGCCGTCGGCACGAACTGGATGACCGAACCGGTGCGCAGGTCGAAGCGGGCGCAGAAACGTTTCTGGTACAGCGTACCGGCGGTGATCGCCAGCAGCGCGACCAGCGCCGGTAGCAACATGGGGCCGAGCGCGCCGTCGCCGAGCTTGCCGGAAACCACCAGGGCAACGCCGACGAAACCCATCGCCAGCCCGCCCCACTGGCGAGCGCTCACTTTCTCGCCCAGCAGCCAGCCGGCGCTGCAGGCGGTAAGCAAGGGCTGCATGCCGACGACCAGCGCGGTGATCCCGGCCGGCAGACCATGGCCGATGGCGACGAAGACACCCCCAAGGTAAAAAGCATGGACGAGCACACCGGAAACGCCGATGTGCAGCCACTGCAAAGGATCTTTCGGCCACGGCGCGCGGGTGAGCAGGGCAATCGCCAGCATCAGCACGATCACCAACCCGTAGCGCGTGAGCAGGAAGGACAAAGGCTCGGCGTAAGGCAGGCCAAACTTGGCACCGATGAAACCGGTGCTCCACAGGAAGACGAAGAGGAGGGGATAGGCGCGTTGCATGGCCTAAGCTCCCCGTGCCCTGTCGCTCCCCGCAGTCGCGATCACTCCTCGATGACCGCAGTCGTGTAAATCTCCTGAACGTCGTCCAGGCCTTCCAGCGCGTCGAGCAGCTTCTGCATCTTCACGGCGTCTTCGCCGGTAAAGACGTTCTCGGCTTCCGGCTTCATCGTCACTTCGCCGAATTCCGGCGTGAATCCGGCGGCTTCCAGCGCGTCCTTGACGGCCACGTAGTCGGCAGCAGCGGTGATGACTTCGATCGAACCGTCATCGTTGGTCGCCACGTCCTCGGCGCCCGCCTCGATCGCCGCGTCCATCAGCGCCGCTTCGTCGGTGCCCGGGGCGAAGATCATCTGGCCGCAGTGCTTGAACTGGAAAGCCACGCAACCGTCGGTACCCATGTTGCCGCCGTACTTGTTGAAGGCATGGCGGACTTCGGCCACCGTCCGGGTCTTGTTGTCGGTCAGGCAATCGACCATGATCGCCGCGCCGCCGATGCCGTAGCCTTCATAGCGGATCTCGACGTAATCGACGCCTTCCAGCTCGCCGGTGCCCTTCTTGATCGCCGTGTCGATCTTGTCCTTGGGCATGTTCACGCCCTTGGCCTTATCGACCGCCACGCGCAGGCGCGGGTTGAAGCCGGGATCGCCCCCGCCCATCTTGGCCGCCACGGTGATTTCCTTGGCGATCTTGGAGAAAGCCGCACCACGCTTTTCGTCCTGACGACCCTTGCGGTGCTGGATATTTGCCCATTTCGAATGACCGGCCATGCTGTTTTCCTGAATGCAAATAACGAAGAAGGGTGGATTTTACCCGTACGGCGTTTTTGCGTCAGGCCAGAGCACGGCTTTTAGGTGCGCTTGTTGCTTGGTAGGTCGATCTTTTGCCCAGGAAACCGCCATCTCATGAGAAAACCCACCCTCTACCAAAGCCTGAAAGCCAAACGGCGCAGCCAGCAACTGGTCATCGGCGTCACCTGGTACACCCCGGAAAGCTGGGCTGCGGTCAAGGCCACGGCCACCGATCCGGAGTGCTTCGAGGACAGCTTCGAGAAGTGGAAAGCCATGGCCGTGGCGGCTCGGCGCAATTTCCAGCGCTCCGGCGTGATGGCCCTGGAATGCCAGATCGACCCGGTCGCCTTCGCCGCCTGGTGCGCTGCCAACCAGCAGGAAAACAACGCAACCGCGCGCGGCGAATACGTCTCCGAAGTCCTCAGCGCCGCCCACAACAAGGCGGACTGAAACACGCCGGCTTGTCGCAAAGTAGACAAGCCGGCGCCCCCGACAATCGCCGATTCCCCTTTCGCCACCACCTGTGGCAGGCTGACGCCAGCATCCGCCAGAAAGGGAAACCATGTCCGCCATCCAGCGCATCGCCACCCGCGAAACCGAACTCGGCGCCGGCCTGAGCATCCGCCGCGCCCTGCCCACCCGCCACCGGCGCATGGTCGGCGCCTGGTGCTTCCTTGACCACATCGGCCCGGTCGACTTCGCCCCGGACGCCGGTCTGCATGTCGGCGCTCACCCGCACATCGGCCTGCAAACCTTCACCTGGCCCGTCACCGGCGAAATCCTGCACCGCGACAGCCTGGGCAACGAACAACTGATCCGCCCCGGCCAGGTCAACCTGATGACCGCCGGCCACGGCATCGCCCACACCGAAGACTCCCCGCAACCCGGCCAGCGCCTGCACGCCGCCCAACTGTGGATCGCCCTGCCGCCCGAACAACGCGACTGCCCACCCGACTTCGCCCACTACCCCGACCTGCCGACCTGGACCGCCGACGGCGCCCGATTCACGCTGCTCGCCGGCCACTACCGGAACAACCGTGCCCCCACCCGCATCCACACCCCGCTGCTCGGCCTGGACATCGCCGCCACCGCCGACGCGGCGCTCGACCTGCCGCTACAAACCGAATTCGAATACGGCCTGCTCCCCCTGCTCGGCCACATCACCGCCGCCGGCGAAACCCTGGGCAGCGACGAATTCCTCTACCTCGAACCCGGCCGCGACCACCTGCAACTCAAGCTGCCCGCCGGCAGCAAAGTCCTGCTGCTCGGCGGCGAACCATTCACGGCACCGCTCCAGATGTGGTGGAACTTCGTCGCCAGCGACCGCGCCAGCATCGCCGAAGCACAACGGCAGTGGGAAAACGGCGATCCGCGCTTCGGGCCAGTTGGCGATGGCAGCACACCGCGCCTGATGCCGCCGACACTGCCGGCAGGCTGGGGTTGAACGCAGCACCAGCAACATCCACTCGACATCAAATCGCCCGATCGTTATGCTGGATGCGTGTGACAAATGATTTGCAACAGGGGACGAGGCGCGATGATGAAATTACAGAATCGACCAGAACGGGTGAAATCCTATTTCGAGCATCCGATTGTCCAATATGCCGCCGCATAATCAACGGATGAACCTATTTGGTTGCCGAGTTAATATGTTAAGGTCTGGCCGTGGAGCAGAGCGAGCGTTGCTGAGCTATAGACCTATAATTTATGACTGAGCGATAAATGGAACTTGCATTAATTGTTTTTGGATTGATTGCTGTTTTTTTCTTTTATCTGACAAGGCGAGGTATTAAAGCCGTTCGAGCATATGTCTACCTCGCAGAAAGAAGCGAAGGAAAAAGCCAGCTAGAGGCAAATTATATCGCTGCAAGGATAGATTCCCGGGGCGCTGGTTATTTGAATGACGCGATGAGAGTTTTTTGTCGACACTGTTATGGCGGTCGGCAACTGGCGATGATTGCTTATGCTAAATCTGATGGAT
The DNA here is from genome assembly GCA_002425245.1 of Betaproteobacteria bacterium UBA5582. Taxonomy (GTDB): domain Bacteria; phylum Pseudomonadota; class Gammaproteobacteria; order Burkholderiales; family Rhodocyclaceae; genus Azonexus. The sequence continues at coordinate 2,558 of DILW01000041.1, read as the reverse complement.
TTATGGGTTGATTAATGCGGCATCCGCATAGAGTGTGGTAGGGGTCTTCATGTTTGGCTTGTTTGGAAAAAGGAAATCGACGATTGAAAAAATAACCGATTCGCTCGACAGGAGAAGCGTAGAGGTTCTTGGCAATGCGGCATCATTAGTGCTGATGCAATTATTGCCGTTTCAGGGTAAACAAAATTACATGCTGGAACTTCAAAGCCAATTTTCCAGAGGCTATATTTATGGGTTTGTTTATGCGGTAATAAAAGCCTCAGGCCTCCCGAGTGCAGTTGAAGATTATGCAATGATGAGGATTATTGCTGGGCATGGATTTATTCTTCATGATCAAGGAATTGATGCCATAAAGTACGTTAGAGAATCAATAGGATTTCTCGATAACGTAGCGTTCGATTCTGCATACCGGCAGGGAGTCGATGAAGCTCTTGGTTGTTTTGAGCCAGAACAAAAGAAACCGTTTGGCTTGGCTGAATATCTTGCAAACCACTGAATAGATATTTCGATTCAATTCAATCCCGAGCAAGGGACAATTCTTAGAAAAATCTGCATAAGTAACCATCATGCAGTGTGATTTGAGAAAATGACGGGATTATCGAAGTAACAAGGGACAGATCACGATTAATTTTACATACCGGTCAAAACCGTGGTCTGTCCCCGTCTAACGCTTCGCCCCGTTTAGCGTTCGGATTTTATCTACGCAGCACAATGCAGTTTCTGTTAATCACTCTAGGGAGTATGACTTTTGAAGTACAGGGCATTTGCACTGGCACTGTTGCTTACTGGATGCGCAAGTTCTGGCGTTGTTCCGCTCACAACAGACAAATTTATGATTTCAAAGAATACTGCAAAATTTGGAGGCGGAATTTCTGCCTCTGCCGCTTCTGAGGTCCACGAAGAGGCAAACGACTTCTGCTCCAAGCAGGGGAAGAAAATGGAAACAGTCGATCTTCAGTTAGTTCCTGGCCGCGCTGGCTCACTGGGGAACGTCACCCTTCAATTCAGGTGCGTTTAATTCAACGAGCCGGAACAAGCCCAATCAGACCGAAAGTGGCCCGGGGGGGAGTTAAAAACTCCACATCAGTAGGGGACAGACCACGATTAGTTACCCAAACCCTGTCCTGTCTCGGCCAGTAGCGCCAGTACTCCCTCGATTCGGCCCTCGGAAAATGCTGTTTTACCCAGCCAGTTCCCGCTCCGAGCTTTTATCGCCATGCAATTGTTCAACAGCTGAGAGAAGCCGCCTGGCGTTGGTCGGTGTGCGCAGGAGGTAAGTGGTTTCCTCCAGCACCTGGTAATCTTCGAGCGACAGCATCACCACGGCTTGCTTGCCATTGCGGGTGATGATCAGGGTTTCGTGGTCGTTGCAAACCCGGTCCATGGTGCTGGCGAGGTTCGCGCGTAGCGTGGTGTAGATCATTGCATCCATTTCATACCTCCGCATCTCCACACCTTACTGTACATATCGCCCCGCCTATTGCCCAGTCCGCTTTACCCTCCTTCACACCAGCCCGCCGCCGCAGCGCTAGAATGCCGGCATCCCTTCCTTTCCGGAGTCATTGACCATGTCCGAACCGCTCTATCTGGCCAAGTCCGCCGACGATTTTCCCGCCCTGCTGCCGCAGATGACCAATCGCCACGGCCTGATCACCGGCGCGACCGGGACCGGCAAGACGGTGACCCTGCAGACGCTGGCCGAGCGGCTGTCCTACATCGGCGTGCCGGTGTTCATGGCCGACGTGAAGGGCGACCTGTCCGGCATGGGCGCGGTGGGCACGCCGAGTCCCAAGCTGTTGAAGCGGGTCGAGGAGCTGGGACTGGAGGGGTATGCCAATTACGCCAACACCGTGGCTTTCTGGGATGTCTTCGGCGAGAACGGCATTCCGGTGCGGGCGACCATTTCCGACATGGGGCCGCTGCTGCTGGCGCGCCTGCTCAACCTGAACGACACCCAGGCCGGCGTGCTGCAGCTGGTGTTCAAGATCGCCGACGATCAGGGCCTGCTGCTGCTCGATCTCAAGGATCTGCGGGCGATGGTCCAGTACGTGGGCGACAACGCGGCGCAGTTCAAGACCGAGTACGGCAACGTGTCGACGGCATCGATCGGCGCCATCCAGCGCGGCCTGTTGACGCTGGAAGAGCAGGGCGGCGATGTCTTCTTCGGCGAGCCGATGCTCGACATCAACGACCTGATGGGGGTGGACAGTAACGGCCGCGGCATCATCAACGTACTCGCCGCCGAGAAGCTGATCCACGCTCCGGCGCTCTATTCGACCTTCCTGCTCTGGCTGCTGGCCGAATTGTTCGAGCAGTTGCCGGAAGCCGGCGACCTGGACAAACCCAAGCTGGTCTTCTTCTTCGACGAGGCCCACCTGCTCTTCAACGATGCGCCGGCCGCCCTGGTGGACAAGGTTGAGCAGGTGGTGCGGCTGATCCGCTCGAAGGGAGGCGGCGTCTATTTCGTCAGCCAGAACCCGCTCGACATTCCCGACACCGTACTCGGCCAGCTCGGCAACCGCGTACAGCACGCCTTGCGCGCCTTCACCCCGCGCGGC
>DILW01000102.1 GCA_002425245.1 Betaproteobacteria bacterium UBA5582 | reverse complement strand
CAGGGTTTCCAGGGTATGGCGGGGCCGGTCGGGGTCATCTGACCAGTAGGTGTGGCGCCCCATCTGTTTCAGCACATGCTGTTCGATCGCCTCGTTGGTGTCGAGCGCGGCGGTGATGCGCCTGATCTTGTCGATTTCCTCGCTGGTGATGTGGTTCCATTCGAGCCAGAAACGACCGCTGGCGCCATAGTTGATGATGCCGGCAGCGTAGAAGGTCTGGTAGAGATTGCCCTTTTGCTCGAGGAGCTCCTGCGCTTTGGGCAGCAGTGCCTCCGCCCGGCGCATGACTGGCTCGCCGCGTTGCGCGCGCTCCCAGTTCTCCTGGTGCGGTGCCAGCATGGCCTTGGCTTCCTGTTCGCGGACCGCGGCGTACTGGCTGAACAGCGTGCTCGACTGGTTGAGCGTGGCGAACAGCTGCAGGGCGCTGTCGCTGGGCAGTGAGTAGTCGTAGTAGTACCACTGCAGCCCATCCCAGAGTGCGATGTTGGGCTCGATTTCCTTGGCAAATGCGTCGGCCTGACTGGCATAGCCGGAGAGGCTGCCGGATTGGGATTTGGCAGTATCAAACAGCAACCGGGCGTAGTCGCGGATCTTGCCGGCGCGTTCGCGCCATTCGCGGTAGCGCTCGGCGCTGCCCTTGAGCGGCCCGATGGGCGCCGTTGCCGGCCACAGGTAACCGAGCGAGTAGATCGGGCTCCAGGCGCTCAGCGCCAGGTGGTAGCCGCTGGTGCCGAGGTTGCGGATGGTTTCCTGGCGGCTTTCCAGCTTCATTTCCCAGGGGTTCGCCCAGGAGAACGCCACTGTTTCCTTGCGGAAGGCATCGAAGCGGCGGTAGTACGCGGCACGTCGCTCACTCTCGGCCTTTTCCTCTTCGCCGAGTTGCTTTACCGGCTCGTAATAGCCGCTGCGCATCGCCTGCGATTCCTTTTCGCTGGCCCGGCGGTAATCATCGGCCGCCTTGATCATTCGGCTGAGCGCCGCCTGGTACATCTGGCGACGGGTGTCGCCGTCTTCGACGCCGCGTAGCCTTTCCCTCAATTCGTTCCAGAAGTAATTGCTGGCCGCCGAGTAAGCGTCGGAAAAGGGCTTCATCTGCTGGAAGTGGTAGGCATTGGCGTCGTAGCTGCTCTTGACGCCAATCAGGCGGTAGGTGCCGCCGTTGATCGTGCCGGATTTCAGGCTTTCCCAGGCCGCCCGGTGTTCGCCGGCGGCCGCGCCATACTGTTTTGGTTCACCTGGGTAGAGCTTGATGTCCTGGGTCGGTGGTGGCAGGGCAATGTCGCGTGCCTTGTCCACACTATCGAGGAAGGCCTTGTTGCCTTGAATGCTGCTGATGCGCGATTCGATCTCGGCGATCTGCCGCTGCAGGGAATCGATTTCCGCCTTGACTGCCGGCACCACCTGGTCGATGTCCTTGCGCGCCTCAATCAGGGCCGACTTGGCGGGGCCGATCCGCTCCTGGATGAAGGTGATCTTGCCGGTGACCACCGAGTTTGATTGTGCCACCTGGTCAGGGGTGTTTTGCCAGCGTTGCAGCCAGGTGTTCTCGACCATGCCACGGCTGACCAGCTGATCGGCCACTTGTTCAGGCGTCATCCGCATCGCCTGGTCAAGCAGGCGCAGGGCAGGGGAGATGCCAACCACGGAATCGGACAGCTTTTTCACCTTGGCGGGCAGATGACCTCCGCCCGGTCTGCTGCTGTCGTACTTCTTGGAGGCATCAACGCCGCGATCAACGGCAAAGTTGGTGGTGAAATTGATCAGCGCGTTGATGGTGCTGCCGCCCGGGCTGAGTTTGACGATCGAGTCGTTGAAGACGCCGAGTGCCGCGACCATGGCGTTCCAGAGCTGAAAACCCCGCAGTCGGGTTTCCAGACTGACCAGGTTGCGATAGGCATTGGCAATTTCTTCGCGTGCGGCACTCAGTTCTTCCGGTTTGCCGCGCAATTGGCTCAGTGATTGCGCCAACTCCTGCTTTTGTGCGGTCAGCCTGGCGATTTCATCGTCCTCGGCGGCTGGGGTCAGCGTTGTGGCGAGGCAGAGGATGCCGGCGGCGATGGTCAGCAGGAAGCGCCGGCCTGCCTGCCGTGGCGAACCGGGGCTCGGGGTTGATACTGTCCTGGCGTTCATGGCGCCCCTCCCGATTACTGGTAGGTTCTGGGTGCTGGCGGTGGCGAAACCTTGGCTTCGATGGCCTGCATCTGCTGGCGGTCTTCCAGACGCAGCAGCTCAAGATTTCCATTGCCGGCGATTTGCGACAGCTGTTTCTGCAGCGGCGGCAGGCAGGCGAGGACGGCCTCGCTTTCCCTGGCCAGCCAGCCGGCGACCAGCATGGCGCGTGCCAGTTCGAGGAACTGCAGGTCGCGGCTCTCCTGCAGCAGGCGGTGATTCTCGGGGTTTTCCGTGCGCAGGCGGGTGTCGATCGCGGCGGCATCGAGCCCCTTGGTCTGCAGCAGGCGCTGGCTGGCGGCACGGCAGTCGCGCAGGGCGGCGGTGTCGAGGCCGGCGGCGGGATTGGCTGCTGCCTGTTTGGCCAGTTGGTCGAGGGCGGCGAAATAGGCGTCGGCCGGCATGCCGAGCGAAATCATCTGTTGCGCTTCGCTCACCGAGCGGCTGGCGGGCAGCGCCAGCGGCACGCGGTCCAGTGATTGCACCGCCTGATTCATCGCCTGCAGGGCCTGGCTGGTGGCAGCGTTCAAGGCATTGAGATTTTCCCGCTGCCTGGCGACGGCTGCCGGCGCCAGGTTCTCCGCTGCCGGCTCGGGCGCCGCGCCCAGGCCGGCGCTGCCCAGAATCAGCAGCATCGAGACAAGTCGCGTTTTCATGACCTCATCCTTTCCCGGGGCATCCGGTGGCGGCGGTCGATTCCGTGGCTGCCGGAAGCCTGTTGCCGAGAGGTGGCCGATGCGTCCGGGGCGTGCTGGCCCCGGACGGTTCGGCGTCCTCCCGCTTACTTGAAGTTCGGCGTGTCGCTCAGCAGGTATTCGAAGCGGCGCGTATCCTGTCCGGTCTGGGCTGCCAGGCGGACCAGCGCATACTTGCCGCTGACCAGCTTCATGCCGATGACCTGACCGACCTGCAGATGGACGAACTCCAGACCGGGCGTCAGCGCGCCGGGGTTGATCGCCGGCGGCTGGCTCAGGCTGAAGCTGCCGAGGACGGCTGCCGCTTCGACTTCATTGCCGAGGAACAGCTCGAAGAAGCCGCCGAAGGCGAAATCGCCGCCAGGCTGGACATTGTTGACCTTGGCGCTGGTGCGGAAGGAATAGCCCTGACCCATGTTCAGATCGACGTTGCCGCTGTCGACACGGCCCGAACCGCCGCTGCTTTCGGTGGTCTGGCCCTGCGTCTGGGTGCTGGCTTCGCCGGTCTTCTCGTTGACCGTCAGAACCGGCCGGCCGACCGCTTCGCCGGTGACGTAGGTGGCGACGTTGGACGGGTCGGAGACGCCGAAGATGAGCGGGGCCGCGAGTTCCTGCAGCTTGTAGCCGTCGCCGTCGCGGATCAGGGTGACCGAGGTCATCGCCTGGTCGGACAGCATCTGGCCGCTGCGTACCGAACGGACCTGGCGCCGGAAGTTGAAGTAGATCGTCCACCGGTTGTCGCTGGCTGCCATGCGCTGGATCGTCGGTTCGATGCGGATCGAGTCGAAGAAGCGGAAGTCGTTGCCGATGGCGCTGTCGAGTGCCGTCTCGTTGCCGAGGAATTCACGCGATACCAGGCTCATGAAGCCGCTGCGGTCGCGCGCCATGTAGCGGTCGAGCAACTGCTGGAAGGCGGCCTTGGCGAGCGCCCGGTTGTCTTCCTTGACCACCTTGAACTCAAAGGCGTGTTCGGCCTCGTCACTCGACTGGCCGGTGGTCGACAGGGCGCGGATCTTGAAGCGGTAGGCGCGTTCGATTTCGGGGACGAATTCGAAGGCGAACAGGCCGCGATCGCCGACCGGGATCGCCGTCCAGTTGGCGCCGTCGTCGAGGCTGGCCTCGACCCGGCCGATCTTGCCCTGGCCGACTTCGGCCCGGCCGCGGACGGCGATCTTGCGCTGGTCGAGGTCTTCCGGCGAGAACTGCAGGCTGCGGTCGACGCGCAGCGCGCTGACGTTATTGAACAGCAGGTCGGAGAACACCGGTTGCGCCGAGTCGCTGCCGAAGCGCCACCACTGGGCGGTGGCGGTCTGGGCGATGGCGAACAGCAGCAGGGCAAGGATGCCGTGCAGGAACTGGCGGTGGCGATTGACGGACGGGGTCATTTTATTTCTCCAGCGAGAAAGGAATGTCCAGCATCACGCGGACATAACGTTCCCGGTAATCCTTGGCGTTGTCGCTGAAATTGTAGTGAGCCTTGCCGGCCTCGGCGCGGATGCTGCTGCCCGGGAACTGCCCGGGACGATAGGCGACGCTCAGGCCGTAGCGCAACAGGCTGTTGTCGTTGACGGTAGCGGTACCGTTGTTGACGTTGCGCTGTTCGAAATTCATCGCATAGGTCAGGTTGCCGGGGGCGACCAGGCGGAAGTCGAGCAGCACGCCATCGGTGAGCACGGACTTGCCGGTCGTCGGATCCTGGACGATCTGGTGTTCCAGCGTCAGGTAGGGACGGAAATCGTAGCGGCCTTCGGCGAACAGGTGGCGCGAATCGACGGCGAAACGGTACAGGTAATCGTCGTTGTCGGTACGAACGCCAGCCGTGCTCTTGCGCTTGTTGAGCAGGGCTTCCACTTCGCCGCGCACCGAGACTTCCTGGAAGCGGTCGCTCAGGCTGACGTAGAGGCGGTCGGAGATGTTGCGGTCGTACTGCGGCGCTTCGGTCCTGATCTGACGCTGGCGCAGCGAGGTGGTCAGCGTCAGGTTGCGGCGGTCGAACAGGCCGCGCGCAGTGACGCCGGCTTCCGGGATGTGGGTGCGCGTGGTCGCGCTGATCTGGTCGTCGAGGTTGTTACGGTACCAGTCGTCGGCGAGGAAGACACTCCAGGTTTTGTTGAGGCGGTAGTCGCCGCGCAGGTAGTAGCGCAGGCGGTCGATGGCGGCACCGCCGCCGAGGGTGACGAAGTCGGATGAGACGCGTTCGGTACGCATGCGCCAGCGCAGTTCGCCCAGGCTGCCGTCGGCGTTGACGCGATGCGCGGTGCCGGCCAGATCGCGCCTGACGCCGGCGGCGGTCTGCTTGCGGGTGTTGGCCTGGGCATGCTCGCCACTCAGGCGGACACCGCCGTCGGTGCGGTATTCCCAGTCAAGGGCCGGTAGCACCTGGCGGTAGGTGTCCTGGATGGTGCGCACCGAGGCGTTGTCGTGGTCGGATGCGGACATCAGGTTGAGGCCGACCCGGTAGTTGTCACCGGCGTTCTGGGCGCGCAGGCCGACAACGTCGCGCTGGATGGTTTCGTTGTGCGGTTCGCCGAACAGGTGATCCCAGCGCGGTGCCATGGTGCCGGCGACGACGCGCAGGTAGGTCGATTCGCCGAAGTTGCGCTGGTAGCCGAGGCCCTTGATCGCCTGGTTCAGCGAATACTGCGACAGCGTCGCGTAGTAGTCGCCGAGCGTCAGGTGATTGACCTGGTCGCGCGCGATGAACTGCACGCGCTGCAGGCTCCAGACGGCGGGGTCGTGGCGCTTGCTGTCGGTGTAGCGGATGACGGCGTTGAATTCGGTTTTCAGTTCCTCGCCGATCGGCTGGCGGGCGGTCAGTTCAACATCGTGCAGCCAGTGCGAACCAGGCTGGTAGAAGCTGCTGGCCCGGCCGGGGCCGCTCAGCCGGTAATCCTCGAACATGCTGCGGATGGTGACGTCGAGGGATTTCTCCGGCAGGCCGCTGTCGTACTGGAAATTGCCGAATACCGGCTTTTTCTCGATTTGCGGGCCGTTCAGCGTTTCCGGTGGAGATAGCGGGACGATGACGCCCGGACCGCTCGTGCTGGCTGAAGGTGCATTCGGTTGTGGTGCCGGTAGCGGCGCGTTTCCCTGAGCGGAAGCTTGGCCGGTCGGCCAGCACCACAGGGCCCAGATCACCCCTGAAGCGATTAGAGTTTGTTTCATTTTTCAACTCTTGTTTTTGGCTGAGCGAGTTTTCATCCTCGACGGCACTTCGTGTGAAGTGCACCAAGGATGCCCCGCTAAGATGATAGCATCGTGACGCTGCCATCTACGGGTTTTCCCTTAGTAATAGTGTGGTTAACGTGGTATCGGCGCCAATGCACTGGCAGGAGGGAGATTACCGAGGCCCAGCCCGGCGCTTCAGCGCAGGCATGGTGGGCAAAGGGGGCCACCTTGGTCCGGTGGAGGAGGTCGAGGACGATGCTTGACGTGGGGCAGGACTATAATGCGCGCTTTTTCAAGCATTTGCCGAAATTTATTCGATGTCCCGAATTCTCCTCGCCCCCCTGGAAGGTCTTGCCGATCCGCTGCTGAGGGACGTGCTGACGGCGGTCGGCGGTTACGACTGGGGGATTTGCGAGTTCGTCCGGGTGTCGAACAACGTCTTGCCGGCGAAGACCTTCCTGCGCACCTGTCCGGAGCTGCTGACCGGTAGCCGGACGGCGTCGGGGACGCCGATGCGCGTGCAGTTGCTCGGCTCCGATCCCGAACTGATGGCGGCCAACGCGCGCCGTTTGGTGACCCTGGAACCGGCCGGCGTGGACATCAACTTCGGCTGCCCGGCGCCGACCGTGTTTCGTCATCGCGGCGGTTCGGCGCTGCTCGGCGAGCCGGAACTGCTGCAGCGCATCGTCGCCGCGGTGCGTGCCGAGGTGCCGGCGCATATTCCATTCACCGCCAAGATGCGCCTGGGCATCGACGATACGAACCTGGCCGTGGCCTGCGCCCAGGCGCTGCAGGCCGGCGGCATCGACGAGCTGATCGTGCACGCGCGCACCCGGGGCGACGGTTACCGGCCGCCGGCGCGCTGGGAGTGGATCGCGCGCATCCGTGAAGCGATCGCCATTCCGATCATCGCCAACGGCGAGGTGTGGACGGTCGACGACTACCACGCCTGCCGGGCGGCGACCGGTTGTGCCGACCTCATGCTCGGTCGCGGCGCGGTGGCCGACCCGCTGCTGGCGCAGCGCATCCGCGGCCACGAGCTGGGTGGCTGGCCGGCGGTGGTGCCGTGTGTTGCTGCCTACTGGCAAGGCGTGCGGCGCAAGGTGCTGCCCGAGCATGCCGGCGGCCGGCTCAAGCAGTGGCTGGCGCTGGTCCGCCGCAATTACCCGGAGGCTGGCCTGCTGCACGACCGGATGCGCCCGCTCAAGGCGGCGGAAGAAATCGATGCGCTGCTGACCGCCGAGGGCGTCCTGGGCGCGAGGTCGCTGACGGCATGAGCGGGAATTCGCGTTTCATCCACAGCGCCCAGGACGGGCCACATGCCGACCTGGCCGCCTTGCTCGGGCGCCATCTGGCGCACCCCTTCCGCAAGCCGGTTGCCGATTACAACCGCGCCGCCCTGACAGATCGGAAGA
>DILW01000178.1 GCA_002425245.1 Betaproteobacteria bacterium UBA5582 | reverse complement strand
GCCGCGTCCTTGTAGAGGCGCATGGCGTCGAGTTCGGCGCGCAGATCGTGGATCGCGCGCGGCGCCCGCTTGCCGGCGCGGGCCTGCGCGCGCACTTCGTTCAAGGCCCTGGCAATACGCGCATCCCAGGCCTCGTCGTGGCCGACGGCGTGCCATAGCGTGTCGCGGTCGACCAGCAGTTCGGGCAATTTTTTGTCCAGCTGTTCGATCGAGTACGCGGCGTCGAAGCCGAAGGCCGTCTTCGCCGCTTTCGGACCGTAGCGGTAGCCGTCCCAGATTTCGCGTTCTTCGTGTTTGTCGCGGCAGAACAGGATGGACTTCGGCTTTTTGCCGCCGACCAGCACGATCACCGCTTCCGGTTCCGGGAAGCCCGACAGGTACCAGAAATAGCTGTCGAAACGGTAGGGATAGTGCGCGTCGCGGTTGCGCACGACTTCCGGCGCCGTCGGGATGATGGCGACGCCGTCGCCGATGGTTTTGAGCAGGCGTTGGCGGCGGGCGATGAAGTGGGCGTGGCTCATGCGGTTCTCAGTTCCTGGTCAAGTTCGGCGAGCCGTTGTGGCGTGCCCACGTCGACCCAGCGGCCGGCGTGACGTTCCCCGGTCAGCGTGCCGGCGGCAATCGCTGCGTCGAGCAGCGGGCGCAGTTTCATCGGCTGGTCGGCCGGCACAGGGTCGAACATGGCTGGCGAAAAGACGCCGATGCCGGCGTAGGTGAGCGTTTGCTCACTGTTGGCTGGAAGGATCCGTTTGCCGCTCAGCGAGAAGTCGCCGCCGCCGTGGTGGGCTGGGTTGTCGACCAGCAGCAGGCGGGCGCCGCCGACTGGGCAGCCGCGCGCGGCGAAGGCGGGAAAATCGACGTCGCAGTAGACGTCGCCATTGACCACCAGAAACGGGGCGTCGCCGAGTTGCGGCAAGGCGCGGGCGATGCCGCCGGCGGTTTCCAGCGCGCCCGGCGGTTCCGGGGAATAGGCGATGCTGAGTCCCCACTGCGATCCGTCGCCGAGCGCCGCCTCGATTTTTTCACCAAGGTGGGCGTGGTTGATGACCACTTCGCGGAAACCGGCGGCGGCCAGCTTCTCCAGGTGCCAGACGATCAGCGGCTTGCCGCCGGCGGCGAGCAGCGGCTTCGGCGTGTGGTCGGTCAGCGGCCGCATGCGTTCGCCGCGGCCGGCGGCGAGGATCATCGCTTTCATCGCGGCCTAGCGGCGGTAGCCGATCTGCTCGGTGTTGCCTTCGAGCTTGTCGAGCAGGTTGAGCAGCGGCTTGAGCGGGATGTAGCGGCTGGCGGTCTTGCGCGCGTAGTTCATGAAACGCGGCAGGTCTTCGCTGTACTTTTCCTTGCCGTCGCGATACTTCAGGCGGCAGAAGATGCCGAGTACCTTGAGGTGGCGCTGCAGGCCCATCAGCTCGTAGTCGCGCCAGAAATCGCCGAAGTCGGCGCGCACCGGCAGGCCGGCGGCGCGGGCCTTTTCCCAGTAGCGGACGACCCAGTCGATTTCCTGTTCTTCTTCCCAGGAGATGAAGGCGTCGCGGAACAGCGAGACGACGTCGTAGGTGATCGGCCCGTAGACCGCGTCCTGGAAGTCGATGATGCCCGGCGTCAGGGTTTCGGCGCTTTCAACGACCATCAGGTTGCGCGGCATGAAGTCGCGATGGACGAAGACCTTGGGCTGGTTGAGCGCCGAGTTGATCAGGAACTTGAAGGTCCGGTCGAGCATCAGCTTTTCGCTATCGTCGAGCTGGACGCCGAGGTGGCGGCCGACGAACCATTCCGGGAAGAGGTCGAGTTCGCGGCGCAGCAGGGTCGCGTCGTAGGGCGGCAGCGTGGCGGCGGTCGACGACAGCTGCCATTTGACGAGTACGTCGAGTACCGGGCGGATCAGCGTGTCGGCCAGCGACAGGTCGGCGTTGAGCGCGTCGAGGTAGCCGATGCGGCCGAGGTCGGTGAGCACCAGGAAACCGTTGTCGAGATCCTGGTCAAGGATGCGCGGTGCGGCCAGGTCGGCCTTGGCGAGCAGGCCGGCGACCTTGATGAAGGGTTTGCAGTCTTCTTTTTCCGGCGGCGCGTCCATCAGGATGCGCGTGTTGCCGTCCGGCCAGGTGAGGCGGAAATAGCGGCGGAAGCTGGCGTCGGCGGAGGCCGGCGTGATGGAAACGGACTGTTCGGGGAAGCGACTGGCAACCCAGTCGGTAACAAGTTGATCGCGCGACATCGAGGAGGGGAAGGTTCGTTGTAAAATGGCGCGATTTTAACACCCGGGCATTCCGCTTTCCGGTCCCGGCCCGCTCAGAATGCTCCGATGACAGGTTTTTCCCGACGTCCGATTGCCGCGCTGGTTTGTTGCCTGTTTGCCGGCTTGCCGGCTGCGCATGCGGCGACTGGCGACACGCCTGTGCTTTTGGCGGCGCTGACCGGTGCGTCCGCCGACAACTCGACCTTGCGTCTGGAAAAGCGTTTCAATCTGCTGGCCAGGAAGAAGCGTGCCGACAAGCTGGCCGCGGCAGGTTCGGCACCGGTTGCAGTCGCCTTGCGTCCCGCGGACGATTACCCCCTGTTCCTCTCGGCCGACCGTCTGGAGGGCCAGACCGAGGAACTGGCGGAGGCCGAGGGCAATGTCGAATTGCGTAAGTCGGGCATGGTTCTGACGGCGGATCGTCTGAGCTACCGCCCGCTTGAGGATGAGGTGGATGCCCAGGGTAAGGTCAAGCTGCAGCAGGAAGGTTCCGAAGTCGAAGCCGAACACCTGCGGATGAAGCTGTCCGAGCAGATCGGCTTTGCCGACCAGGCCCGTTATCGGGTGGTCAAGGAAGTCGACAGCAAGCTCTACGAGCAAAACAAGACCTTGGTCACCGTGGCCAGCGTCAATGGCGCCAACAGCGGGGCACCAATGATGCTCAACGTGGCCAACGTGTACGGCCTGCCGACCGAATCGCCCGAACCGCGCCTGAGCGAGGCCCGGGGCACCGCCGAGCGCATCGATTTTGCCGGTGAGAACCGGATGCGCATGGAGAACAGTACCTTCTCTACCTGCCGGGCGCCGTCGCCGGACTGGTATCTGAAGGCGGATCGCCTTGATCTCGACTTTGACGAAAACGTTGGCCGCGCCGACAACTCCTCGCTGTGGTTCAAGGGGGTGCCGTTGTTCTACTCGCCGGTCGCCTGGTTCCCCTTGAACAACCAGCGCCGCTCGGGGGTGCTCACGCCGTCGATCAAGCAGTCGACGAATACCGGCTTCGACCTGTCGTTGCCCTACTACTGGAACATTGCGCCCAACTATGACGCCACGTTCTACCCGCGGGTGATGAGCAAGCGCGGTTTCCAGCTGGGGGTCGAGACGCGCTACCTGACCGAGTCGAACCGTGGCGAGATACGTGCCGAATACATGAGCAGCGATCGCAACGAGGACGACCGTCGCCGCTATGCCTACGAGATCCACCATCTCTACAATTTCGGCAGTGGTCTGACGGCCGCACTCAACTGGAACGGCGTTTCCGACGACCGCTACTGGGAAGACCTCTCCTCGCGCCTGCTGCAGACCTCGCAGGTACAGCTGGTGCGCCAGGCCTCGGTGAGTTACGCGCCCAATCCGTGGCTGCAGTCCTCGCTGCAGGTACTGCGCTACCAGACCCTGCAGCCGGACCCGGAAAATCCGATTGCCCGCCCCTATTTCCTTGAGCCGCAACTGAATCTGGTCGGCTACCGCCCCAACCTGTTGGGCATGGATTTCAACCTGCTCGGGCAGTACACGAAATTCACCCACCAGGACAAGGCCAGCAAGGATCGAGGCGAGCGCATGGTGATCTATCCCCAGGTCAGCCTGCCGCTGGTGACGCCGGCCCTGCAGGTCGTGCCCAAGATCGGCCTGCACGCCAGCAGCTATTCGATTGACCGTTCCCTGCTCAACGGCGGGGGCAGTGACAGTTTCTCGCGCGTTCTGCCGACCTTCTCGGTGGACTCGACGCTGGTCCTCGAACGCGAGGGCGAGTTGCTGGGTAATGCCTACCTGCAGACGCTGGAGCCGCGTCTCTACTACGTGTGGATACCCTACAAGGATCAGAGCCGGATACCGGTTTTCGATACCGGTATCACCGACTTCAATTTCGCCCAGGTGTTTTCCGAAAACCGTTACAGCGGTTATGACCGGATCAATGACGCCAACCAGCTGACCGCGGCCCTGACCACCCGCATCCTGAATGCCGATACCGGTGCCGAGCGTTTCCGGGCGATGATCGGTCAGCGTTATTACTTTACCGGCCAGCGCGTCAGCCTGCCTGGCGAGACCTCGCGCCAGGATGAGTTCTCCAACCTGATCGCCTCGGTCAGCGGCCTCGTCGCCCCGAAGACCTACGCCGAGGCGACCTGGGAATACAACTACAAGGACCGCATCAACGAGCGTTTCTCCGCTGGCGTCCGTTTCCAGCCCGATTACGGCAAGGTGCTCTCGGCCAGTTACCGTTACACCCGCGACCCCTTGACCAACGCTGCCGTCGTCGATCAGGTCGACTTCGCCGGCCAGTGGCCCCTGGCCCCGCAATGGTATGCGGTGGGCCGCTACAACTACTCGATGCGCGACCACAAGATGCTGGAAACCATCGGTGGTCTCGAATACAACGCCGGCTGCTGGGCGATGCGCGGCGTCGTGCAAAGGCTGGCGGCGACTTCAGGCTCGCCAAACACCAGTTTCTTCCTGCAACTCGAACTGCAGGACTTCACCAGTATCGGGTCGAATCCGCTTGGCTTGCTCCGGCGCAGCATACCGGGCTATGGTAAAACCAACGAATTGCCCAGTGACAGCAGTCTGATATCCAATCAGTGATACCCATGCAAAAATATTTCTTCAGCGTACTTTTCGCCGTTTCCTGCCTGCTTGCCCTGCCCGTACAGGCGCAGGAGCCCGTTGAGGCGGATTACATCGTGGCCGTGGTCGGCGACAGTGTGATCACCCGCAACGAGTTGCGGGCCAGGCTGGCGGTTGCTGTGCGTCAGCTGGAAAAGCAGGGGACGCCCTTGCCCTCGGAGGATGTGCTGGAGCGGCAGATGCTGGAGCGGATGATCATGGATTACGCCCAGTTCGCTTATGCCCGGGAAAGCGGCCTGCGTATCGACGATCTGCAACTCGATCAGGCGATCGGTCGCATCGCTGCCAACAACAACATGAATCAGAGTCAGTTCAGAGCAGCGCTGGAGAAGGACGGCGTGTCCTATGAGGATTTCCGCGAGGAAATCCGCGGCGAAATGATCATGGCCCGCCTGCGCGAACGCGAAGTCGAAAGCCGACTGGTCGTTTCCGACAGCGAAATCGACAACTACCTCGCCAACCAGGCTGCCAACGGCGGTGGCGACGAGTACCGGCTGGCGCATATCCTGTTGCGGGCGCCCGAATCGGCGTCGCCCGAGCAGTTGCTGAAGCTGCGCCAACGCGGCGAACAGGCACTGGCCAAGGCCCGCGCCGGCGAGAATTTCGCCGAGCTGACAGCAGTCTTTTCGGATGCGCCGGACGGTCTGCAGGGCGGCGATCTCGGCTGGCGCCAGCTGGATCGCCTGCCGCAGTTGTATGCCGAAGCCGCCTCCCGCCTCAAAACCGGCGAGGTCAGTGAGCTGCTGCGTTCCTCGGCCGGTTTTCACGTCATCAAGCTGGTCGACAAGCGCAGCGCCAACGCGCCGGCCTCGGTCATGCAGACCAATGCGCGCCACATCCTGGTCCGCGTCAACGAAGTGGTTTCCGAAGCCGAAGCCCGGCACCGGCTGGAAACCGTGCGCGAGCGCATCGTCAACGGCAAGGACTTCGCCGAACAGGCCCGGCTCTTTTCCCAGGATGGCTCCGCCGCCAAGGGCGGTGACCTGGGCTGGCTGAATCCGGGCGACACCGTCCCCGATTTCGAGCGGGCAATGGATGCACTCAAGCCGGGCGAACTCAGCCAGGTGATCAAGTCGCCTTTCGGCATGCACCTGATCCAGGTCATCGAGCGGCGCGAGCGAGACGTTTCTGCCGAACGCCAGCGCATGGTCGCCCGTCAGGCGATCCGTGAGCGCAAGCTCGACGATGCCTACCAGGACTGGCTGCGCCAGCTGCGCGACCGCACCTACGTCGAAAACCGCCTGGAGCAGCAATGACCGCACCGGTGATCGCCGTCACCAGCGGCGAACCGGCCGGCATCGGTCCCGAACTCTGCCTGCAGCTTGCCGGCTGGTCCGGCGCCGGTCGTCCGGTCGTCCTCGCCGACCGGGATCTGCTGCGCCAGCGTGCCGAACAACTCGGCCTCGACATCGTCCTGCGCGACTATGAACCCGCCGTGCCGGCGGCGCCCGGCACGCTCGATGTCATTCACCTGCCGCTCGCCGCGCCGGCCGAAGCCGGCGTCCTCGATTCCGCCAACGGCCGCTACGTGCTGGCCCTGCTCGACCGGGCGCTGGCCGGCTGCCAGTCCGGCGAATTCGCCGCGATGGCGACGGCGCCGGTGCACAAAGGCGTGATCAATGAGGCCGGCGTCGCCTTCACCGGCCACACCGAATACCTCGCCGAGAAGACCGGCACGCCGCTGGTGGTGATGATGCTGGCCGGCGACACCGAACGCGGCCCGCTGCGCGTCGCCCTGGCGACCACGCACCTGCCGCTCAAGGACGTGCCGGCGGCGATCACCGGCGATCTGCTGGAGCGCACGCTGCGCATTGTGGACGCCGACCTGCGCGGCAAGTACGGCATCGCCGAACCGCGCATCCTGGTTGCCGGGTTGAACCCGCATGCGGGCGAGGGCGGTTACCTTGGCCGCGAGGAAATCGACATCATCGAACCGGCGCTCGCCCGGCTGTGCAGCGAAGGCCTGCAACTCTCGGGCCCGCATCCCGCCGACACCATGTTCACCCCGCCGGTACTGGCCGGCGGCGACGCCGTGCTGGCGATGTACCACGACCAGGGCCTGACCGCGCTCAAGTACGCCACCTTCGGCAACGGCATCAACGTCACCCTCGGCCTGCCGATCATCCGTACCTCGGTCGATCACGGCACCGCATTGGCCCTCGCCGGTTCCGGCCAGGCCGACCCCGGCAGCCTGTTCGCCGCGGTCAGCGAAGCGGCGCGCATGGCACAAAGGAAACTGTAATGAAAGGTCACGTTGCCCGCAAAAGGTTCGGGCAAAACTTTCTCATCGACCAGGGCATCATCGGTGCCATCGTCTCGGCGATCGATCCCCAGCGCAGCGATACCGTCGTCGAGATCGGCCCCGGCCTCGGTGCCATCACCGTGCCGCTGCTTGAGCGCGTTGATCGGCTGCACGTCGTCGAGATCGACCGCGACCTGATCGCCCGCCTGAAAAAGCAGCATCCGGTCGAGCGCCTCGCCATCCACGAAGGCGACGCGCTCGCCTTCGACTTCGCCAGCATCGGCAGCGACCTGCGCCTGGTCGGCAACCTGCCCTACAACATCTCGACGCCGCTCCTTTTCCACCTCGCCAGCTACGGCCAGCAGGTGCGCGACATGCACTTCATGCTGCAGAAGGAAGTCGTCGAACGCATGGTCGCCGAACCCGGCTGCGCCGACTACGGCCGGCTGTCGGTGATGCTGCAGTACAGCTTCTGGCTGGAATGGCTGATCGACGTGCCGCCGGAGAGCTTCGACCCGCCGCCCAAGGTCGATTCGGCGGTGGTCCGGCTGATCCCGAAACCCCCGGAGCAGCTCACCGCGAAGAATCCGGAACGCCTGTCGACGCTGGTTCAGGCCGCTTTCGCCCAGCGCCGCAAGATGCTGCGCAACAACCTCAAGGGCATCCTCGACGACGCGGGTTTCGCCGCGCTCGGCATCGCCCCGACGCTGCGTCCGGAAGACCTGCCGGTCGAGGACTACGTGCGCATCGCCAACTTCCTGGCCGGCTGAACGGCGGCGCAAGAATCGGATTGCTTCGTGTCGTAGCGCTGCCATACTGCGCTTCATGTCATCCGCCAACCTGTTCCGCCTCGTCCTGCTTGCCGCGATCTGGGGCGCTTCCTTCCTCTTCATGCGCATTGCCGCGCCGGTGCTCGGCGCGGCCTGGCTGGTCTTCTTCCGCGTCGGGCTGGCGGCGCTCTTCCTGTGGGGCGTTGCCCTCGTCCTGCGCCGGCCGCTGGCGCTACGCGCCAACTGGCGCGCCTTCCTGGTCCTTGGCCTGCTCAACTCGGCGCTGCCCTTCCTGCTCTTCGCCTATGCGGCCCGCCTGACGCCAGCCTCGCTGCTCGCCGTGCTCAACGCCACGGCGCCGATCTGGGCGGCGCTGATCGGCGCCCTGCTCGCCCGTAGCTGGCCGGAACCGCGCGTGCTGGGCGGT